>SXIR01000218.1 GCA_005772765.1 Actinomycetota bacterium
CCTGACCCGCCTCGGGCTCGGCTCGAAGGCCATCGTGACCGGCGACGTGACCCAGATCGACCTGCCCGAGGGCCGCGGTCGCAGCGGGTTGCTCGCGGTGCGCGATGTGCTCGGCAACGTCGACGGCCTCGTGTTCGTCGACCTCTCGGGTGCCGACGTCGTTCGACACCGGATCGTGCAGGACATCGTCGATGCCTACGCTCAGCACGAATCGACCCAGCCCCGGGGTGCGAACCGACCGAAGGGCCGACGATGAGCCTCGATACCCACCTCGTCGAAGCGTTCGACGAACAGACCGATGTCCCGATCGATCTCGACCGCTACGTCCGTTTGGCGAATCTTGTCCTCGAACGCGAGCGGGCCGGGCGCGAGGCCGAGCTCACCATCGTGTTCGTCGACGAGACGACAATGGCGGACTACCACGAACGTTTTCTCGACGAACCCGGGCCGACCGACGTCATGGCCTTTCCGATGGACGACGAAGTCCCGTCGTCAGGACGTTCGCCTGACAACGCCGATCGTGGCCCGGGCTCACCCTCGGGAGCTGGTTCCGAACCGCCCTCGATCCTCGGTGATGTCTTGGTGTGTCCGGCCTTCGCCGCTCGCGAAGCGGCCACTCGCGGTGTCGAAATCGGTGACGAACTCGCGTTGTTGGTGGTCCACGGCGTGCTCCACCTGCTCAACTACGACCACGCCGAGCCGAGCGAAGAAGCCGAGATGCAAGAACGACAACGAGTCTTGTTGGCCGAATTCGCGCTGCTCGAATCCCCCGAGAGAGAGGACGGCCGGTGAAGTCCGGTCCACATCCAGATCCTGAGTCGTCGACGACCCCCACTCGGCACCCGACTGCCGCACTGACCAGTCGAGCTGCGTCATGAAAACTGCCGAGTGGGTTTCGATCGCGGCGATCCTTGTTCTGTTCCTCTTTGCGATCGTGCTCGCGATCGCGGAGACCGCGGTACTGCGCATGAGCCGACCGCGAGCCCGCGCCCTCGCCGACGACGAACGCCGCGGCGCCAAGATGCTCGTGAAGGTGCTCGACGAGCCCGAGGCGACCGTCAACGCGGTCACGCTGCTCGCACTTGGCGCGCAGATCGTGACCGCCAACGTCCTCGGCATCTTGTTGGCCGACGGGCTCGGGCCGTGGGGCCTGGTCGTCGGACTCGTGCTCAACGTCGTTGTGTTCTTCGTCTTCGCCGAAGCCGCGCCGAAGACCTGGGCCCTCCAACATTCGACTCGTGCCGCGCTTGCCGTCGCACCGTTTCTGTACGTGCTCACCCAGTTCTGGCCCTTGAAGTGGGCAGTGCGAGGTCTGCTCGGTTTCGTCAACTGGATCCTCCCTGGCAAGGGGTTGAAAGACGGACCGTTCGTCACCGAACGCGAGATCCGTGAGCTCGCCGACGTCGCCGTCGCCGAAAACGAGATCGAAGCCGACGAGCGTCAGATGATCCACTCGATCTTCGAGTTCGGTGACACTGTTGTGCGCGAGGTCATGCGCCCACGTCCCGACATCGTCGCCGTCGAAGTCGGCCAACGCGTCGACGACGCAATCGGTCGCATGATCGACGCCGGCTTCTCGCGCTTGCCCGCGTTCGAGGATGCATCGGACAACATCGTCGGTCTCGTCTATCTGAAGGACTTGGTCCGTCTGAGCGCGCAAGGCGACGGTGCCGGCGACCTGCGGTCGTGTTTGCGCGACGCGCAATTCGTGCCCGAGAGCAAGAAGGTCTCGGACCTGTTGCATCAGATGCGCACCGAGAAGTTCCACATGGCAATCGTCGTCGACGAGTACGGCGACACCGCGGGTCTCATCACGATGGAAGACCTCCTCGAGGAGATCGTGGGCGAAATCGCCGACGAGTACGACGTCGAGGAACCCGAAATCGAACGACTGAGCGAAACCGTGATCCGGGTTCCGGGCGGCACCAACATCGACGAGATCAACGAACTGCTCGAGGTCGAGTTGCCCGACGATGAGTGGGACACCGTCGGTGGGCTCGTGCTCAACCTGCTCGGTCGGGTTCCCGACGACGGCGACTGCATCGAGTTCGCCGGACTCGAGTTCTGCGCGGAGCGAGTCGAGAACCGACGGGTGCAATCGGTATTGGTCACGGTGCTTCCAGTGGTCGACGATCACGAGACATCGACCGAGACCAGTCGCGCGTCGTGACCTTTCGCAGCGGATTCGTCACGCTGGTCGGTCGTCCCAACGTCGGCAAGAGCACGCTCGTCAACACGATCGTGGGCCGCAAAGTGGCGATCGTGTCCGACCGTCCGCAAACGACACGCACCGAAATCCGCGGGGTGCGGACGACAGCGACCAGTCAGATCGTGGTGTTGGACACCCCCGGGATCCACAAGCCCCGCACGTTGTTGGGGGAACGCACGAACCAACGGGCACTCGACGCACTGGGTTCGGTCGACGTGGTGTGCATGCTGATCGAGGCGAATCGTCCCATCGGTCCTGGCGACCGCCACATCGCCGCGCTCGTCCACGAGTCGGGTACGCCGTCGATCTGCGTCGTGAACAAGGTCGATGCAACGGACCGGGGCGCGATCATCGAACGGCTCGTTGCGCTCGGCGGACCGATCGACGCCGAAGGCAGCCTCGGTTCCTTCGCTGCCTACGTGCCGCTGTCCGCAAAGACCGGTGATGGCGTCGATGGCCTGATCGCCGAAATCGAGTCGCGTTTCGACGAGGGCCCGCACTATTACCCCGACGATGTCGTCACCGACCAGCCCGAAACGTTCCTCGTGGCGGAGTTGTTGCGCGAGAAGCTCATTGCCGATGCCCGCGACGAGCTACCGCACTCGATCGCGGTGATGGTCGAAGACTTCGAAGAACGCACCACCAAGACCGGTGACATCGTTCTTGCGTTTCGCTGCGTCGTGCGCGTCGAACGCGACTCGCAAAAGGGCATCGTGATCGGACACGGTGGTGAGCGGCTCAAAGCGGCCGGCCAGTCGGCCCGCCATGAACTCGAGCGGTTACTGGGTGCTCGGGTGCATCTCGACACCGTTGTGCGGGTCGATCCCGACTGGCAACGCCGCGCGAACCGGCTCGACCGCCTCGGACTGTAAGGCCCGCGGTCGTCGATTGGCGCGCCGGTACCGGCGCGAGGTCAGGACCACGTTCGTCCGGGGCGATCGACCCGAGCGTTCCTGCGCGAGTGCCGCGACCTGCCTTGTGAATTCGAGAACGCCACATCCTCGCGGTGCGCGGTGAAGTGCACGAAACGGACCCGACCGCGAGTGCGCTCCACAATCCGACACCGCGAACGAGGCCGCCGATAGAGTGCCGCGCACGTGCGAGGGCGACCTCGGACGAAGGGGATTCGTTCCGAAGACTCCACCTGATCCGACGGCCCGATCGACGGCTCGATCCGGCCCAGGTTCACGGAGTGCCGAGGTCGAGTCACCGAACTCAGAACCGACACCAAGAAGCCGGGGATTGCTGCATGACCAGTCGCAAATGGCCGCGACGACTCCGCCCGATGGCGGTGCGCGTCGCGTTGCTCACCGCCGCGGTGCTGATGTTCGCTGCCTGCAGTGACGGCTCCGACAAGGAGTCCAACCCACTCGACCCGCGTGGCGATGTCGCCGAGCGTCAGATCGGCCTGCTCGAGTTCTGGATGATTCCGGCTGGTGTCATCGGTGCACTCATCCTCGGCGCGACCGTCTACGTCGCGTTGCGGTTCCGCGAACGACCGGGGAACGAGAACCCGCGCCAGGTGCACGGCAACACGACCCTCGAGATCGGATGGACGGTCGTTCCCGCGTTGATCATGGCGATCATGGCGGTCCCGACGGTCAGCCTGATCTGGGACCTCGATGCCTCGTCGGCCGAACTCGAAGCCAAGTACGACAAGGCGCCGCTCGAAGTCACCGTGTACGGCAAGCAGTGGTGGTGGGAGTACCAGTACACCAACCTCGGCGAACTCGATTCGTCGATCGACTTCGACGTCAACACCGCGAACGAACTCCACATCCCGGCCGACCGTCCGGTGCACTTTCGATTGTTGTCGGACAACGTGATCCACTCGTTCTGGGTGCCGAGCCTTGCCGGCAAGAAGGACGTCGTCCCCGGTCGCGCGAACGAGATGTGGTTCATCGCCGAAGCCGACGACATCGGCCAGTGGTTCTACGGCCAATGTGTCGAGTACTGCGGTCTGTCGCACGCCGACATGCGGCTGAAGGTCAAGGTCCACGAGGAGTCCGACTTCCTCGATTGGGCGAAGGGCCAGAACGAGGTCTGGTCGGCTGAGCGTGTCGCTCGAGCCGAAGAACTCGGCATCACCACCAAATGGGGTTGCGTGTCGTGCCACTACATGGGTGGCGTCGACCCCGATGCCGACGCTGGTATCCGCGATGGATCTCGCGCCAACGCGCGTCCGGGACCGAACCTCACCCACCTCCCCGACCGCACGACGTTCGCGGGTGCCAAGCTCGACTTGTTGAACGACGACGGCAGCTTCGACGTCGACAAGTTGACCGAGTGGATCTGGCATGCCGGCGAGCTCAAACCCATGCAGTGCGACAAGCCGCTTACCGAGTCCGGTGAACGCTGCAAAGGCATGCTGAACTTCGAGAAGTCAGGAATGACCGAGGAAGAAGCTCGGGACATTGCCGAGTTCCTGCTCGAGCTGGAGGGAGCGAAGTGACCACGGTCGAACAGGCGCTCGGCGCAGGCGCACACCCGTCCGGTGTGCTCGCCCGGCCGACGAAGACCACCGGCGCGTTCTCGTGGTTCACCCCGGTCGACCACAAACGCAGCGGCATCCTCTACGGTGCGACCGCGCTCGTGTTCTTCATCATTGCGGGCCTCGAAGCGCTGCTGATCCGCATGCAGCTCGTCGGTCCCGACCAGACGGTGTTGTCGGCCAAGGTCTACAACCAGATGTTCACGATGCACGGCACCACCATGGTGTTCCTCGTGGGTATGCCGATGGCCGTCGCGTTCGGTAACTACTTCTTGCCGCTGATGATCGGAGCGCGTGACGTCGCGTTCCCGCGCATCAACATGCTCGGTTACTGGGTCTTCTTGTTCGGTGGGATCTTCATGTACTCGAGCTTCTTGTGGAGCTCGGCCCCCGACGGTGGCTGGTTCGGGTACGCGCCGTTGACGAGCCAACCGTTGTCATCGGGTTCGCTGCCCGGTTACGGGCCCGACTTCTGGACCGTTGGCCTCATCTTCATGGGTATCGGCTCGGTGACTTCGGCGCTGAACTTCATCGTCACCACGCTCAACATGCGAGCACCCGGCATGACGCTGTTGAAGATGCCGGTCTTCGTCTGGATGATCTTCGTGATCGCGTTCCTGACGCTGTTCGCGATGCCGCCGGTGACCGCGGCGCTGATCCAGGTCTACATGGACCGCAACTTCGGCACGCACTTCTTCAACGCCGATCTCGCGAACGGCATCGGCTCCGACCCGCTGCTCTATCAGCACCTCTTCTGGCTCTTTGGGCACCCCGAGGTGTACATCCTCATCCTCCCCGGCATGGGCATCGTGTCGGAGATCCTTCCGGTGTTCTCCCGCAAGCCGCTCTTTGGTGCACGCGTCGTCGTGTTCTCGGGCATCGCGATCGGATTCGTCGGCTGGGGTGTGTGGGCCCACCACATGTACGCGACGGGGCTGGGCCCGGCTGCACTCACCGGTGTCGGTGTCGCAACCATGGCGATCGGTGTGCCGACCGGCGTGAAGATCTTCAACTGGCTCGGCACGGTGTGGGGCGGCGCGGTCCGACTCAAAACGCCCATGCTGTTCTCGCTCGGGTTCATCGCGATGTTCACCCTGGGCGGCCTGTCGGGCGTCATGCACTCGATCGTGCCGTCGAACTCGCAGCAGACCGACACGTACTTCATCGTTGCGCACTTCCACTACGTGCTGTTCGGTGGTCTGATCTTTGCCTTCTTCGGCGGCTTCTACTACTGGTGGCCGAAGATGTTCGGGCACTTCCTCGACGAACGCCTCGGCAAGATCAACTTCTGGCTGATGCTCATCGGGTTCAACATGACGTTCGGACCGATGCACCTCGTTGGCCTCCGCGGCATGCCGCGACGGACCTACACCTACGGCGAAGGGTTCGGTTGGGAAACGCTGAACCAGATCGAAACGGTCGGTGGGTTCATCATTGCCCTCTCCGCGCTGGTGTTCGTCGTCAACATCGCCGTGTCGGCCAAGAAGCGTGAACTCGCCGGCGATGACCCGTGGGACGGCCGCACGTTGGAGTGGAGCATCCCGTCGCCGCCGCCGGTGTACAACTTCGCGACGATTCCCGAGGTGCACAGCTTCGACGACTTCTGGCACCAGAAATACACCGAAGACGACGAAGGTCGCCTCGTGAAGTTGCCGCGGGGCGCGAGCGCAGCCGACACCCACGCCGAAGAGCACGCTGAACACATCCACCTCCCGTCGCCGTCGTTCTGGCCGTTCGTGCTGGCGTTGGGTCTACCGATCATGGGTTACGGCTTCGTCTTCAAGGCGTGGTGGGTGCTCGGCCTCGGTGTCTTCGTGTTGATGTTCGGCCTGACGGCGTGGGCGATCGAACCCCACACCGCCGAGGAGGATCACTGATGAGCACTGCAGTCGTCGCGGCGGGCGGCGGTCACGTCGAAGCCGCAGGTGCCCATGCGCACGCCGAAACGAATACCGGCATCAGCCATGTGAAGCTGGCGATGTGGGCGTTCCTGTCTTCGGAGTGCTTGTTCTTCGGCGCCTTCATCAGCACCTACCTGATCTACCGAGGCCGTGACCGGGCTGCGCTCGAATCCGCGGGCATCGCCGACGGCGATCTCGAAAAGATCTTCGACATCCCGTTCACCTCGAGCACGTCGTTCGTCTTGTTGATGTCGTCGCTCACGATGGTGTTGGCCCTGGCGGCGATCCAACGGGCTGACCATCGCGGGACGCGGATCTGGCTGGCGGCGACTGCGGTCTTCGGACTCGTCTTCATCGCGGCGCAGGTGTACGAGTTCACGAACTTCTACCGCGAGGGCATTCGACTCCAGACCGGTTTGTTCGGGCCGACGTTCTATGTGATGACCGGGCTCCACGGTGCCCACGTCACCGTTGGCATCTTCTGGTTGCTCCAGTTGCTGTACCGGTCATTGCAAGGTCAACTCGGTCCGGAACACGCCGAGGCCGTTGAGGTCGCCGGTCTGTACTGGCACGTCGTCGACATCGTCTGGATCGTGATCTTCACCGTCATCTACCTCGTTCCCTACAGCTAGAGGAATCCATGAGCACCACCGAGGTTGCAGAACTCGAAGCGGGTACGACGGCGCTCGTCCCCGCGGCCCCCGGAGCGGTCGAGGCGCACGAGGCGCACGACCACCCTGGTCCGCGCCAGTACGTGATGATCGCGGTGGTACTCGTCATCATCACCGCGCTCGAAGTCGGCGTGAGCTATCTCAACCGTGACACGGTCGGCCCGAACTGGATCATGTTCTTGCTGTTCTCGATGGCGTTGGTGAAGTTCTACCTGGTCGTCAGCTGGTACATGCACCTCAAAATGGACAAACCGATTCTGCGACGTTTCTTCATCGTCGGATTGATCGGCGCTCCGGTGCTGTACGCCGTCATCGTGATGGCCCTCAACGCATGGCCGTCGGATCACAACACCATTCCGGAGTTGACGCCAGCGCCATCGGCGGAGGCGCCGGTCGCCGAGGGCGACGCGCCGACTGACGCACCCGACGACAGCGTTCCGACCGACGACACGGCGGCCGAGGCGACGCCCTGACGATGCGCGTTGGCGTCCCGGCTTGGTCGGCCCATCTCGACGTCTGGCTCGTCGTTGGCGGGTTGATTGCCGCGTACGCGATTGCCGTGGTGCGGTTCGGACCTCGTCATGCCCCCGATCCGCAGCGACCAGTGACCCGGATCCAGCAACTGGCATTCGGATTCGGCGTGTTCGCGATCTGGTTGGCGTCGGACTGGCCGATGCACGATGTCGCCGAGGGCTATCTCTTCAGCGTGCACATGCTCCAGCACTTCACCTACACCATGGTGGCGGCGCCGTTTCTGCTGATCGCGACCCCGGCATGGATGTTGCGTGCGCTGTTGCTCCGGACCCGCACGCTCGGCGTGATTCGCTTCATGGCGCGTTTCGGTCCTGCGACGCTGCTCTTCAACCTCGTTGTGGTCATGACGCACCTGCCGCCGGTCGTCGAACGAGCGGTGACGAACCCGTGGTATCACCTTGGCGTCCACATCGTTGTCCTCGGATCGGCACTCATCGTCTGGCTTCCGATCCTGTCGCCGTTGCCGGAGATTCCGCGCCTGTTTTCGCCGATCGGCATGGTGTACCTGTTCCTCCAATCGATCATTCCGACCGTGCCCGCAGCCTGGCTCACCTACGGTGACGACGTGCTGTTCAAGGTCTACGACCGGACCGATCGACTCTTCGGGATCGGCGCCCTCGAAGACATGCGCAACGCCGGCATCGTCATGAAGACGGTGACGGGCGGAGTGATGTGGATCGTGATCGCTATCGTCTTCTTCCGCTGGTATGCGAGTGAAGAACCCGATCCGCGGCCGGGGCGCGTGACCCGCAACCTCGACCGCGAACTGCTCGAACTGCAACCCTGACCATCGAGGCATCCTGATGAGTGACGAGACCACCCCCGCCACCGACGACCCGGCTGCAGCCGACGACGGCGCGACCACCGACGTCGAGCCGGCTGCACCGGCCGCCGTCAGCGGCCTGCAGCGGACCACGCACGGTCAGACGTTGTTCGACCGCTTCGTGTCACCCGTGTTACTGCCGATGGGCGCGGTCGCGATGATCATTTTCGTCGTCGCGAACTTGTCGCGCGTGTTCCTCGCCGGCACGGGTGGCGGGCACTCCGATGAAGGCGCCGAGGCCGCCTCGCACGGCCACCCGGTGCTGCCGGTGGTGATCGCGGGGATCGTGACCGTGCTCATCTTGGTGTTCGCCACCTCGTTCGCAGCCGCGAAGAAGATGCGTTCGCACACGCTTGCAGTGTTCTCGGTCGTCGCGCTCGGCACCGTGCTCTTCGCCGGGTGGCTCAGCGTCGGTGATGCCCAGGAGAAAGTGGCAGCCGAGACCGCAGTCGAGTGCGAACCGGCGGAGAACCAGCTCGAGATCGTCGGCTTCAACTCGTTGAAATTCGACAAGACCGAATATGCCGTGCCTGCGGGTTGCCTGGAGCTGACGTTCGGCGGCGATGGTGGCCACACGCTCGTCTTCTCGTCGCCCCCGCCGTCGCCGTTCCCGAAGTTCGACGGACCCGGCGCATCGGCGACGTACGCGGTCGAGGCCGGCGAATACACCGTGTTCTGCGACGTGCCCGGGCACCGAGCGGGTGGCATGGTCGCGACACTGATTGTCGAAGAAGCCGCCTGATCCGAACCGTCGTTGGCAGCCGATGCAGCGGCCGCCGGGGATTCAGGACGGCACCCGAACCACTAACGCTCCAGCAATCGCCCGCATCGTCGCGGGAAGCGAGTCGACGCGCTCACCGTCGGCCCAGAGCTCGCCCGCTGCATGACCGGCCGTCTCGACGGTCATCTCACGGCCGCGGAGGAACTCGACGCCGTGGGTTGAGCCGTGCTTGCCCGAAAAGACCTTGGGAAAGTTCCACAAGAACTTCGCGATCGACACGTCGCCGACGATGCACACGTCGAGCAGGCCATCGTCGATCTCGGCCGTCGGAACGATCTGCATACCTCCGGCGTACGTTGTCGTATTGGCGACGCTGACCATCCACGCAGTCCGTTCGTGCGCGACGCCGTCGACCGTGACCACGAACGGCTGCGGGCGGTAGACCACGAGCGTTCGGAGCACCGCAGCGATGTACAACGGTGTTCCGGTGAGGCGAGTGACCGAGTTGGCCCACCGGTTGGCCTCCGCGTCGAATCCCGAACAGGTGACGCAGTTGTACCAGCGGTCGTTCGCCTGCGCGAGGTCGATCGTGCGGTCGATCCCGCGATCGTCGTCGAGCAGTTCGAGCGCGGCGACCGGGTCCTTGCGGTCGATCCCGAGGACCCGGGCGAAGTCGTTGCCGCTGCCGATCGGCACGACCGCGAATCGCCGGTGGTGCTCGGCTGCGATGCCCGCCAGCGCGCCTGCCGTGCCGTCGCCTCCCGCCGCGACCAAGTCTCGACCGGCGGCCGCAGCGTTCGTTGCGAGCGCTCGAGCGTGGTCGAGGGAGGTGGAACGTTCGATCACGACGTCGAGGCCACGGGAGCGAAGGATGCTGGTGCGAGCTTCGAGTTCGGCGAGCCGTTGCACGCTGCGTCGCCGGCTGCGGCCCGCTGCCGGATTGGCCACGACCGTCCATCCCCCATGGCGCGTCTGCACGAGCCCGACCGTACTCCGACCGGTCGATCGGTCGGAGCACGGGGCGCACGACGAAGCCACCCGCCGTGAAGATGCCGTGGAGATGGGCCGACGAAGCCCAAGCCGACCGCGAGGCACGGGTACCGTGCACGGCGTGACCGAGCGGCACGGCATCGAATTGAACCGGATCCCGAACCATGTCGCGATCGTCATGGACGGGAACGGCCGGTGGGCGCAACGTCGCGGCCTGAAACGCACCGAAGGCCATGCTGCGGGCGAAGAAGCACTCTTCGACACCGTCGAAGGCGCGCTCGAGATCGGTCTGCCATGGATGACGGTGTACGCGTTCAGCACCGAGAACTGGCGCCGCCCACTCGACGAAGTCCGATTCTTGATGAACTTCAACGAACGCTTGTTGCTCACGCGACGCGACGAGTTGCACGGTAAGGGCGTTCGGGTGCGATTCATGGGCCGACGCGGTGGACGGGTACCGGCCCGAGTTCGACGGCGTATCGAAGAGACCGAAGAGTTGACGGCAGGGAACCGCCGGCTGACGTTGACGTTCGCGTTCAACTACGGCGGGCGTGCCGAACTGGCCGACGGGGTCCGGCGGATCGCCGAAGACGCCGCGGCACGGCGCATCGACCCGGCGAAGGTCGACGAGAAGATGATCCGGCGCTATCTGTATCGCCCCGACATGCCCGACCCTGACCTGATGGTGCGCACGTCGGGCGAGTTCCGCATCTCCAACTATCTGCTGTGGGAGATCGCGTACTCGGAGTTGTATTTCACCGAGGTGTTGTGGCCCGACTTCCGCCGCGAAGATCTCTTCGACGCCGTACGCGACTTCCAAAAGCGCGACCGGCGGTTCGGAACGATCGACGAGCGGTGACGTACCGCCACGACGCTGCGCTGCGCGAACGAATCGCCGCGAACCTCGCCGGGTTCTCCGCCGAGGCGCTTCCCGACAACGAGTTGCCTGGCGCCGCAGTGGCCATCGTGATCGGCGCCGACCCCAACGGTGATGCCGTCTACGCGTTCATCCGGCGCGGGCTCGGGCTGCGATCGAACCCCGGCCAGTACGCGCTACCCGGCGGACGACTCGACCCCGGCGAAACCGCGGTGATTGCCGCTCGGCGCGAACTCCACGAAGAGTTGGGCATCGCGCTTGATTCGGCGTCGGTGCTCGGCGTGCTGGACGACTTCCGGTCGGGTCTGGGTCGGTCGATCACGCCGGTCGTGCTCTGGGCCGACGGTCGCCACGAGTTCGTGCCCCACCCTGAAGAAGTGCACGCGGCGTGGTGGGTGTCGCTCGGCGAACTCGACCACCCCGAATCGCCGCGTTGGGTCGACGACCCGCAAGCCGACGGGCCCGTTGCGCGCATGTCGGTGCGCGGCGAGTGGATCAACCCGCCGACTGCGGCGGTGCTCTACCAGTTCCGTGAGGTTGCGCTCCACGGCCGCTCGGTGCGAGTGCGCGACATCGCCAGCCCACGCTGGACCCACCGCTGACCTGCTCCGCGAGGAGGTGGGTGGCGGCGTACGCTCGGACGATGGGACGGGGGGCGTATCGCGACGAAGGCGTCGTACTGCGTACCTACAAACTCGGCGAGGCCGACCGCATCGTCGTGTTGATGACCCAACAGCACGGCAAGGTCCGAGCGGTCGCCAAAGGTGTCCGCAAGACCAAGTCGAAGTTCGGAGCGCGGCTCGAACCGGCGAGCCAGGTGCACCTCGCGCTCTACGAGGGACGTTCGGAACTCCAAACGATCTCCGACGCCGAGATCATCGAGTCGAACCGTGAGCTGCGCGAAGGCTTCGGCCTGTACACGCATACGGTCCCGATGCTCGAGGCCGTCGACCAGATCGCCCAGGACCACGAACCCGATCCGACCCTGTACCGGATGCTCACGCGAGCGCTGCGCACGCTCGACCAACGGCGCACCCCGCTCGTCACGACCGCGTTCTTCTGGAAGTTGCTGGCCCACTCGGGCTTCGAGCCTCGCCTCGAGGCGTGCGCGCGCTGCGACGCCACCGAGTCGCTCCGCGCGTTCTCGTTAGAAATCGGCGGTGTCGTGTGCCGCGACTGTGCCCGCGGCGGCGGGGCCGCGCTGAGCGCCGAGGCACTCGAGTTGATGCGACGCATGCTCGGCGGCCGGTTGAACGAGGCATTGGCCGAGCCGATGGGGGATTCGGCCTACGAGGTGCAACGCCTGGCGCTCGGCGCGCTGGAACACCAGATCGAACGTCGTCTCCGTTCGGCCGCCGCGCTCTGACGATTTCCCGGAGAGTTCGTTGCGGAAAAGCGAGCGAACACTCCGGGAAACGGGGTTCTGAACGGTCCGAACGGCATGCGGGGTGACGATTAGCCTCGCTCGCTTATGGCCAAACCGCCGAAGAACGATGCCATGGACCGAGTCGTCAACCTCTGCAAGCGAAGGGGTCTGGTCTTTCCGTCGTCCGACATCTACGGCGGATTCCGTTCAACGTGGGACTACGGCCCGCTCGGCGTACTGCTGAAGCGCAACGTCAAGGACGCGTGGTGGCGCGCCATGGTCCAGATGCGCGACGACGTCGTCGGGCTCGACGCATCGATTCTCATGCATCCCCGGGTGTGGGAGGCGAGCGGTCACGTCGCCACGTTCTCCGACCCGCTCGTCGACTGTCGTCAATGCAAAGGACGCTTCCGCGAAGATCACCTGCCCGAGAGTGGTGCGTGCCCCAACTGCGGCACGAAGGGCAGCTTCACCGAGGCGCGCCAGTTCAACCTCATGTTCAAGACCTACGTCGGTCCGGTCGAGGACGAAGCCAACATTGCGTACCTTCGCCCCGAAACTGCGCAAGGCATCTTCGTCAACTTCAAGAACGTACAGACGACCGCACGCATGAAGCCGCCGTTTGGCATCGCCCAGGTC
>SXIR01000219.1 GCA_005772765.1 Actinomycetota bacterium
CGTCGATAGGGTCCGAAGTTCGGACCCTATCGACGCACCTCGGATTGGCGCACGTAGCGTTCGGGGATGCACGTCATCGCAGTCGACATCGGGGGCACAAAGCTGGCGGTCGCAACTGTCCGTGACGACGGTGCCGTGCTCGAACGCCACGACACCCCGACCCAGGCGCATTCGGACGCTGCCACGTTGTGGTCGACGCTCACCGCCCTCATCGACCGACTCGAACACGCGACGAACCCAGCGGCAATCGGTTGCGGCTGCGGCGGGCCGATGACCCACGGCGGCGAAACCGTCTCGCCCCTGAACATCACCGCATGGCGCGACTTCCCGTTGCGCGCCCACCTCGCCGAACACTCCGGACTCCCGACCTTCGTCGACAACGACGCCAAGGCCCTCGCCCTCGGCGAAGGACGATTCGGTGCGGCGCGCGACGTCGACAACTTCATCGGCATGGTCGTGAGCACCGGCATCGGGGGCGGCATCGTGCTCGACGGACGCCTGCTCGACGGCACCAATGGCAACGCCGGCCATGTCGGTCACATCATCGTCGAGCCCGATGGACGCAGTTGCGAGTGTGGTGCCCGGGGTTGCGTCGAAGCCGAGGCAAGCGGCACCGCCATCGCCGCCATCACCGGACGGCCCGCCGCCGAGGCCGACGACACCGCGCGCGCACGTTGCGGCACCCTCGTCGGACGCGCCATCGCGAACGTCGCGACACTGCTCGATCTCCAACTCGCCGTCGTCGCCGGATCGGTGGCACTCGGCTACGGCGACACGTTCTTCACCGCCGCCCAACGCGAGATCGACGCGCGCTGCGGCCTCGGGTACGCCCGCAGCACCCGCGTCGTACGAGCTGGGCTCGGTGCCGACGGACCGATCGTCGGCGCGGCTTGTGTCGCGCTACGCGCGATTCAGGCCGACGATCACGGCTCGTAGTCGCGACAGACCTCGACGCCGTCAACCATTCCCGATCGCAACGCGGCCAAACGATCGAACGCCAGTCGCGCACCGGTGACTTCGTTGTCGGACACGCCCAAGTTCACCTGCAGGAACGCTTGGATCACCTCATCGAGGTCGTCGGGGGTCAGGCTGATGTTGCGACTTCCACCGAGCAACAGATACGCAATCCACGATCCGGTCAAGCAATCACCGTGGAGTTCGGCACCGGGCGCCGACGAATCGATCTCCATTGCGCCTTGCGCGGCCCGCGCCCACTGGTTCGCGAGCAACGTCGCCGAACCGAAATCGCCGATGCGGCGGTGTACGGCCCGCAAGAAGTCGTCGTCCCACGCCACCGTGTTGGTCGCTGGGCAATAGAGCACGGCACCGTCGAGCAATTCGGGATCGGACACCGACGGACCGCAGCGCGGAAGATCGCGGGCCGGACCATCGACGTCGTAGGGCACAATCGCTTCGACGGGAACGTACGCACGGTCGAGGACCAACGACCAGTATTCGTCGAGGTCGGTCACGAGCAACGGAATCGCTTCGTTGTACGGCAGGTTGTTCGGGACGAAGCTGCCTTGCTCCTCGAACAATGCCGACAGCAGCAACGGCGGGTCGTCCACGAACGTCGAGCATCGATCGGCGCCGCGCTCGAACCCGTCTTGAAAGGCGCTCGCCCGATCGAATCCGAGCCCGTGCGCGCTCGGGTCACTGGCGGGCGTGCCCGGTTGGTCGCTGAACTCCAACATCCCAGCGAGTGCCACGTCGAGGGAGTCGTCGCCGAGTTCGAGCGAGTCGCTCTCGCCAGCGGCAAGGCGTGCGGTCCACGCCCCGGCAAAGCAGTCGGCCTGCTGTTCGAGCAGGATCGTCGCGCCCCGCACCCCCGCCCGAGCCTGGATCGCATGACCCCACTCGTGGGCCATCACCAACGCGATCGCGAAATTGCCGTACTCGGCTTCGAGCGCCGGGAGCAGCCGCTGTTCGTCCCAGGCGATCACGTCGGTCAACGGGCAGTAGAACGCGTTGCCCATCACGTCTTCGTAGTCGAGCGGTTCGCCACAGTCGGGCGGATCACGCCGTGACGAGTACGGAACCAGCCCGCCCGAGAGCGGCTCGTAGTCGTCTCCGTACACCCGCGGGTACTCGTCGGTCCAGAACGCTTCGATGTCGTCGAGCGCCAAGTCGAGCAGCTCATTGCGCGAGGGAGCATCGTCGGATCGATCGTCGGATCGATCGTCGGATCGATCGTCGGAGCGATCGGCTGGGCCAGCTCCATCCGCGCGGCCATCGATGGTTGCTTGGCTGCCACACGCAGCCGACAACAACGCCAACGAAACCGTCAGAGCCACCGTCGCCGAACGCAAACGCATCACGAGAACCTACGCGTTGTGGGCGGCGCCGAAGCACCGCCCACACGATTGCGTTGGTCGCAGATGTCGATCAGGCGTCGAACGCGAAACGCCCGCCGTCGATCACCACGGCGCCGTGCTGGTTCACCGTTTGGTAGAGCGCGTTGCCCGGCGATTCGATCCACATACGAACCGTCAGCGTGTCACCCGGAAGGACCGGCTTCGAGAATCGGTTGTCCATGCTCGTGAACCGGTTGACATCGGAACCGCACAACGTGTGCAGCAACGCCCGCCCGGTGAATCCGAAGGTGCACAAACCGTGCAGGATCGGCCGGTCGACGCCCATGAACTGCAACGCCGGGTGGGCAGGATCGCTGTGGAGCGGGTTGCGGTCACCCGAGAGTCGGTACAGCAGTGCCTGGTCGGTGCGTGTGACGTACGAGGTCTCGTGATCGGGCGCACGGTCGGGCATCTTCGGCGGGTCGCTGACGTCATCGCCGGCAGTACCGCAGCCACCCGCGTCGCGGATGTAGGCCGCGAAGCGAGTCGTGAACGCCGGCTTGCCGGTGCCGACGTAGGTCGACACGTTCTCGAGGCGGACGATCGCCGCCTTTTCCTTGTCGTAAATGCCGACGAGACGCTGCACCGTCTCGACTTCACCGTCGGGAGGAATCGGGCCGTGCAGCGTGACGCCCTGTTCGGCGTGCAACAGCTTGGTGAAGTCGAAGTCACCCCAGCTCGGCGGGTTCCCGCCGCCGCCCATGGCCACGACGACCGGCAGGGTCGGCAGCACCCGCTGTTCGACCTTCGAAAACCCTGAGTTCTCGGTCGTGAACTCGAGTTCGAAGCCCGTCGGGTCGGCCTGACCGGCACCAACACCCAACGCGTAGAGCAGTGCGTCCTTCGAATCCCACGAGTTCCGACCGGGGTCGCTCGTCTTGCCGACGTTGTCGAGAATCAACGGCATCGCAATCGTCTCCTTGGACTATTCGAACATGCCAGCAGCGGGGCGGGCGTTCTTGACGAGATCGGGAATGACCGCGCCGAGCGTGTTGGGGTCCCAACGCAGCCCGTCGTTCTCGGCCGTCGGGCCACGGTGCCAACCTTCGGCCACACCGATGCGGTCGCCGGCCACGAGGAAGATCTGACTCGTGACGTCCTTGCTCTCGGGCGAACCGAGCCACACGACGAGCGGCGAGATGTTCGCCGGGTCGAGCGCGTCGAATTTGGTTTCGTCCTCGGGCTTCGTCATGCCGAGGTTCTCGGTCATGCGTGTCCGCGCCACCGGAGCGATCGCGTTGACGTTGACGCCATAGCGCCCGAGTTCCATGCCTGCGATGATCGAGAATGCTGCGATTCCCGCCTTGGCCGCGCCGTAGTTCGTTTGGCCGACGTTGCCGAACAGACCCGACGGGCTGCTCGTGTTGATCACTCGGGCGTCGGGCTGGTTGCCCGCCTTGCTCTGGTCACGCCAGTACTCGACCGCCGCGCGGGTCGGACCGAAGGTGCCCTTGAGGTGCACGGCGATGATCGCGTCCCACTCGGCCTCTTCCATGTTGGCCAACATGCGGTCGCGCAAGATGCCCGCGTTGTTGACGACGACGTCGATGGTTCCGAACGTGTCGATCGCCTGGCGCACCATGGCCTTCGCGTCGTCGAAGTTGGCGACGTTGCCGCCGTTCACGACCGCCTCGCCGCCCATGTCGCGAATCAGCGCTGCGGTTTCTTGCGCCGGGTGATCGTCGCGGCCGCCGCCGTGCATGTCGCCGCCGAGGTCGTTGACGACGATCTTGGCGCCGGTCGCCGCGAACGCCAACGCGTGCTCACGGCCGATTCCACCGCCCGCGCCCGTGATGAGGACGACGCGGCCTTCGTTCAAACGTGCCATCTGTTGATTCGCTCCTGAAGTCGGGACCCGTTGCACCCGGCGGCCAACGCGCGGCCGGGCTTCGGGACGTTGAGGTCGCCCAGATCGGCCGGGGAACAACCCTCCGACCGGGGACCGGGGAACGGTAGCCCCCGCGGCCCCGACCGGGCACTTCGAGGGTCGAAGCGCGTCAGCGGAACAAGGGCCGGGACCCAATCGAGGTGTCAGACTCGGACATGAACCCGAATCCGACCGAAGCCCGGCCGTCGGTCGTCCTCGCCGACATCCAGGCCGCCGCCGCGGTGCTGGCCTCGGCCGTCGATGTCACACCGTGCTTGCACTCCGAGACCCTGTCGGCAATCACCGGAGCGGACGTGTGGTGCAAGTACGAGAACCTGCAGTACACCGCATCGTTCAAGGAACGGGGGGCTCGCTGGTTCCTCGAATCGCTCGACGAGGAGGCCCGGACCCGAGGCGTTCTCGCCGCATCGGCAGGCACCCATGCGCAGGGAGTGGCGCGCCATGCGCGCCTCCTCGGAATCGCAGCCACAATCGTGATGCCGGAGTCGACCCCCTTCACCAAGATCACTCGCACCGAGTACGAAGGCGCGACCGTCATCGTGCACGGCGCGGACTTCGCCGAGGCGTACCGACGAGCAATCGAGATCGCCGAGGAACAGGGCGCAACGTTCGTCCCCGCGTTCGATCACCCGCGGATCATTGCCGGCCAAGGCACCGTGGGCCTCGAAATCCTCGACCAGGTTGCCGACCTCGACGTCGTCGTGGTTCCGGTCGGGGGCGGTGGTTTGCTGGCCGGCATCGCCGTTGCGGTGAAGGCGCTCCAACCGTCGGTGCGCGTGGTCGGCGTCCAGAGCGAAACCCACCCGTACTTCGCGCGGGCGGTCGGATCCGACGCGCCAATCGTCGCCGCCACGACGATCGCCGAGGGCATCGCCGTACCGAACCCCGGTGCTGCGACCGTCGCCGTCGCCCGCGACCTGGTCGACGAGATCCTCGTCGTCGAGGAGTCCACCATCGAAGCGGCCGTCGCATTGATGCTCGATGTCGAAAAGACCGTTGTCGAAGGTGCAGCGGCGGCACCACTCGCAGCGCTTCTCGAGCATCCGCAGGCGTTCGCCGGACGACGCTGCGCGTTGGTCGTGTCAGGAGGCAACATCGATCCCCGGACGCTCAGCGCGGTGCTGCTGCGGGCACTCGCCCGTGAAGGTCGCCTCGTGCTGTATCGATGCCGCATTCCTGATCGACCGGGCCAGCTCGCGAGCATCGCGGCGATCATCGCCGCCGCACGCGGCAACGTGGTCGATGTCGAGCATCACCGCGACCGACCCGGCGTGGCCGTGCGCGACGCCATCTTGGAAGTTTCGGTCGAGACCCGTGATCGCAACCACGCAGACGCGATCGCCCACGCGCTGATCGCCGCCGGGATCGAACTCCTGCCGTAGCGATCAGTGGTCGGGCTGGTTGAGTTCGATCTCGTTGCCCGTTGGATCCTTCAGGAACGCCTGATGGCCGGCGCCGGCCACATAGTTCGAACGGCGTACCTCGATGCCTTTGCGTTCGAGTTCGGTGATCGCGTCATCGAGCGAGTTGACCCGCAGTGCGAAGTGCTGCAACGGCACCTTGTCGCGACCGCCGAACTGCATCAGGTGGATTTGTTGCGCGCCCGCGTCGAGCCACGCACCCGGGAACCCGAAGTCGGGGCGGTCGTCGCGCACCGCGCAACCCAGACCGTCGACGTAGAACCGGATCGCCGTTTCGACGTCGTCGACACAGATCGCCACGTGGTGGACCCCGAGCAGTTCCATGAGCGCCATGTTGGCACGCGCGGGCACGTCCGGCCTCGCCACGCGCCGAGGATGGTCGGCCGCATGCCTTAGCGTTCGTACCGTGACCGAGGCCGTCGAGATCCTCCGAACCGACCGTCTGGTCGTCCGCCGGTTCACGTTCGACGACACCGAAGCGTTTCACGGCTACCGCAACGACGCCGATGTCGCGCGCTGGCAAGGTTGGGAGACGCCCTACGACCGAGCCGTCGCCGAACAACTCGTCGCCGACTTTGCGACCGGCCCGGCGTTCGTCGCCGGGATGTGGACCCAACTCGCGATCGAGCGGATCGTCGCACCTGGGATCATCGGTGATCTCGGGATCCGGCTCGAAGCCGAAGAACCGACGGCCGAACTCGGGTTCACCATCGCCCGAGCGCACTGGGGCAACGGATACGGGCGAGAGGCGATGCGGGCAATCGCCGATTTCCTGCTCGACGACGTGGAACTCGACCGGGTCGTCGCCATCACGCACCGCGACAACATCGCGTCGATCAAGTCGCTGCACCACGCCAAGATGATTCCGGTCGCGGTCGACGGCGACGAGGTCGTCTACTACCGCCCTCGTGGCGAAGACCCGCGACACCGGAACCCGCAAGCGGCGGGTGGCGATGACGTGGGCGGTTCGACGGGGCCCACCACGCGCCCGTAGGTTCCCTCAATCCAGTTCGCCGGATTCGTTGTTCGGAGGTCATCGTGGGAGCACTCGACGGCAAGGTCATCGCCATCACTGGCTCGGGGCGCGGTATCGGTCGCGCGGTCGCCGAGTTCTGCGCATCCGAGGGCGCAGCCGTGGTCGTCAACGACTACGGCGTGTCGATCGACGGCAACGAACCGACGAGCGAGGTCGCCGACGAGGTTGTCGCGGCGATCGTCGCCGCGGGTGGGCGGGCCGTCGCGAATGCGAGTTCGGTGACCGAAATGGACGGCGGCGCATCGATCGTTCAGAGCGCGATCGACAACTTCGGACGCATCGACGGTGTGGTCGCCGTGGCCGGCATCCTGCGTGAGCGCATGTTCTTCAACATGGCCGAGCACGAGTGGGACCCGGTCATCGAAACGCATCTGAAGGGCACCTTCACGGTGTTTCGCGCCGCCGCGCCCCACTTCAAGGCCCAGGGCTCGGGCGCGTTCGTCGCCTTCACGTCGGGGGCGTACGCCGGGTCGGTCGCCCAGGCCAACTACAGCGCGGCCAAGGGTGGCATCGTGTCGCTCGCGCGTTCGGTCGCCGCGGGTATGTACAAGTACGGCGTTCGCGCCAACGTGATCGCGCCGGTTGCGAAGAGCCGCATGAGTGGCAACGTCCCGTTCGGCATCGAGATGGGTGAGCCCGAAGACGTTGCGCCCATGGTCGGCTTCTTGCTCTCCGACGCGAGCGCATCGGTCACCGGCCAGGTCTTCACCGCCAACGGCGGCAAGATCGCGGTCTGGAACCAGCCGGTCGAAGTGCGCGAGATGCGCAAGGACGGCCGGTGGACGATCGACGAGATCGCCGCCCGGTTCGACGAAGTGGGCCAAGAAGAGTTGGGCCTGATCAAAGTGCTGGCCGAACGGGAAGCCGCGGCGAAGCTCGCCAAGGAGACCGGCACCACGCCGAACCAATGAACGCGGCCGGCTCGACTCCACACCGGGTCGAGATTGCGCCATGACCAGCATCGTGCGCGTGCACTCCTGGCGCGGTGAGGCGGCACTGACACTCGTCACCGCCGACTACGCAGCCACGTTTCTGCCCGACTGCGGCATGCTCGGCGTGTCGCTCACCCACGACGGCGCCGAGCTGCTTGCGCTCCCCCGCTCGATCGAGGACTACCGCCGCGGCATGCCAACCGGCGGGTATACGGGACTGCCGCTCAACGCGCCATATGCGAATCGACTGGCGCGGCGACGCTTCCGGATCGATGGTCGCGACGTCTCGATCCCCCGGCGCGCCGCAGCCGACCGCAACGGCCTGCCGATCCATGGCACCCTCGAAGCCCAACCGTTCGCCGTCGAATCGATCGCGACGCGGCGCAACGACGTTCGGGTCGTCGTCGCCATGCGTTATGCCGAACCGCGTCTCCTCGCCGCGTTTCCGTTCGTGCACTCGTACCGCATCGAAGTTGCCCTGTCGGCGCGTGGGCTCGCCGTCACCACGATCGTCGCCACCGATGAGCCCACCGGCGTTCCCGTGAGCTTTGGTTGGCACCCGTTCCTCCGCGTGCCGAACACAGCGCGATCGCGATGGGAGCTCGGCCTTCCAAGTCGGCGTCACGCCCGGCTCGACGAACGCCTCCTCCCCACGGGGGTCGACGAGCTCGAAGCCGCCGAGTCGCGACCGTTGGGCTCGCGGACCTTCGACGACCACTACGCGCTGGGGCGCGATCGTCGGTTCTCGATCGTCGGACGCGATCGTCGCATCGACGTTCGCTTCGACGAGGGTTACGGCTTTGCGCAGATCTACGTTCCGCCGCGAGACATGCCGGGATGGGCCACGACCGACTTCGTCTGCATCGAACCGATGACCGCACCGATCAACGCGCTGCTCGACGGGGTCGCTCCGCTCGCGACCCGCGCCAACCCGTTCGCGGCAACATTCACCATCGCGGCGACCCACACCTGACCGGCAACGGCAATTCGCGGTACCTTCCGTCGCATGGCAGGCGCGCTCGATGGCATCCGCATCCTCGACCTGACGCACGGCATCGCCGGTCCGCTCGGCGTCTTGTTGCTGGCGGAGCAAGGCGCCGACGTCGTCAAGGTCGAACCTCCGGGCGGCAGCGTTACCCGCGACTATGAGGGCAACCGCGTCTGGGAACGCTCTCGACGCTCGGTCGAGGTCGACCTACGGACCGACGACGGCCGCGCCCAGTTCGACCGCCTCGTCGCCGCGGCCGACGTCGTCGTGGAGAGCTACTTGCCGAGGCGCAGGGCCGCGCTCGGTCTCGACTACGACCGACTGGCCGCCATCAACCCAGCGATCATCCTCGTGTCGCTCGGCGGATACCCCGATGGCCACCGTCGCGCCGACCGGCCTGCGTACGACGCGCTCGTGCAGGCAAGTAGTGGTCAGATGTGGGAGCAACCGGGCTGGCGAATGGGCCCAATCTTCTGCCACATGCCGATGCCGAGCATGGGCGCGTTCTATCTCGTCGCCATCGGAACGCTGGCGGCCCTGCACGCGCGCGCTCGTACGGGTGTCGGGCAACACGTTCGCACGTCGTTGTTCCAAGGCGCATTGCTCTACACGACGCAGATCTGGCAAGACGTCGAACGAGCGAACGCACAGTTCCACGAACTGATGGGTAAGTCGTATCCGCCCGGCGTCCACCAGCAGATGATCTTCGAGTGCGCGAACCAGGAGTGGCTGCACCTGTCGGTGATGAGTGGACTGACCCCGCTGCGAACTGTCGACGACATCCTCGGCCTCGACGACGCGCCGGATCCATTCACGTTCATGGCGATGCCCGCCGAGGAACGCGAGCAGGTCAACGCGCGCCGACGCACGAAGTTCAGAGACTGGAACCGCAGCGAGCTCGTCGCCGAACTCCGAGCCAACAACCATGCGGTCGAGCCGATCATCCGCCCCGATGAGATGTTCGCCCACCCGCAGACGATCGCGAACGGGTTGACCGTCACCGTCGACGACCCCGAAGTCGGTCCGACGACGCAGATGGGAGTTCCAATCCACCTCTTGGCAACGCCCGGCGCGGTGCGCGGCCCACGTCCGGCACTCGGCGCGCACACCGGCGAGGTCCTGGCCGAATGGCAACCGCGGGCAGCGCCTCCGGCATCCCCGACCGGGGCGAGCGGATTCGCGCTCGGCTCGGTACGCATCATCGACTTCGGGCAGTACCTCGCCGGCCCGTTCGGTCCGATGCTGCTCGGCGACCTCGGCGCAGAGGTGATCAAGGTCGAGCCCGTGACGGGCGACGGCATGCGCCTTGCCGGCAAACCATTCTTCGGTTGTCAACGCGGCAAGCGCTCGATCGCACTCAACGTCAAAGATCCGAAAGGACTCGAGATCGCGCTGCGCCTCGCGGCCGGTGCCGACATCGTGCACCACAACATGACCCGCGGCGTCGCGACGAAACTCGGGATCGACTACGCCGCATGCCGTGCCGTCCGCGACGACATCATCTACTGCAACACCTACGCGTACGGACTCCCCGATCCGCTCGGTCACTTCGGAGGGCTCGACCCGCTGTACCAGGCCAGCGGTGGACTCGAATACGAGTCAGGCGCCGTCCATACCGGCAATGCGCCGCTCTACTACCGGTTCGGAATGTGCGACGCGTCGAATGCACTCTTGTCGACGGTCGGCGTGTTGCTCGCGCTGCATCACCGCGTCCGCACTGGCGAAGGACAGGAGTTGTGGACGTCGTTACACGACGGCGGCGTGATCTTCTCGTCCGATGTGTGGCTCGATCGCGATGGCCGACCGTGGGATCGCCCGTCGCTCGACGCCGGCTTGCACGGACTCTCGCCGTGGTATCGGCTGTACGCCACCCAGGACGGCTGGTTGTGCATCGCCGCCACCACCGAGTCGCACCGAGCGACGTTGTGTGGCGCACTCGGGATCGACCTCGGGACCGCGGACGTGCATGCAATCACCGCGGCGTTCGCCTCGAGAACGGCACGGTTCTGGCATCGCACGCTCGACGACCTCGGCGTTCCGAACGAGATTCCTCTCGACACCGACGACGGGTTGAGCGTGTTGTGGGACGCCGACAACGAACGACTCGGTCTCGTGGCTGACTACGAGCACGCACTGATGGGACGCATGCGTCAGTTCGGCAACCTGATCGACTTCAGCGCGACGCCGGGGAAGATCTGGGGGCCGCCGCCGATCGTCGGACAGCACTCACGCGACATCCTGCGCGCACTCAATCTGCGCGACGGCGACATCGACGCGCTCGTGGGTGCGGGTGTCGTCTACGAACCCGACGTCGACCTCACCGAGTACCGCCAGAAGTTCACGAACTAACGCGGCCGAGGTCGTGGACCATCTCGGCCTGCCACGGGCTCTCCGGCCAACCGACCTTGCCGCGCACGACGTGCAGCGTGTGCAGATACCGCACGATCGCTTCGGGTTGGTGGCCGAGCCGCGCGAGCGCGATACCCAGCACGGTTCCTGCGCGCCCTCGTCCGCCGCGGCAGTGCACGGCGACCCCTTCTCCGGCGAGTACCGAATCGACCACGGCGTGCGCGGCCTCATCCACTCGCGCCCGTTCGGCGGTCGGGTCGGTCGGTTCGCGTGCGGTCCACAGATCCTCGAGACCAATCGCGGTGATCCGCAAGGGGGTCGCGTCGTAGGGCGGTGCGCCGTGATGCGTGAGGCACACAACGTGTCCCACACCTTCGGCCGCCAGCAACGACCAGTCGATGCGCGCCGGATAGCCCATACCGACGATCGCGACCGGCGAGCGGCTCACGAAGTAGAGATCACCGGGCATCGCCGCGTCACCGAGAAACCCGACCTCAGATGCCGGTGTGATCAACTTCGGCTTCATCGCCGCGCGCTCCACGACGCGCAGTCTGCCAGCCACATCAATTCGCGCTCCGACGCAGCCTCGGGCGAGCGGTCAGGGCACGAGAAGATCTACCGCAGTGACGCCGGAACGGGGTGAACTGCCGTGGTTGCGGGCGGTGCCGAACGGATACACGAGCCCGTCGTTGGTGAGCACGTAGTAGCCCTCGCGAGAGTCGACCGTCCGCAGGCGGGTCCCGTACCGGCTGCTCGACGAGGAGTACGTCGCCAGGTTCCCGAACGGTTCGGCGCCATAGGCGGCGATCTCGCCGTTGCGGCGAACGGCCCAGAACCCACGACCGCCTGACGTCAACGCGAACGAGGTTGCACCGTTACCGACCGACACGCCCCGCATCGTGACGTGGTAGCGCGCCGCACCGAACGGCAGTGCCCGACCATCGGAAGCCAAGAGCCAGTAGCCGCGTCCTCCGTGGGTTGTGGCGATGTCGCGCACCGGCGTGCCGCGCGGCGCGTCACCGAGATCGACGGCATCGCCGAACGCCAGCACCCGGCCCCGCCCGGTGACGAGCAGGTACCCCCGCCCCGAGTTGGACGATGCCATTGCTACGACGGATTCGTTGCCGATTTTGCCGCGGGCGTGGCCGTCGACGTGTGCGTCCCCGAAGCCGAAGACCAGCCCGGACTTGGTGACGAGCCAATACCCATTACCGCTCGGCGTCATTGCGGCCGCTGCGACCGGCGAGCCGACCGGGAAGCCAGCGACGCCGCCGAGGCTCCGGACGTTGCCGTAGCCCTTGACGCCCCCATCACTGGTCACGATGAGGTAGCCCGGTCCTTCGGCGCCTCCTCGTGGCGTGATGACCTTGGCGGCGTTGGCGGGGTCGATGAGGCCGTGACCGAACTGGTCGTCGCGGCCGGGAGTCCCGAGATCGTCCGCGGTGCGCTCGAGGCGCTTGCGCACCTGCGCCGGCGTCGCGTTCGGGTTGACCGCGAATGTCAGTGCCGCCGCCGCTGCAGCGTACGGCGTCGCCATCGACGTGCCGCTCGCCCACGCGTAGCTCGCGTCGCCGGACGACCACGCGCTGACGATCCCGTCGCCGGGAGCGACGACGTCGACGTAGGAACCCCAGTTGCTGAACGGCGCGCGTTGCTTCGCTGCGTTGATCGCGCCAACGGCGACCGGTTCGGCGAACGCGGCCGGATACAGCGGCGCGTTGCCGCTTTGGCCCGCGTTGCCGGCCGCTGCGAGCACGAGCGCGCCGTTCGCGTGCGCGTACTGGATTGCTTCTTGGGTGGCCTGCGACGGGATGTTGCCGCCGAGCGAGAGGTTGATGACCTTGGCGCCGTTGTCGGTCGCCCAGATGATTCCCGCAGCGACGTCGGACGAGTATCCCGATCCGCTGCCATCGAGCACACGCACCGGCAAGATCTTGACGCCGGGTGCTGCGCCGACGATGCCGCGGCCGTTGACCTGCGACGCGATGATCCCGGCGACGTGGCTGCCGTGCCCGTTCTGGTCGTTGCTGCCGTCGCCGCTGCCGGTCACGAGGTCGATGCCAGGCAGCACCGCGCCGGCGAGGTCTTCGTGGGTCTTGCGCACTCCCGAGTCGATCACCGCAACCTTGATGCCAGCGCCTTGGGTCGTGTTCCAGGCTTTGCGAAACGAGGTGCTGGCCGGAGTGAGGGCCCATTGGTGTCCCTCGAGGGGTTCGCCCACCGAACGCATCTTGACGTCACGTTCGACCAACAAGGTTTCGACCCCGTTGCCGACCGTGGGAAGAAACGCGCTGGCATCGTCGAGCGCAACGTCGCCGGGCGCTTCGAACTTGACGATCTCGAGGCGAGTACCGACGCGCTGGACCGCAACGAGGCGCTGGGGCGGCGGGGTCGCACCGTCTGCTTGCGCCCGGTCGGGCGACCAGGGGTTCGCCGTGGCGAGCAGGCCGAGTGCCGTGAGGGCGATCGCCACCCTGCGTGGGACTCGATGTCCGATTCGCAAGCATTTCTGGGTGTTCGGAGTACCGAATTCCCGCACCATGGGTGAGGTTTCGGCACGTCGCGTGACGTACCTGACGCCATTTTCGTGGATTCAACCACGCTGCGTGGTATCCGGGGGTGCAACCGCACCCATCCAGCAAGCACGGCTTCATCGGCGCGCTACTCGGACACTGACGGAGCGGGCGACCTCGTCGGCGTGCGCGGCTAGCCGTCGAAGCGGGCGAGGACTTCGGCGAAGCGAGCCTCCACGGTGGCGCAGATCTCGTCGAAGTCGTCGGCCGACAGGTCGAGTTCGGCCATCGCGTGTGCGAACATCTCGACGTCGGGGTTGTCGTCCATCCCGGCACCGATCACCTTCGCAACGGTGTCGCACAGATGCACGCCGTAACAGATGGGATCCATGCCGATACTCGGCGTGTGGTGGTAGCTGATGCCGCGCACGAGCGACTCCGGAAGCCCCCAGATTTGCGCGATGAGGCCACCGAGTTCGGCGTGATGCACGCCGAGCACTTCGAGTTCGGCTTGCATGCGCGACAGCCCGGCGTTTTCTTGGGCTTCGCCGAGCACGACGAGCAGGTCGTCGCCGAGGAACCGAGACATGACGAGTTTGCCGACATCGTGGAGCAGGGCAGCGGTCACGATCTCGGGCGGCAACTTGTGCTTCGCCTTCTGCAACAGCAGTTCACCAGCGAGCGAGGCGGCCACAGAGTGGTTCCACAGATCACCTTCGGAGAGGCCGTACTCGGGGATGTCGCGCGCCATTCGGGACTTCACGTTGATGCCGAGCGCGATCGAAAACACCGTCGAAGTTCCCAGCCGAACGACCGAGTCGCGAATGTTGGTGATCTCGGTGCGGCTCGCACTCCACGACGAATTCGCGGCGCGCAGCAACGAGGCGGTCAGCGCCTGGTCGTACTGCACGATGTCGACGATCTCGTCGAGGTCGGCCGGCGCTTCACCGCAGACCATCGCGGCGAGTCGCGAGACACTGACCGGCAGCGGTTCGAGACACGATGCCGCTTGCGCGAGTGCGTCGAGATCGATCACCAGTTACCTCCCCGAGGGGCCCGCATTCGTGCCCGGGTCATGGGAGCCGGGTCCATCCTCTCGATCGGCCGCCGTCCAAGCCGGTTGAGAGAACGCACCAGCACTTCCGACTTGTCGGAATTCGTCCGTGCCCGACTTGAGCGAACCACGTCGTCTGGCTTCCGGGTCCGGCCCGTCACACGATCCGGCGCTGGCGTTGCCACACGAACACCGCTGCGGCTGCGGCGAACATCCCGAAAACCAGCAGCGAGTTCACCGGCGACCCGGACCCGCCCGATTCCCCCACCGTCGTTGGCGGCGCGGTGGAGCCGAGTCCGGTGCCGTCACCGTGGTCGACGGTGGTCGGCGCGGCCGTCGTCGTGGCCTCGGTGGTCGGAATGTCGTCGATGGTGTCCTCGAACACCGTCGTCGTCGGCACGGTCGTGGTCGGCACGGTCGTCGTCGCCACGGTCGTGGTGGGAACCGTCGTCGTCGGCACCGGCGTGGTCGGTGCCGTTGCGGGCGGTCGCCAGCCACCCCCTCCACCGTCATCGTCGTCATCGTCGTCATCGTCGTCATCGCCTCCGCCCGGCGTCGGCACGATTCCCGGGCGGGCCAGCACGACGGTGGTGGCTGCGCTCACCAGATCGGCATCGTCGGGATCGATCGAGGAGTGCCGCAAGGTCGCCGTGGCCGTCACCAAACCAGACGCTTCGGGCGTGGCCTCGAGCATGACGACGGGACGCGAACCCGCGGCGAGATCACCGAGCGGACACATCGCGCGCGAGCCGACGACGGTGCACGAGACACCCGACGGCGCCGAGGTGACGCGCACCGTCGCGCCTGGGATCGAGATTGTCACGCGAACGTTCTCGAGGATGCCCGCGCCCCAGTTACGGACCTTCACAGCTTCGGTGATCGGGCTTCCGACGGCGACTCGCGTCGGGAGCGCGCTGATGAACACCGACCCGTCGGCCGCAGCCCGAGCCCGGAGGCGAAGTCGGCCCGTGTCTTCGCCGCCCCGACCGTCGCCGACGCGGTAGGAGACGTTCGCGATCCCAACGAAGTCGTCGTGCGGAACAACCTTCAGCATCCCCGCGGTCTTGCTGATCGCGACGTCGGGGTGTGCGTCCCAACCCGTGATCCGCAGGTAACCACCATCGACATCGGTGTCGTTCCCGATGACATCGACCGCGATCCACGCGCCTTGGAGCACCTCGGCGCTGTCGTTGGCAGCAACCGGCGCATCATTGATTGCGGTGAGAATCAGGTCACGGTCGACCGACGGTCCTGTCGCGTCGCCGTCGTCGGCAACCAAGGCGAAGTTCCGCGTTCCTGCCGTGGGGGCCTCGCTCGGATTGTGGAAGCGCACGCTACGCAGCACCGTCTCGAACGAGCTGGTCGGTGCCGGTCCGATCAACACGAGGGTTCCCGTCACGGCGTCGTAGGTGACCGTGATGCCGCCCGACGGTGTCACGACGAAGGAATCCTGACCGTTGCGCCAACTCGTCGTCATGAGGTCGACTCGCTCGATCTGCGTATCGTCGAGATCCGTCACGGTGAGCGCGGCATCGATCGGCGTGGTCGGATCGTTCTCGACGTAGGTGATCGGGTCCGGATCGAGTCCGATGGTCGGCGCGTCGTTCATTGCGACGACCGCAACGTCATTCTCGATCGGCCCGTTCACGTCGTCACCGTCGTCGATCGTGAACTCGATCGTTCGTGTCGCCGTGGACGGATCGTCGGAAACATTGAAGTACGTGATCGATTCGAGTGCGGCTTCGTAGTCGGCGAGCGTCGCGCTACCCGACAACGTGAGGGTGCCGCTCGCCGGCGACCAGGCGCCGGAGATGCCGTTCTGGTTGGTGAAGCCCAAGACATCTTCGGTGTCGGAGCCGTTCGTGGCAACACGCACCTGCGCGCTCTCGAGGTTGGCGTCGTCGAGATCTGCAATCGTGATGGCGTTGTCGATCACGATGGCCGAATCGTTCTCGGTGTAGATGACGCTCCCGCCGCCGCCTGAGATCGCAGGTGAGTCGTTGACGCTGGAGATCGTGACCGTTGCGGTCGACGCGGACGACGGTGCCGCCCCGTCGTCGACAATCGAGTACGAAATCGTCCGGGCAGCCAGCGTCGGTGCGTCGCTCGTGTTGACGTACGTGACGGCCTGCAGCAGGTTCTGATACGTCGCGATCGATGCCGACCCGGTGAGCGTGAGCGTTCCGCTCCCGCCGTCCCACGTTGCGGCGACCCCGGCTCCGCCGCTCGACCCGAGCACATCCTCGCTGCTCACGAACCCGCCGGTGATCTGCACGGTCGCGCTCGTCAGGATGGCGGAGTCCACGTCAGCCGGCGTCACTCCGGCGTCGACGACCACGGCCGGGTCGTTCTCGACGTAGGTGGCCGCACCACCGGCCGTCACCGTTGGCGCGTCGTTGCCAGGTGTCACGGTCACGTTGCGCACGATCACGTTGCTGCCATCGGTCCCGTCGTCAACGGCAAACGAGACCGTGCGATTGGACGCGGCCGGATTCTCGCTCGGGTTGTCGAAGGTGACACTGCGCAAGATGGATTGGTAGGTCGGCAACGAAGCCGACCCGGAGAGGGACAGCGTTCCGGTCGACCCGTCCCAGTTGACGCTGACACCGCCGCTCGCCGTCGCCGCCAACGTGTCGTCTCCCGCAGCAAAGCCGCCGGTGATCTGCGCGGTCCCGCCGGCGATGGTCGCGCTGTCGATGTCGGTGATCACCAGTGCGTTGTCGACGACCACGGCGCCGCCGTTTTCCACAAACCCGGCGCTTCCACCACTCCCGGCCAACGCGGGTGCGTCGTTGACCGGCGTGATCGGAATCGTCGCGTTCGAGGCCGGACTGTTGATGCCAGGATTCGCCGCATCGACCACGACGTAGGTGAAGGTCGCGTCGAGGTCGCGGTTGGCGGTGGGCGTGAACCGCAGGTCGACTCCCCCACTCGCCAACGACAGGATCGAACCGCCAGTACCCAGGCCGAGTGCAGTGCCATCACCTTGGGCGAGCGTTCCTCCGGTCACCGAGGTGATGCGCACCGCGACCGGAGTTGGGCCCTCGATGTCGAACAGCGTCGCCGGAACGACGCGGATGTTCGCCGCGCTCGGGGACGGTGTGTCCTCGGCCACCGCCATCGCACCGCCTCCGGGGGCCTCGATGACGACGTCGCCACCGGGCGACGGCGGGTCGTTCACCGACGTGATCGCAACGACTCGGGTCGCCGCCGGGCTCGTCGCCGTACCGTCGGTGATCGTTGCGTTCACCGTGCGCGGCGCGGTCGTCGGGTTGTTCGACGTGTTCTCGTAGGTGACCGTCCGCACGGCGGCTTGCCACTCGCTCGTCGTCCCCGAACCGGACAAGGTGAGCGTCGCCGTCCCGGCATCCCACGACCCGGCGATACCGCCGAGGCCCGGAACATCGAGCGAATCCTCCGCCGGGACGTAACCACCCGTGATCGAGAAGCTGGCGCTCGTCAGGTCGTCTTCGTCGTCGACCACGTTTGCGCCGACATCGATCGCGACCGGACCCGAACTCTCGATGTACGCCAACGATCCTGACGTCAGCGAAAGCTGGGGATTGTCGGGCACCGAGGTCACCGCGATGTCTCGTGTCGATGCGGCGCTGGGGTCGATCCCGTCGGTCACCGTGATGCTCACCGTGCGCGTCCCCGGATTGGGAAGTTGCGACGTGTTCTCGTAGGTGACCTGACGCAGCACGATTTGGTAGGTGGAGGCTGGTGCCGCGCCGCTCAGTGTCAAGGCACCTGATCCGCTGTCCCAGCTGGCGCTGATGCCACCACCACCGCTCGACGCGAGTTCATCCTCGGTGCCGACGTAACCCGCGCTGAACTGCACCGTCGCAGACTGGATCGGATCAGCATCGAGATCGTCGACGAGCATGCCGCCATCGAAGGTCACTGCCCCATCGTCTTCGGTGTACGCCAACGTCCCGCCACTCGTGACGACGGTCGGCGGATTGTTGGGGGCCGCGCCAGCAAACATCACGCCAGCGAGCAACATGCCGCCAACCAACAACAGGAACGGCAGCACCAGGCCGCGCCCGCGCGGCAACCCGATCGGACGCCCGTCAGATCGCACCTCGCCGGTCGCGCCGTTCGGCGCCGGCCCTTGCATGGAGTCTGATCGGCTCGTGCATGCGCGTGACGAGGGGTCGAACCCATCTGTCGTCGAGCAACATCCGTTTGGCGCTCACCGAGCGCTGAGCCCTCACGCTGCGTGAGCGATCAGCTTCCTGGATCTTCACCGATCTCGCGCAGCGCAGCCGCCAACGCGACCCGCAGGCGCCTGGTGGTGGCCGGCGAGAGATGCGCGACGAGGCCGTAGCCAGGACGGCCGGCTTCTTCGACCGTGACGACGACGCGTGGCTCCCCGAACCCGCATCCGTCACAATCGTCGCTGAGCGCAACGGCCCACGAGACGCCTGGCCGTTCTTCGTCATCGCTCGGATGATCGTCAACCGCGTCGTCGATGGATCGTCGCATGCCAGAGTCTCGCGCTCACCAGTGCAGATCGCGGCCCGTGCACAGCACCCGGGTCGTTGGATCGGATCAGACGAGGGAGAGCAGCAGAAGCGCTTGGCCGAGGTGGTACGTGACCATGATCGTCACCGAGGCGAACCCAGCGGGCCGCACGAACCGGGTCCAGCCGATCAACGAATCCGAGAAGGCGAACGACACGGCACCGACGATCGCCAACGGACGGGCCGACCCACCGGCAGCCACGATCATGGCCGAGATGACCGTGATGTACGCCGTGACCGGGATCGTGAGACGAGCATCGTGGGATCGGGCGCCGCGCACGATGCGTACACCAACCGGCCCGACAATGATCATCACCGCCACCGCAGCAATCGCGGCGGGAACCACTTCGATGCCCAGCGCCACGAAACCGACGACGTAGGCGACATGGCCGAGGAGGAACGCACCCAACCCTTCGACGAAACGATCGCTCGGCAGCATCAAGAAGATGTCGCCGGCCAACGAACACACGAGCGCAACGACAAACCAGGCGCGCATCGAGCCGGATTCGGGGTCGAGGGTCAACGCCGCGACGACTAGGAGCGCCAGCGTGGCCGGTTTGCAGACGTATTCGAGGCGACGGGCCCAGGGCCGCTGGGGCACGGCCCTGGAGATCCAGTCACCGATGGCGAATCCTGCGGCCACGATGAGCACTGCGACGGTCGGCGCGTTCATTGGAGCCCGAGGTGTGGTCTGCGCAGCGCCATCGGGGCCAGACGATAGGGGCTCCTCAGGCTCGCGCTCGGCCCAACGAAGCGTTCGCTGATCGCAAGATGCCCGGGAAAGTTGTAAGTCGAGACGGTTCGAGGCAGTCGTACCCCTATGGAACCGGTCGAACACGACGCGGTGGCCGGCCATGACAACGCGGACCGGAACGACACCAACCAAGGAGTGGGCCGATTTACGCTGCCACGATGGACGACGCCGAACTCGTCGCCGCCTACTTGGCTGGCGACGACGACGCATTCGCGCAGATCTACGACCGGTACGCCGACCGTGTGCACGACTTCTGCCACTCGGTGCTGCGCGATCGAGCCGAAGCCGCCGACGCCATGCAAGACACGTTCGTCATTGCGGCGCGACGGGTCGGACAGCTGCGCGATACAACGAAGCTGCGCAGCTGGTTGTTCGCGATCGCGCGCAACGAGGCATTCCGTCGGGCCCGCAAACAAGCGCGAACGATCCCGACCGACGAGGAGCGGTTCCGTCACCTCGCGGCACCTGACGACAATGCGGACGCGGGGATGAGCGGCGACGACGCGCGTGAGGTCGTCTGGGCTGCTGCGGCCGGCCTCAACGAACGCGACCGCATGTTGCTCGATCTCCACCTCCGACAGGGCCTCGATGGCCAAGAGCTCGCCGACGCGATCGGTGTGAGCGCGAGCCACGCCTACGTGATGATGAACCGTTTGCGCGTACAAATGGAACGTGCGCTCGGTGCCCTGCTCATCGCTCGCCTCGGACGCGACGACTGCGATGACCTCGGCGCGATCCTCCAAGGCTGGGACGGGACGTTTTCGACGTTGGTTCGCAAACGCGTCGCCCGACACGTCGAACAATGCGAACAGTGCGACGAGCGGCGACGGGCGCTCGTCGCACCGCTCGCCGCCTTCGCGGCGATCCCAGCGCTGCCAGCCGCTGCCGCCTCGCGCTCCATCGTCCTCGACCGGGTCCGTCACCTCGACGCGCCATCCAGGGGGGCAACCGGCGACGAACTCGAGCCGATCGACAACGCCGACGCCGATTCGTTCACCTGGGGCGCCGATGGGTTCCCGCGGCCGCCCCGGGAGCTACACGGCAGTTCGATCCGCCGACTGGGAGCACGACGTCGGGTGCTCGCCGCGGCAACCGCCGCAGCCGTCGTCATCGGCGGGGGCGGTAGTTGGTTCGCCGCGACCCGCGACGACGGTCGCGGGGGTGGGTTCGACGTCGAGGCCGAGGCTGGTGCGAGTACCACGATCGAATCCCGTGCAGCCGAGCCATCCCCGACATCGACCACCGCCGAGCCCACCGCGACGTCGATCGCCGACTCGCCGGACCCGTCGGCACCAGCGACGACCGCAGTCACACCGACCCAACCTGATGGGTCGGGCACGACGCCTCCAGCGCCGACGTCACCGGTCGTCGCCACGTCGACCACGGCGGCGCCGAACGACTCACCGCCGACCTTGTCGGTCGACGCGAGCCCGACCGAGATCTGGACCGACTCCCAATGCGGTCCCGTTACGAGTTTCTTCACCGCGAACGTCGACGACGATCACGGTGTCGTGGACGTGAGCTTCGTGTGGAAGTCGAAATACAGCGGGCAAGGAACCGGCACGTTCGACGTCGACGAACCCAGCTGGTTCGGCTACCTCGGCAACCTCTCGAACCTGGGATACGACGACACGGTCATGGTCGAAGTGACGGCGAAGGACACGATCGGGCAACGGACGAAGGCGTCGTTCGACCTCACGCTGAAGTACTGCTTGATCTAGTCGGCCGTTTCCGGTCGAGCGACGGCCTCGGCGAACGCGACCAAATCGGCAATGACGTCGGGGTTGTCGTTCGTGATTCCCGACCCATGACCGTCACCGTCAGCGAGCATGACTTCGGTACCCGTAGCGTCGGCCAACGCCTCGGCAGTCGGAACGAAACCGTCGTCGCCCTTGGCGACGACGAACTGCGCCGCGATGTCGTCGAGATCGTTCGCGGCAGCGACCGCATCGTCACCGCACTCCGGCGCAGTCGAGAGCCCGATCACCGCACGCGCATCGACGGCAACTGCGTTCGTCACCGAGATGCACGCGCCATACGAACCGCCGAGCAGCACGACCGACTCCGCGCCCTGTTCGCGCACCCACGCGACGGTGGCGCGCAGATCGTCGGCACGGTGTTTCGATCGGCCGTCGTAGGCAACCGCGAACCAGCCTTGCGCGCCGAATCCGTCGGCGATCGCGTAGAAGTCGTCGCGGCGCCCGGTCGCGCCATGCGAAATGACGATCGCGGCCGGGTTTCCGACGTTGAACACGGCCGCATCGAGCTCGGCACCACCTGACGCGATCTGCACCAGCTCGGCGTCCGCCGGCAGCGGCGCGGGCGGGTCGTCGGAACAGGCGGTGAGCCCTGTCCCTGCCGTCAACCCGATTGCGACCGCGAAAAGGCCGCGAAGCTTCGGCATCGCGCGAGACTACAACGATGGCCTTCCACCACGTCGCTGTCGTGACTCGCGATCTCGCTGCAACCCACCGCTTCTACACCGAAGCAATGGGCTTCACGCTCGTCAAGGTCGTCGCTGCACCCAACCCCGAGCCCCGCGACGGGTACGAACCGTGGTCGCGTCACGTGTTCTACGACACGGGCAACGGCGAGATGTTCGCCGTGTGGGACATCCACGATGCCGCGATCGGAGAGTTCGATCCGGCGATCGCGACCGGATTGGGATTGCCGATCTGGAGCAACCACATTGCGTTCGCGGCCGATTCACTCGACGACTTGGCCGCACGTCGCGAACGGTGGCTGGCCAACGGCATCGACGTTCTCGAAGTCGATCACGGTTGGTGCACCAGCATCTATACGACCGATCCGAACAACATCATGGTCGAGTGGTGCACGAGCACGCGCGAGTTCACCGACGCTGACACGGCCGAGGCCGAACGTTTGCTGTTCGCCGAAATCCCCGAACTCGAACGCGACGGTCGCGCCCCGACCGTGTACCGCGCAGCAACGCACGCGTCGAACTGATTCGTCAGGCGATGACACCCGCGGCGCGGAGCGCTGCGAGTTCGGCCCTCTCGGCACCCGCGAATGCCGACAGCACGGCATCGGTTTCGGCGCCGAGCGCTTGGCCAACGTGTCGCACCGCCCCGGGTGTTCGGGTCAGCTTCGGCACCACACCGTTCATCGGAACCAGGCGGTCGAAACCCGGCGCGGCGAGCCGCAAGATCATGTCTCGCGCTGCGAGGTGCGCGTCGGTCGCCAGGTCGGCCGCCGTGTTGATGAGCCCGACCGGCACAGCATGGTCCTGCAGGATTTGCAGCAGCGCACCGTGATCGTGGGTCCGAGTCCAAGTCGCGATGAGCTCGTCGAGTTCGCGTTGATGCGCAGCGCGGGCCGCGAAGTCATGAAAGCGCAGATCATTCGCAAGGTCGGGTTGGTCCATGGCGGCACACAGCCGCACGAAGATCGGATCCGCGTTCGCGGCCATCACGATGTCCTTGCCGTCCGCGCACGGGTACGCGTTGCTCGGCGCGACGCCGGGAAGGATCCCGCCGGTGCGGCCGCGTAGTTGGCCGCCGATCTCCCAGTCGGCCACGCTGCTCTCCATCAACGCGAGCACGGCTTCGGCGATCGCAACGTCGACCTCCTGACCGCGACCCGAACGCGACCGCTCGTGGAGTGCGCTGAGTGTGCCGATCACGGCGAACAGCGCAGCCAACGAATCGCCGAGCGAGATTCCCGCGCGCGCTGCGGGGCGATCGGGATCACCGGTGACGTGACGGAGACCGCCGACAGCCTCACCAATCGATCCGAACCCTGGTTCGGCCGCGCGCGGCCCCGTCTGTCCGTACCCGCTGACGTGGGTGACGATCACTCCTGGGTTCGTCGACGCGATGTCGCCGTACCCGAGCCCCCATTCGCCCGCGAGCCCGGGACGAAAGTTCTCGAGCACGACATCCACACTGGACGCGATCCGGCGGACGAGTGCGCGGCCGCGCTCGTCACGCAGGTCGATCGCGACCGATCGCTTGTTGCGCGCGATCCCGGGCCACCACAGTGATCGCCCGTCGACGGTTCGATAGCCCCGCATGGGATCGCCCGTGCGCGGCGGTTCGACCGGGATGACCTCGGCGCCGAGGTCGCCGCGGAGTTGGCCCGCAAACGGGCCGGCGATGAAGCTGCCGAGTTCGAGCACCACGAGACCGGCCAACGGCCCGACCGGTTCGATGCCGGCCGCGTCGATTTCGTCGATGCCTTCGCGGTCGGTGCGGCTCGCTGCATTTCGGTCCACGCGCCGCGCACGCTAATTACTCCGTCGCAGCCGCCGTGAATCCGAGACCGACATCACCACGCGTGATCGTCAGTGCCCCGGCTTCGATCGTGATGTCGGTCGCGCCGTCGAGCACCGACACCATTCGGCTCTCGACTGCGCCCCCGGGGGCTTCGCACGCCTTCTGGGTGGTCCGCAGCGGCCCAAACGTCACCACCGAGCCGGCGCGGGTGTAGCTGCCGCCGCCCGTGTTGCAGCCGAACGAGCCCTGCACATCGGTGTCGTCGAACTCCAGCCACGCTTCGACGCCCTCGGGCACGCTCGACGCCGATTCGCCGTCGAGCAGGGAGGTCAACGTCCAACGCGTCCCGACGAGCGGCCGGTCAGGGTCGGCGATCTCCCGATCGAGCAGGTCGAGTTCGACGACGTCGCTGGCGATCCGCAGCGAATCGCCATCGAGCGTGACGAGCGGCAGGTCGTTGAGCAACTCGAGTACCCGATCGTCCTGGGCCATCCGAGCGTCGTCGCACGCCATGTCGGTCATCCCGATTGCCTCGGTGACGAGCCGACCGTCGTCGTCGATCGAGTACGCACCACCGCCGGAGTTGCATCCCGGCGAGACCGACAGCTCGCCATCCACGAAGGAGATTCGGATGCGGGTTCCGGCAACGAGCGGTTCCACCTCGCCGTTCACCCGCCACTCGACCGACAAGAACGTGCGGCCATCGAGGTTGGGGCCCGGATCGGGTGTCGTCGGATCGCTTGGCGACGGATCCGTTCGTGGTGACGCGGTGTCGTCGTTACCGCAACCGGTTGCGCCGAGGGCCAACACTGCGGCCGTGATGAGAACGAGCGGTGTACGCATGCAGGTACGACGTCGCGCCGCGCCGTTGGGTTCCCGCCGGGCGGGTGATGACTCAACGGTCGATCAGGTGGACCAGTCGGGCCCGGTTGTAGCGCTGGACGACCAGACACGGTGCGTTCGCGGCGATCGCGTAGACGAAGACCACGGCGGCCGCCCACGGCGGATTCCAGATCGCGAACACGGGCCAGAGCGCCATCGCCACCCAGTGCACCAACTCGGCCCGTCGGGTCTCAGCGACAAAACGCTCGAGTTCGGCCCGAGCCACGCGCCGCTTGGAGAAACCGCCGGCGAAGAACGCGCCGGCTTCGGGAAGCCGATCCTTCCAGCGTTTGATCCGGAGACGACGTTCGTACCATCGGCCCCGCGACTCGAACGCGCGCAGCCGCGTCAGCCGCGAATCACGTTCGAACACGGCGTGCGGCAGCCGGTGCCCGACGTAACCGATGCCAACACTCCAACCGAACCACACCACCACGTTCAGCAGAATGATGAGCCAATCGGCCAGCACGACGACCACCGATCACCGCCCGACCCGAATCCGCGTGGGGACCGCACGTTCTTTCCACTGCACCTCGCCGCGCAATGTCGCGGCAAGCGATCGGATGAACACGAGGAGGAACGCGGCGACGAAGATCGGATGGACCCAAGCGGTCGCGCCGAAGTTGCCGATGCGGCGCAAGAACACCCAGAGCTGCACAGCGAACAAGACCGCGAAGGCGCCGTGTACGACCGAGAACGAATTACCGACGGGCAGCGTGACCAGCCCGGCGATCGTCCACCAGCCGGCTTCGATCAACCCGGAGATCCATGCTGCGATCAGCACGAGTCGCCCGATCGGCGTCGTCCCTGCTCCCGCCGCGAAGTTCTTCGTCCAACCCCGGCCGAGCGAACCGACACCGTCGGGATACATCCGGAACTCGATCAGGTCATGGCCCGCGAACGCGTGCACCGCGATGCCGTCCGCCCGGACGCGCCGAGCGAGCGCCACATCGTCGAGTACCTCTCCGGCGATGCTCGCGTGTCCGCCGATGCGTTCGTAGTCGGCGGCGGCGATGGCCAAGCACGGCCCGTAGGCGCCGGTGACGTCGACGTTGCGCAGGCTGGTTGCGCCAATGCCCATGCTGGCGACGACATTGAACAACGCCGAGAGCCGTTCGTAGGGCCGCTCCATACGGTGGAAGGGCTGCACACTCACGAGGCCGCCGTGGGAACGCACCGCGGCGGCCATCGCCGCAACCAGTTCCGGACCGGCGACCGTGTCGGCGTCGAGGAACAACAAGATTTCGCCCCGAGCGATGGCGGCGCCGCGCGCGCACGCCCAGTTCTTCCCGGTCCAGCCAGGCTCGAGGTACGCACCCGACACGACCGTCGCCCCGAACGCCTCGGCAATCTCCGCGGTCGCATCGGACGAGTCGTCGTCGACGACGATCACCTCCAGCGGGGCGAGTTCCTGGTCTCGCAGCGACCGCAAGAGGCGCGGCAACAACGCTTCCTCGTTGCGGGCTGGCACGATCACCGAGACCGACGCATCGACCGCCGTCGTCGCCCGCCGCAACGGCCGACGACGCGCGCCGAGATACCAGCCCGCGCACCAGCGGGCCGCAAGCGTCACGGCGGTGATCGACATTGGCCCTCTCCGGGCTCGACGAGCGGGTCACCAACTCTACGGAACCACGCGTCCGGGCGGATGGGTAACGTGCGCGCCGTGAAGGTCCGCGTGGGATTTGGCATCACCGGCGCACAACCGATTGCGCCCGATGCCTTCGCTTCACTCGTCGACGGCCTGGAGCAGTTCGGGTGGGATTCACTCTGGTTGTCCGAACGCATGGGCGCACCATCACCCGATCCGGTGACTGCGCTGGCGTTTGCCGCGGGCCGCACCGAGCGCATCAAGTTCGGGACCAGCGTGTCGGTGCTACCGGGGAGGAACCCGGCCGAACTCGCGAAGCAGTGGGCAACGCTCGACCTGTTGTCGAACGGGCGCGCCCTGCCCGCGTTCGGGTTGGGAATCGTCCATCCGAACGAACAACAGGCGTTCAACGTCGAACGGACCGAGCGGGTGGCCCGGTTCGAAGAGATGCTGCCCCTGCTGCGCCGCCTCTGGACTGAAGATCGCGTCGACCACGACGGCCAGTTCTTCCGCTACTCGGGCCTCCAGATCGCGCCGAAGCCGACCAAACCGCTCGACGTCTGGATGGGCGGGCGCGCACCGGCAGAACTTCGACGAGTCGGGCGCCTCGCCGACGGCTGGCTGGCGAGTTTCGCGATGCCCGAGACGTGCGCGGCTGCTCGCGTCACGATCGAGGCCGCCGCCGCCGAGGCCGGGCGCACGTTCGATCCCGAGCACTTCGGCGCGATGATCTTCTATCGGCACGGCTCGCTCCCCGAGCCCGTTGCGGCCCTGCTCGCGTCACGGCCAGGGAACGATGTCGACCCCGCGGTGCTCGTGCCGGACGGTTGGGATGCGGTCGTCGAACGGTGCCGCGAGTACGTCGCGGTCGGCTTCTCGAAACTGGTGCTCGTACCGTTCAGCGGGCCGACAAGTTGGCCGGCCGAACTCGAAGCGGGCGCGGGCGCGGTTCGCCCCATCGAAACCTGACGCCGGTCGCATTCGTTTGAGCGGTTGCCGTCGTGAGCGCCATCGACGGCAAGTACTCAACGGATCTGGGGGTGGTATTCGTACGACCAGGCACCGTCTCGGGGCATCGTGAGGCGGTGCCGCGGCGAGGGGTCGTCGAGCCGCGATTGGTCGACGTAGGCGACGTCACCGGCGTAGATCGCAACACCGAATCCGTCGCCGAAGTGGATCTTGGGCTGGAAGTCGAACGAGGGTTCCGCATCGATCGCGGTCAGTGCGCTCGTGACGTCGACGAATCGGGTCAGCAACACCAGTGTCACGAACTGCGGCGGCGCAAGATCGATCTCGCCTTCGGCACGCGCGGCCAACGCCTCCTCGGGTTCAAACCAGCGCAGCGCGTCGGATTCGACGCCGTCGGCGACTGCTTCGGCGCTCCCCTCGCCCAACGGCCCTGCGAAGAACCATGTCGCGAACCGCTTCGGCGAGATGTCGGGGGTCGTCCAATTCGAGACATGGACGAGCGAGCGCGCGTGGACGAGCACGCCCGCTTCCTCATTCGCTTCGCGCGCGGCCGCAATCCGCGCCGCATCCAATTCGTCCGCAGCTCCCGCCCAGTCGGCGTCGTCGACCCGACCGCCCGGAAACACCCACGCACCGCCGTGGAAGTTCATCTTCGACGACCGCCGCCCCATCAAGACTTCGAGACCACGTGCACCATCTCGCAACACGGCCACGGTCGCAGCCGGCTTGGCCTCGGCTCCGGTCGGCGTGAGGTTTCCGTTCGCGGCTTCGCGGATCCACTTGCTCATGGTCGCACTCTACGGGCGCGTTCCCGACGCGGGCCCGTCCGCATCTCGGTCGGGCCCGGCTACGGCGACGTCGCGGCCTCGATCATCTCGGCTTCGATCGGCGTTTCCCTCGCCGCGAGGGTGGCGCCGGCCAGCACGAGCACTCCGCCGAGTGCCACTTGCACCGAGAGCGGGTCACCGAAACCGATCGAGGTGAGCACGATCCCCATCGGAGCTTCCAACATCATGATGATCGCGGTGCGAGCGGATCCGAGGCGCCCGACGACGACAAACCACAGGGTGAACGCGGCTGCGGTGGCGATCGCCATTGCTCCGATGGGCGCGATCGCGTCGGCGGGCAGCGCGCCGAAATCGCCGCGCCCGACACCCCATCCCGTCGCACCGACGGCAGCGCCGAACGCAACCCACGCCGCCGCGGTGAGCGGTTCGGTGCGTCGCACCAAGCGGCTACTGGCCAGCACATAACCCGTGTAACACGCCAGCGACCCGAGCACGTACACGGCGCCGATCGGTTCGAGCCGAACTTCGTCGCCGGCACCGAAACCCACCACGGCCGCGCCCACCATGGCGATCGCCACTGCGGCGCCGATGCGCACAGATGGTTGCAACGCGCCGAGCAACACTTCACCAACCGCGACGATC
>SXIR01000220.1 GCA_005772765.1 Actinomycetota bacterium
ATCAGCGCCGTGATCGCGTTCGCCTCGAACTCGAGGTGCGCAACGTCGACCGCGGTGATTCCGCCGAAACGACGAACGACGCCGTCGGCGACGATGATCGGGTTCGGCTTGGTCGCGCCCGGCTCGGGAGCCACCCCGGGAAGGCCACGCACGGCGCGGGTGAAGGACTCAGCGGGCATCGAGGGCCAGCTCCTTCTTGTCGCCGAAGATCCCCTGCGGCCGGAAGACGAGCAACAGCATCAGTCCGATCCCGACGAGAATGAACCGCGTTTGGCCGAGCTGGCTGTCGCTCATCAAATCCGCCGAGATCAGGTCTTCGTCGCGAAGGCCTCCGAGGAACTGCTCGACGAACTGGAGCAAGAACCAGAACAGCATCGCACCCACGATCGGCCCACGGATCGTGGCGGTACCGCCCAGGATCAACGCGGTGTAGGCGAAGAAGGTGACAGCGGTGGCGTAGTTGTCCGGCTGGATCGACCCTTTGCCCATCGCGAAGATGAAGCCGGCGAAGCAACCGATCGTTCCACCGAGGATCAGCGACTGCATCTTGTACCAGTAGACGTTCTTACCGAGCGCCCGCACCGCGTCTTCGTCTTCACGAATCGCCTTGAGCACGCGACCCCACGGGCTGCGCATCAGTTGCCACATCCCGATCGAGAAGATGGCGACGAGACCCCAGCCGACGCACATCACCCAGAAGTCTTCGCCGGACCAGTCGACCCACGTGAACCCTGGGTACTGCGCCGGGCGATCGAACGGGCTCGTCTCGGCGAAGAACTCGTTGCGATAGCCCGACAGGCCCGCGGAACCGCCGCTGAAATCGGCCAGTACCGCGGCGCGCATGATCAAACGGATGATCTCTCCGGTCGCGATCGTAACGATGGCGAGATAATCGGCTCGCAGCCGAAGGGTCGGCACGCCGAGCAGTAACGCGAGCACGATCGACAAGCCGAGCCCGATCGCCAAACCGATCCACCAGGGCCAGTGGTAGTAGACGACGCTCACACCGACGGAGTACGCACCAACGGCCATGAACCCGACCTGGCCGAAGTTCAACAGTCCCGTGTACCCGAACTGAAGGTTGATGCCGATCGCCGCGATCGCGTAGATGACCGCGTCGACCCCGATCGACGCTTCCAGCGAGGTCCGAAAGATCAGGTTCCAGTCCACGTCAACCCACCCGTTCCTTGCGGCCGAGGATGCCCTGCGGTCGGACGAGGAGCACCAGGATCAACACGACAAGCGCACCGACGTTCTTCAACTCGGGTTTGATCCACAACGTCGACAGGATCACGAACTGACCGACAACCAAGCTTCCGACGAGGGCGCCGTACGCAGTACCGAGCCCACCGAGCGTCACGCCGGCGAAGATCAACAACAGCAACCGGAAACCCATGTCCCAGGTCACGTCTTCGTCGAGGCCGAGGAGCACACCGCCGAAAGCCGACAACCCGCCACCGAGCACCCACACCGTCAGAATCACTCGCTGAACGTCGATGCCCGATGACGCAGCCAGGTCGCGGTTGTCGCTGACGGCGCGCATTGCCTTCCCGATTCGAGTGCGCTGCAGCATCAACGCGACGCCGACGAGTACGGCGACCGCCAGCACCATCGACGTGAGGTCTTTGGGGCTGATCGTCGCCGGACCGATGTCGAGACCGTCGGGTTGAATTTGGTACTGCTCGTACTTCCTCGGGTCGCCGCCGAACTGGTAGAGCATCACATAGCGCAGGGCAAGTCCGAAGCCGATCGAGACGATCATGGCGGTGTTCAGCCCAACGCCGCGCTGACGCAACGGACGCCACAGTCCGAGATCTTGGAGCGCGCCGAACCCCGCGCCGAACACGATCGCGATGGGCGCGGCGATCAGGATGTGCAACCCGAACGTGTCGTTGAACAGGATCGCAACGACCGCCCCGAAGGTGACGAGTTCGCCGTGTGCGAAGTTCGTGAGACCGGTCGTGCCGAAGATCAGCGACAACCCGATCGCGCAGATCGCGATGATCAACCCGTAGTTGAGGCCGTCGAAGAACAACCGGATGCTTCGCTCGTACAGCGAGTCGGTCGCCCGGTTGACCCGATCGCCCAACTGAAACAGCAACGGCGACGACTGGCCCGAAACAATCTGTTTGGTCAGGCGGTCACTGCCTTCGTTGCGAAGGTCGACACCTTCCGGCAAGGTTTCGACGACCAGGACGACCGTGTAGGTACCGGGTCCTGGCAGGGGAATCGACCACGTGCCATCGGCACCGGAGACCGCTTCGCCCACCGGTTCTCCGTCGAGTTCGGCGCGCACCGTCACACCCGCGACCGGCTCGTTGACCTGGGTGTCGGGGTTCGGGCGTCGCAGCGTTCCGCGCACTTCCTCGCCGCCGCCGACAGGTGGCTCTTCGCCCGCAGCCGCGTCGAAGTCGACGACCGCACCGGCCGCGTCGAGCGTGATCTCGACCTGCAACGCGGTCGGCGCGAACGCCACGTCGTCAGGGAGGGTTTGCGGATCCAACGCGACGGTGTAATCGCCCGGTTCCGCGATCGGAATGGTGTAGGTACCATCGGCCGTGGTGAATCCACCACCGACCTTTGCGCCTTCGCCGTCTCGAACCGTGATCGACACGCCCTCGACGGCAGTTCCGTCGGCGGACACCGTCCCGGTGACGTTGCCGGGGGTCTGCGCGGCGGCACCGCCTGCCAGCAGCGACACCAGCGAGACCACGAATCCAGCAACGATCGCGAGTGCGATCGTGCGGGCGGGTCGGAGCCCAGAACGCGTGCGCCGGATGGAGTCCACGATGGCGGCGGAGTCTACGCAGATCCGACTGACTCGACGCAGAACGGTCGCTCGGGCATGAGCCACCGTGCCGCGGGGTTCGCGTTCCACGGCATGGCGTCGCGGGATCTCGAACTCCCGATGACCCGGTTCGCCGCCCTGGGCTGGGCGACCGATTACGTGGGACCGAAACCGGGGCCGGTCGACGGATTCGATCCGCTGCGCACGGTCGCGGTCGAACAGACCATCGCGCAGGCCACGGTTCCCGATGCGCTCGTGATTCCCGGAGGTTTCGCATGGCGCGATTTCGCGGCTGACGAGCAACTGCTCGCGTGGATCCGCGCCGGACTCGAACTCGGCGGCTACGTCATCGGAGTCTCGACGGGTGCCCTGGTCGTGGCCGCGGCCGGGGTGCTCGCCGACCTCCCCGCGACCGGTCATTGGCTTGCCCTCGACGACCTCGAGGCGATGGGTGCGTCCATCGAGTCGGCACCGATGGTCCGATCGGGACGGGTGTTCACGGCGGGCGGCGCGCTCGCTGCCGTCGGAGCGGTCGACATCATCGACGCGGAGCTCGGCGAGCGCGACGGTCCGGATTCCGCACACTGACCGTTGGCCGGCTTGGGCCGCGAGCACCACGGCGAGAGGGTCCCGGGCGGTCGCTCGGGACCCTCTCGGCAGTACTGGTTGAACATTTGGACACCGCTCCCCCGTTGACGCCGACGGGACCAACTTCGGCAGGGAGTGGCGGGTGCGGCGGTTGGGATTCCGCCCGGTCACCACAGTCGGGTGTGGGGCCTAGCGGCCGCGCACCTCCAGGGTCCCAGAATGATCATGCATGCTGTGGACCACCTCCTTTCTCTGGTAGCGCGAGTTGTACCACGACGCGCAGCCGAGGGGAAGCAGTTATCGCTCGTCGGTGCGGCGAGCAGGACCAACGGCACCAATGGCCCGGAGATACGCGAGTTGTGTCTCGACCACGGGGTAGACCTGTTCGGGGAGGTATTCCTCGCCGGTCGACTTCGCGCGTTCGAGGATGTAGTCCACGACTTCGGCCCCGCCGATGATCACTTCACCGGGGACGACACGATGCGAACCGTTCTTCGCGACGCCGCGCCCTTCGAAGTACTCGATCTGGAAACCGAGGATGCGACGAACGTCGCCCGGTGTCAGCGTTGCGGCGACGATCTCGGGCAGGTGTTGCACCACCCACGCGTAGGCCTCGTCCATCGAGTAGGTGGGTTCGGCGGGGTCGACCGCGAGGCGCTTCGCTTCACGCAAGACGACGAACGCCGCGATCAAACACGCCACTCCGAAGGCCAAGAACACCGCCACCGCAAACATCGGGCGCAGGTTAGGCCGACACCGAGATCGTTGTCCTCAGCGATCGTTGTCTTCAGCGGCCGACGGGTCTCGCGCGTAACGATTGGGCTGGGGTGATGGCAAGGGTCGCGCGAATGGCGCGGTGATCGCTACGCCACGAGTCGGGCGCGACTTCCGAATCGATCGCCGCGACGCCGCCGCGAACGAGCACGTGGTCGATCTGGCTGTGGGGCTTCGCGGCTGGAAACGTTGCACCTCGCACCGCCGACTGCCATCCCGGCATCCACAACGGCAAGGTCGATCGCCACCAATTCGCATCGCCGACCAACAATGCCGGACCGACGCGGCCGAGCTCGCGCACCGCGCGAGCGAGCCCGCGCAACTGGATCGGCGGAGCCGCGAACCACAGCTTCGATGAGACATGGAACCCGACGAGATCGACGGTCACGCCGTCGTGTTCGAACTCGACGTGCAACGCGTGACGACGCGGAACCGGATCGGCGCGCGTGATCGGCAACGGGATCGTCCGTACCAACCGATGTGGCGCGCGGGTGGCGACCGCCAGCGACCACGTTCCCGTGCCGGGATCTGCGACCTCGGGTCGCGCCGTCATGTCGAGACCAACGAACGCGGTCTCGCTCACGCACCAGCCGTCGTCGCGAAGCCGATCGACGACGCCGACTCCGCCGTGATCGCGCCAGGTCTCGGGAAAGACCGCGACGTCAGCGTCGCTCAGCCAGGGACCGACGAACTCGAGTTCGTCGAAGCGCGCATAGGGGTAACGACCCGCGACGCGTTCGCACCCCCAGTGGAGGTTCCATTCGACGACGGTGAGCGGAGCCAGGCGAGCCGCCCGGCTCAGATGCCGATGCGCTGCGCGAGAAGCTCGCGGTGGTAGGTCGCGTCACCCAGGAAGATCTCCGAGCTCTTCGCACGCTTGAAGTACAGGTGCGCGTCGTGCTCCCAGGTGAAACCGATACCACCGTGAATCTGGATGTTCTCTGCGGTGCAGTGGAAGTACGCGTCGCTCACATAGGCCTTCGCCAGCGCGGCCACGACCGGAACTTCGTCGTTGTCTTCGGCCGCCGCCCAGGCTGCGTAGTACGCCGCCGACTTGCCGGACTCGACCTCGAGCAGCATGTCCGCGCACTTGTGCTTGATGGCCTGGAACGAGCCGATCGGGCGACCGAACTGCACGCGATCTTTGGCGTACTGCACGCTCATGTCGAGCACGAACTGGGCACCGCCGACGCCTTCGTTGGCGAGCGCAATCGCAGCTTGATCCAGCGTCTTGCTCAATGCGGCCCAGCCGGTGCCCGCTTCGCCGAGCGGCGTCGCCTTCACGTTCGCGAACTCGAGCTTGGCTTGCTTGCGGGTCTGGTCCATCGTCGCCAACGCGGTGCGGGTGAGACCCGCAGCGTCGCCGGCGACCGTGAAGAACGAGATGCCGTCGGTACCGTTGGAACCGGCGGTGCGGGCAACGACCACGATGAGGTCGGCAACGTGACCGTCGAGCACGAACATCTTCTCGCCGTTCAGCACCCAATCGGAGCCGCTCTGCGACGCCTGCATCGTGATGCCATCGGCGTCCCACTTGCCGCTCGGCTCGGTGAACGCCAGCGCCGCCTTCGTTTCGCCCGACGCGATGCCCGGCAGCAATGCCTTCTTCTCGGCATCGGTGCCGGCGTTCAAGATCGCGTTCGCGGCCAGCACGACGGTCGAGAAGAACGGGCCGCACAACAACACCCGACCCATCTCTTCGAGCACGATGCACAGTTCGACGAAGGTGAATCCCTGTCCGCCGAACTCTTCGGGAATCGCGAGGCCTTGCAGGCCCATCTCGGCGCCCATCTGATTCCACACCGCCGGGTCGTAGCCCTCGGTGGTCTCCATCAACCGGCGCACCTCGGCCGAGGGCGACTTGGACTCCAGAAAGGCGCGCACCGTGCGGCGCAGCTCTTCCTGCTCCTCCGAGAAGGCGAAGTTCATGAGGGTGGCTCCCTGGTCGTGCGGGGTACCGCGACACCAGCGTTGGCTGGGGTCGTGGGCCCGGGTTCGGACGGCGAAACCGTACTTGACCGCTCGGTCAGGTTGCCAACGGCGGACGATCGCGGCGGGTTGTACGCCCCGCCGCGCCGTCAATCGTCCAAGGTCCCGGTGAGGGTGGCGACCACCGATCCATCGAAGAACGCCTGGAGCGCGACGGATTCGGGCCCTTCGGCGATGCCGTCGACGACCGTGGGGACCTCCACGGTGGCGCTGGTCACGCCGGCAGGAAAACGCACGAACTGGAACGCAAAGGTGGTCGACAGCAACTCCGCCGGTGAGGGTTTCGCCGCGCCGACCCATTGCATCCACGCCGCATCGGTGACGTCGTCCGAATCCAACTCGGGACCGACCGCGGGCACCGAGAACGGCACGAACACCACGGTTTCGGTCGGCTGCGGGGACGAGAGTTCGAGCGCCCACGTCAGCGTGTCTCCTTCGCGACCCGAGGCGGTCGTGGCGAGCGCAGTGACCGTCGGAGCCAGTTCGTCGTCGACGATTCGCACCGAGCCCACGTAGCGGCCCGTCGTCACGTTGCGACCGGGCGCGAGCGAGACCGAGAAGAACTGGTCGCCGGTGCGCACGTTGTCGCCGTTCACCGCCAACGGAATGAAGGCCGAGGTGGCTCCGACCGGCACATCGATCCAGCGTCCGACGATGCCCGTGGGACCGACGGTCTCGGCCCAGAATCTCCCGCCGACACGAGCGAAACCGATGAGCCGCACCGGAACGTCGATCGTCCTCGGCGCGTCGCTTTCGGTGAAGTCGCGGTCTTGGAAGTGCGCACGGGGCAACCAGGCCGGGTACAACGTCGGCACGTACTGATCGACGACGGCGGCATCGAGCAAGAATGCGTGACCGCGACCGGTGCCGTCGACGCCCGCAGCGAGTTCGACATCGATACGAACGATGTGGCGAAGGTCGACGCCGGTCGCGCCGCGCACCTTGAGTCGAGCCGCTTGCGCCCAGACCTTGGCCGGCAAACCCGAACCGGCCAGACCGCGGAGCTCACCAGACACCGGCAACCATGTGGTGCGACCGCTCGCATCCTTGAGCCGCGCTCGGAACCAGGTCGCGTCGGCATCGGGGTGGATCGCAACTCGCAGGTCGATGCGATCTGTCCCGCGCAGGTCGATCGGGGTATCGGTGGCGAAGGTCATGCGACGCGTTCCGGTCCACGACAGTTCGGCCGCAGTCGCTCGCGGCAGGGTTTGCCCGAACGTCGGCGGGATCCAGTGCGGCGTGCGACTCTCGAAGTCGAATCCGCACGTCGGTCCGCCGTCGAACGACCAACCTTCGCAGATCGATGCCGACAAACCCGGGCCCGCGGTGAGGCTGCCGACGCGACGCGGCGCGTACAACAACGTGCGGTCGCCGCCGAGCGCGGTGACGAGCACGGCGGCCCCCTTCGCGGAGGCTGGCGCGCCGAAGGAGTTGTCGAGTTGATGCAGCATCAGTGGGTCACGTTCGAACACGAGCCTCGCAAAGATCGCGAGGTAGGTCGCGCCTGCGGCCTGCTGAGCGCCAGGCGACAATCGGCGGGTGCTCGCAGGCCCGCAGTTCGGGTCATCCGTCAGACCGGTGAAGTCCCAGTCGTCCGCGGCGGGCGCGACGGCGAGACCCGGCGTCCACTCGGAGTTGAAGAAGTTGTGGTTCGCGCCCAGCAACAACACCGCCGATCGCAGCGCGTGATCACCCGGCGAGAACAGATCGCGGCCATCGTCGACGTAGAGCTGACCTTGGAGGTCGGAGACGTCGCCGTCGCAACGCGGGAGCAACACCATCGTGTCGATGGTCGCCGGTACCTGCCGTCCGAACGCGGTGGGACCGATCGGCACGAGACCGATGATGCGCCATGGGTCCGAGCGACGGCTCTCGATGGCGGCGCGCGCGACGCCTTCACCGCCTCGGCTATGGCCAACGAGCATCACACGGGTCAGGTCGACCCGACCCGTGACCTTGGCGAACGGAGCACCGCCGGTGGCAGCCCAAGAACTCCACAACGCGAGGTGGTGACGTACCAACGCCGCTCGAGCGGCCGCGCCGCCGTCGGCCGGCGCGAAGTCCTGCGCGTTGATGCCGTTCGCGGCGATCGACACGGTCACGTATCCCTGGGACGCCAACAGTTGGGTGATCGCGCGATATCCGCGGTAGCTCGGGATCGGTTGCCACCCGGCCGGACACGGCCAATCACCGCTCACCGCACCGTCCGGCCCGCCCTCGAAGCAGGTGGCGTGACGACCGTGCAACAACATCACGAGCGGACGCGCGCCCGGCGCGCCAACGGGCAGGGTCACTTCCGCGGCAACTTCGACGGGTTGTTCGAATCCGCGAATGGGGAGCGGTGCGAGGTCGTAGTCGTAGCGCGTCGTCGCGTAGGGACCAGGCGCACCGGCGTCGACGGCAAGGTGGCGCGTGTGCGGGCGATCGCGCTCGCGCGCAACGTTGGTGTCGCCACCCGCAGGCCGATCGACTTCGGCATCCAAACGTAGGTTGCCGCGCCAGAGTTCGAGTTCGCCGAGCACGAACGGCGCGCGCTCGATGCGCGCTTCTGCGGTGGCACCGACCTCGCGGGCCACCGCAATCACGGCGTCACCGCTGCGCACCTCGAGTCGTTCGCCACCGATCGGCAACGGTTCCGAACCCGTCCATCGCACGACGACATCCGCGCCGTCGCGTTCGATCGACCAGACCCCGACGGGCCGCGCACGCGCCGCCTGCGCGTGGCCGGGACTGGTGGTCGAAAGGGCCGCGGCGACGATCGTCGTCGCCAGCATCGACGCGACCAGTCGCCTGCCCCACTGCTCCAGCCCGCCCATGTCGCCCACCTCTCGCCAGCCCACGACGGGCTCGACCCGAATTGTCACACGTCGCGCGCTCAGAGTGGTGGACTCCGACGATTACGTTGCTCACATGGCTGGCCGCCCGGTGCACTACCTGACCTCCGAGGCCCGCATCGACAAGGTCGTCGTGGGCCCGTTCGAGAACAACGCATTCGTCCTGCGATGCCTCCAGTCGGGCGAGGCGGTCCTCATCGATGCCGCCAACGAGCACGAGCTCCTGATTCCACTCTCCCAGGCCACCGGCGTACGCAGGGTCCTCACCACCCACGGCCACTGGGACCACATCCAGGCGGTGGTTGCGGCTCGCGACGCCGGCATCGACGTCGGGATCGCGGCGGGCGACGCCGACATGATCTCCGGCTACGACTTCGTGATCGACGACGACGACGTCATCGAAGTGGGATCGTTGCGCCTCCGCACGATCCACAATCCCGGTCACACGCCCGGCTCGACCTCGTTCCTGCTCGAAGGGCACCCGGTGCTGTTCACCGGCGACACGTTGTTTCCCGGCGGACCGGGCAACACCAACGCACACGAGCAGGCGAGCTTCGACACGATCATCAACTCGATCGATCGACGGCTGTTCACACTCGCACCCGACACACTCGTAATGCCGGGACACGGCCTCGACACGACGATCGGCACCGAGCGTCCGCACCTCGACGAGTGGGTCCGTCGCGGCTGGTAGCGCCCGCGACGCGCTGCGTCCTGCGGCCGCGTCCGAACCACCTGGTGGTCGCGCCGCCTGCCTGCAATCGAGCGTTCACAGTAATTCGCTTGGTTTCGCGGTCGCGATGGTCGACGATGTCTTGGAGCATCCAATGACGACGGCGACCCGCCGTCCGCCGACTGCGAGAGGTGGTGACGACGATGCGAACCGACGAACGCAACCCCCGACCGATCCGAGGCGCCGCATCGGCACGTCGCCGCGCGCCGCGTCGGGTCGAGCAGGGCGCCGCGCGCGCCATCGGCCGAGCGTACGAACTCCGAACGCCGCGGCGCGTGAGCACCGACCCCGAGGGGTCGGACGATCAGGCGGACAAGACCCGGTAGATCGCAGCGTTCTGCGTGATGACGAGCAGTTCGTTGTCGGGCGTGACGACGAACGACGTGATGACGCCGTTGGTCTGTCCCGTCACCGCGAGGCGAACACCTTCGTTGTTCGCGCCGAGCCCGAAGATCGGTCCGCTCATGTCGGCGAAGACGTACGCGCCTTGCAAGGCGGGAATCGCAGCACCGTGATAGACGAACCCGCCGATCACCGCCGGTCCGATCTCGTCGTGGCGATACTCGAACACCGGGTCGGTGAGCCCTTCGGGAGCATCGCCCGCAGCGTCATTGGCGCCTTCGCGGAAGTACCAGCCGAAGTTCTGACCAGCAGTTCCAGCCGGAATCTTGTCGATCTCTTCGTAGGTCGACTCGCCGACGTCACCAATCCAGATATCACCGGTCGGCGGGTCGATCGAGAATCGCCACGGATTGCGCAAACCCTTGGCGTAGATCTCGGGCAGCACCCCTTCGGTGTCGACGAAGGGGTTGCCCGCCGGAATCGTGTAGCCGTCGCCGTCAGGCTTGGGGAGGACACGCACGATGGCGCCGAGACGCTTCCCCGTGTCTTGGGCGTCGCGCCCGTTCGACCCGCCACCATCGCCGAGCGCGAGATACAGATTGCGTGAGCTGTCGAAGGCGATCTGACCACCTTTGTGACCCACGCCCGGCTGCTCTTGCACGAGCACTTCCCGACGCGAACCCGGGTCGGGCGCCCCATCGGCCATCGCGTACGACACGACATGGGTTTGACTGTCGGGGTCGTTGTAGTGCAGGAACATGCGTCCGTCGCCGGGGTCGAAGGCAATGCCGAGCAACCCGCGCTCTGAGTACCGCTCGAACTTCGTCACGGCGGATGTGAGATCCAGCGAGAGTTCGGACGCGGTGAGGGCTTCGTCGACCCGAAAGACCTTGCCGTCCTGACTGATGGCGAAGTACGCCTCCTCGTCTGGGTTCCAAACCATCCCGGTCAACAACGGGATCTCAATCGTGGGTTCGAGCCGTAGCCCCTGGTTCTCGAACGATGCGAGCGGCGGAGCCGCATGCGCTGGCGGAAGTGGCACGGTTGCCACGGTCGTCGCCGGATCGTCGGGCGAGTCCGCCGAGGTCGGCGTGCTCCCATCCATCGTCGTCACGGCGACGCTGACGCTCGGGGCGGGTCCCGAACCTGCCTCCACATCGGTGTCGTCGCCGCGGTCGACGAGCATCGCAACTGCGAGCGCTGCGACCATCACGAGCGCCGTGGCACCGATCAGACGACGTTGCGGTGCAGCGATCGACCTCGCCGGTCGCGCCAGACGGTCGGGCGCACGACCATCCCGGGCCCCGACAGGTCGGCGCGGCTCCACCACGATGCGCACCATATCGCCGGTAGCGTCAGCCACCGACGCATGCCGGTGCTGGATGCACCGCATCGAACCCGGTGTCCAGCGCAGGTTTCGCCCGCTCCGGCGAACCATCGGGATCCACGAGGAGGTGACATGCACACACGCGACGAACATCACGACGACGCCCGACGACTGACCGAGTTCAGCCACGGCGCGGGTTGAGCGTGCAAGCTCGCCCCAGGCGAGTTGACGCACGTGTTGCGTCGTTTGGCTCCTGATCCACATCCCGACCTGCTGGTCGGACCCGACACGGGCGACGATGCCGCAATCTGGCGGCTCGATGCATCGCGCGCGCTCGTCTTCACCGCCGACTTCATCACCCCCGTCGTCGACGACGCAGTCGCGTGGGGGCGCATTGCTGCGACCAACTCGGTGAGCGACATCTACGCGATGGGCGGACGTCCGCTGCTCGCGCTGAACCTCGTGGGTTGGAACACCGAGTCGCTGTCCACCGACCTGCTCGGCGATGTCCTCGCGGGCGGGCTCGATGTCGCGCGGCGCGATGGGTTCGTGATCGCGGGCGGGCACACCGTCGACGACCCCGAACCGAAATACGGGCTCGCAGTGATCGGCGAGGTCGACCCGGAACGAATGTTGACCAACACCGGACTGCGCGATGGCGATGTCCTCGTGCTCACGAAACCGCTTGGCATCGGCATCATCACGACCGCCATCAAACGCGGGGCGTGTCCGCCCGCGATCGAAGCGGCAGCGATCGCCTCGATGACGCGTTCGAACGCAGCTGCCGCTCGTCTCGCGCTCGCACGCGGAGCGACGGGCGCAACCGACGTCACCGGCTTCGGCCTCCTCGGGCACCTCGGGCGCATGGCCCTCGAATCCCACGTCGACGTCGAGATCGACACGGGCACCATCCCGATCATCGACGGCGTTCGCGAACTTGCCGACGCGGGATTCGTCCCCGGCGGTTCCCAGCGCAATCTTGCCGACGTCGAGTCGCGCCTGGACCGCAACGGCGTCGACGAGGCGATGGTCACGCTGATCGCCGACGCGCAGACCAGCGGCGGACTCGTCATCGGCGTCGATGCCGACGAAGCCGCCGATCTGATCACCGATCTCATGGCGAGCGGTCACACGGCCGCGATCATCGGGCGCGCCGCGACGGGAACCGGTCGAATCGGCCTCGTACGCTGATCGGTCTGGAACACGGCGTCGAGTTCGGATATCGAGTTCGAGATCTTCAGGGGGACTTCGATGGAGACCGACATCGCGGCTGCACGACGCGACACGATTCGCCGATTCGAACGCGTCCGCTCCACCACCGACGCCATCACCAGCCGGCTGAGCGACGAGGATCAGGTCCCGCAGTCGAGGCCCGATGCCAGCCCGACCAAGTGGCATCGAGCCCACACCCCATGGTTCTTCGAGGAGTTCGTGCTCGCACCGCACGATCCCGGGTACCAACGCTGCGACGACCGATACGCATACCTCTTCAACTCGTATTACGAAGCCGTGGGAGCTCGGCACCCGCGTGCCGAACGCGGTCTGCAAACTCGCCCGACGTGCAACGATGTCGCGGCGTTCCGCGCGCACGTCGATACGGCGATCGTCGGACTGTGTGAGCACACCGACGACGAAACCTTCGCAGCCATTGCGACGCTGATCGAACTCGGGTTGCATCACGAGCAACAACATCAAGAACTCGCGTTGATGGACGTGAAACACCTGTTCTCCCGCAACCCCGGTGGCAATCCGCACTATCGCGAGGGTGGCCCGGTTCGACGCGACCTCGCGACGCCACCGCTTGGTTGGGTCGACATTGCGGGCGGCCTCGTCGATATCGGCCACGACCCGACGCATGGCTTCGCGTTCGACAACGAGAACCCTCGCCACACCGTCCTCGTCGATCGGTTCCGCATCGCGAACCGACTCACCACCGCGGGCGAATACGCCGAATTCATCGCCGACGGTGGCTACGACCGGCCCGAGTTGTGGTTGAGCGACGGATGGTTCACCGCGCAGCGCGAGCACTGGAGCGCGCCGTTGTATTGGGACCGCAGCGACGAAGGTTGGACCGCGTTGACGTTCGACGGCCGGCGGCCGGTCCTCGACGCCGAACCCGTTGTCCACGTCAGCCACTACGAAGCCGACGCGTTCGCTCGATGGGCGGGGGCGCGCCTCGCGACCGAGTTCGAATGGGAGGCCGCGGCCGCCGGGCTGGCAACTGTCGGCAACCTGCTCGACGACATCGGTACCGACCCGCTGCACCCGTGTCCCGCCGATGTGCACGACCCGGGGTTGCGCCAGATGTTCGGCGACGCGTGGGAGTGGACCGCCAGCGCCTACCTCCCGTACCCGCGATTCCGGATCGCGCCCGGTGCCGTCGGCGAATACAACGTCAAGTTCATGAGCGGACAAATGGTGTTACGCGGCGGCAGCGCGGTGACCCCGACGGGTCACATCCGTTCGACGTACCGAAACTTCTTCGCCCCGCACTGTCGATGGATGTTCAGCGGCATCCGACTGGCTGGCGATGCGTGAACCCGATCACTCGAGTCCGACCGGCATGAGCATTAATCAGCCGGTCGTCATCGACATCCATCTCGACCCCGACGACGCGCGTCGAGCGCTGCGGGCCGACGTCGTCGCTGGTCTCACCGCGACGCCCAAGTGGTTACCACCGAAGTGGTTCTACGACGACCGCGGTTCTGAGCTCTTCGACGAGATCACGCGCCTCGACGAGTACTACCCGACCCGCACCGAGCGATCGATTCTCGCGGCGCACGCGTCGGACTTCGCCGCCCTGACCCAGGCCGACACGCTCGTCGAGCTCGGATCCGGAACGTCGGAGAAGACGCGCATCTTGCTCAACGCGCTTCGCGATGCAGGAACGTTGCGCCGATTCGCCCCCTTCGACGTCAGCGAGCAGACGCTGCGTGACGCGGCGGTAGCCATCCAACGCGAGTACGACGGCATCGCGGTCCACGCCGTCGTGGGCGATTTCGAACGCCACCTCTCAAGGTTGCCGCGCGGCGGACGCCGCTGCATCGTGTTCCTCGGCGGCACCATCGGCAACCTCCTTCCCGCCGAACGAGCCGACTTCTTGCGGGCGATCCGCGAGGGACTCGAGCCGTCCGACTCGTTGCTCCTCGGCACCGATCTGGTCAAGGCCGCCGACCGACTCGAACGCGCCTACGACGACGCCCGCGGCGTCACCGCCGAGTTCAGTCGCAACGTCTTACACGTCATCAACCGCGAACTCGATGCTGATTTCGAGGTCGAGTCGTTCGACCACATCGCGCGCTTCGAACCCGATCACGAGTGGGTCGCGATGTATCTGCGATCACGTCGGTCGGCAACCGTGCACGTGCGGGCCCTCGGTCTGACGGTCGAGTTCGCGGCCGGTGAAGAACTCCGCACCGAGACCTCGGCCAAGTTCCGGCGCGACCGTCTCGCCGACGAACTCGCCGCGGCCGGACTCGAGATCGCGGCGTCGTGGACCGACGCGGCGGACGATTTCGCGGTCACCCTCGCCCACCCACGCGCCCACCCACGCGGCTGACCGACCGGCGCCACCGGCGCGGAACGCAGCCCGATCGTTCCTCGCGGATTCCGCCCGCTGGATTTCCACTACGCGGATAGTGGAATTAAGATCCCCGGCATGACGAGCGTCTCGCACCCTGCGCTGCGCATCGACGACCTTCACGCCGGGGTCGACGACCGGGAAATCCTGCGTGGCCTGTCGCTCGCGGTGCCCGCGGGCCAGATCCACGCGCTGATGGGCCCCAACGGCAGCGGCAAATCCACCCTGGCCAACGTGTTGCTCGGGAATCCGGCGTACTCGGTAAGCGCCGGGACCATCGAGCTGCTCGGCGAGGACATCACCGACCTGCCGCCTGACGAACGAGCCGCCCGCGGCCTGTTCTTGGGAGTTCAACACCCCGAAGAGATCGGCGGCGTGTCGGTCCTCAACTTTCTCCGCCAGGCGATGAGCACCCGTAAGGGCATCGAGAACTATTCCGTCCTCGAGGTCCGCCTCCACGTGCTCGATTGGTGCAAGCGTCTCGGCATGGATCAGCGCTTCGTCGAGCGCTACCTCAACGAGGGCTTCTCAGGCGGCGAACGCAAGAAGAACGAGATCCTCCAAATGGCGTTGCTCGAACCCGAGTTCGCCGTGCTCGACGAAACCGATAGTGGTCTCGACATCGACGCACTGAAGGCCGTCGCCGAGGGCATCGCCATCGTGCGCGCGGAACGCCCCCAACTCGGCATCTTGCTCATCACGCACTACCACCGGATCCTCGATCACCTCGCGCCCGACGTCGTGCACGTGCTGATCGATGGCCGCGTCGTCGAGACCGGCGGACCCGAACTCGCTCGCGTCGTCGAGGACCAAGGGTTCGACGCGTTCCGCGCCAAGGTCGCGTGACATGAGCTCGCTCGACGTCGAACGCATTCGCGGCGACTTCCCCGCGCTCCAACGAGTGGTCAACGGTCGCCCCGTCGTGTTCCTCGACTCCGCGGCATCGGCACAAAAGCCCGAGTCCGTGTTGCGCGCCATGGACGACATCTACCGCGGGAGCTACGCGAACGTGCACCGCGGCGTCTATCAGATGGCCGAAGAAGCAACCGCGGCGTTCGAGAACGGCCGGGCCAAGGTTGCGAGTTTCATCGGAGCGCCGAGCCGCGACGAACTCATCTTCGTGCGCAACGCCACCGAGGCGATCAACCTGGTTGCGTACTCGTGGGGTCGAGCGAACCTGCGCGCGGGCGACGTGGTCGTCGTCAGTCACATGGAGCATCACGCCAACGTCGTTCCGTGGCAGATGTTGGCGGCCGAGCGGGGCATCGAGTTGCGGTGGCTTCCGGTCACCGACGACTTTCGACTCGACCTGACCAACCTCGAGGCAACCCTCGACGGTGCGCGCCTGCTCGCCATCACCGCGATGAGCAACGTGCTCGGAACCATCAACGACATCCGCCCGCTGGCCGATGCCGCGCACGCTCACGACGCGCTCGTGCTCGTCGACGCGTGCCAATACGTTCCGCACCTCCGCACCGACGTCGCCGCCTGGGACGCCGACTTCGTTGCCTTCTCGGCGCACAAGATGCTCGGACCGTCCGGTATCGGCGCGCTGTGGGCTCGCCGCGAACTCCTCGAGGCCATGCCGCCGTTCCTCGGCGGCGGCGAGATGATCCGCGACGTGCGCCTCGACGGGTTCACCACCAACGACCTGCCGTGGAAATTCGAAGCCGGCACGCCGGCAATCGTCGAAGCCGTCGGCTGGGGCGCCGCGATCGACTACCTCGAAGCGTTGGGCATGGACGCCGTGCGCGATCACGAAGAACGACTCACCCGCTACGCCCTCGACGCGCTCACCGATCGGTTCCCGCAGATCAACATCTACGGACCGCAGGACGTGTCGGTGCGCGGCGGCGCGATCTCGTTCTTGTTCGACGACATCCATGCCCACGACATCAGCCAGGTGCTGGACCAACACGCCGTGTGTGTGCGGGCAGGGCATCATTGCGCCAAGCCGCTGATGCGCCAGTTGGGCGTTCCGGCGACCAGCCGAGCAAGCTTCTACATCTACAACACCGAAGCCGAGGTCGATGCGCTCGTCGTTGCGTTGGCCGAAGCCGAGACCTTTTTCAAGGTCTAAGCCAAGATCCGCGCGAGCCCTTAGGCTGGTTCCAATGAGTTCGAACCTGGAAGATCTCTACCGCGAGGTGATCCTCGACCACTATCGCTCGCCGCGCAACCGTGGCGAGCTCGAGGTACCGCCGGCGACCAAGACCGACGGGTTCAACCCGTTGTGCGGCGACGAGGTGACGGTGTATCTCCAGGTCGATCCGGAAACCGACACGATCGTCGACATCAAGATCCAGGGCCAGGGTTGTTCGATCAGCCAGGCGTCCACGTCGATGATGAGCGCTGCGGTGAAGGGCCAGTCCGTCGACGAAGCCCGCAAGTTGATCCGTGCGTTCAAGGCGCTCATGAGCATTCACGAACACAAACTCGAGGGCGAATCCGACGGCTCCGACCTCGCGTCCGACCTCGAAGGTGTCCGCCTCGGCGACCTCGAAGCGCTCCAGGGCGTGGTGAAGTTCCCGGTCCGCATCAAGTGCGCAACCCTCTCGTGGAACACGCTGGCGCAGGGACTCGACGAACGCGGGTGACCAAGGTCACCCGTATTTCGCGCAGTTCGCCGGCCTGACCGGGAAGTTCGCGGGCTTCGTCATCCGTTGGTCGCACTGGCGACGAAGTTCCGAAAGGCGATACCGAAACCTGCCGATCGTTGGGTAGGGTGACCATCCAGTCGATGGCTGTCGGGAACGGCAGCCAAGACCACGGTAGGAGGACTGATGCAGACCGACGAGTTGGTGAGCCAGATCGACAAGGCGCTGCAACGCTTTGCCGCTCGCGACCTCATCTCCGGAACCGAGATCTGCGACTTCCTCCTCGATCTTCGCATCGCGGCGTTGCGGATCGACGACGAACTGCGCCAGCTCATCGAGAGCGAACAGACCGCGGCTCCGACCTCCTGAGTGCGGGCCGACGTGGCCGTACCGTCATGCTGCGAGCGTGACGACGGGTGACTCGCCAACCTGGTGTACCAGGCCGTCGGCGTTCATTCGCAGACGCAGTCGACCCGCTGATCCAGGACCTGCCAGCGGAACTGCACACCGTCTGACATCGCGCCGCACCCGGTGCAACGCGTCCGCCAGACCCGCTCGACTTGGACGATCTCGAGTGGCGCCTGACCCGTCGACAAGCGCGGCGCAACCGGTTTCGGACGTTCGATGCGCGGCAGGTTCGTGAGCGCCAGGCCGAGAAACGGCCCTTCCGTCGCCGAGAACCCCGCCAAGCGCGTATCGAGGCGGGCGACCACCGCGTTGCGGACGGGTTCGGCAAGCGCGGCGCGGGTGTAAGCCGCCAAGGCGTACATCGTTTCGACGCCGACACCGGCGACGAGTCGATCGAGCCCGTCAGGAGCGTCGGGTTCGGCAAGCAGCGAGGCCGGGTCCAACTCGCGGAGGGCCGCGAGCGCGTCCGCGTGTGCTTCGAGTCGTTCGGGATCAGGGACTTCGGTGGGCCCTGGGGCTCGTAAGAACGCGGCGAGTGGTTCGAGTTCGTCGGCCGCGAACACCCGCGTCGAGGTCGAGATCCGTTCGATCTCGTCGAGAAACCCGTCGCGATCGGCACGGTGCGCCGGATCCTCTTGGGTGTCTGCGGCGAACATGATCAAGAACCGCGCGGCCACCCCAGGCTGCTTGCGGCGAAGGATCCGCCCCATCCGCTGGATCATCTGCCGTCTCGTCCGGCTCGCGCTCATCACCACGCCGAGGTTCGCGTCGGGCACATCGATGCCCTCGTCGAGCACACGCGGCGCGGCAACAGCGTCAAGATCGCGAGCGCGCAATCGGTCGAGGATTTCTCGGCGACGATGCCGAGGTGTCGAGCCCGTCATCAGATCGATCGACACGTGCGGATCGAGACGGTTGATCGCATGGTTTGCGGCTCGCACGGTCTCGGTGAAGATCAACGCACCGTCGGCATCGGCAATCGCAGTTGCCAGGCTGCCCAGCAGTTCGTACTTCCCGCTCGTCTCGGCGACGATCTCTCGTCGTTTCGCGAACGCGTCGAGGTAGTCACGGGCCGCGCGTCCGTCGGCACCGGCATCTCCTTCGGCCAAGTGCGCGACGGCGGCAAGAAAATCGCCGAACGGTTCGAGCGGCATGTGCGGGATCGCCCGCAAGTGCGTCCGCGCCGTGACCAGACGATGTTCCGTTGCGGTGTACTCGGCTCGCTCGGCGAGCGACAACGGCACACCGACGAACGCGACGCGCGGCGGCGCACACACGCCGTGTCTGATCGCTGCATCGAATCCGTAGCGGTGACAAACGCCGCCGAAGTAGGGAATCAACAGATCGGTCACGCCGTCATCGGCCCGCTCGAGGGTGGCGGTCAGGCCGAGCCGTTCTCGGTACTGCGGCAACATCGCTCGGCGCAGCACCCGGCCCCCGAGTCCATGGCACTCGTCGGCGATCAACAAACCCTCGCGACCACCCGGAGGACGGGGGCGATGGGCCGCGGCCGAGTGACGGGTGGCGACGAGCACATCGCAGAGCTCGGGCCGATCGCGCCCGGCATCGCCGAGACGACCGATCCGCGCGCCGGGCAACGCCCGGGTCAGGCGGGAACACCACTGCTCCATCAGCACCCGCGAGGGGACGAGGACCAGCACGAAGCGGCCGCGACGCAAGGCATCGGCTGCGGCCGCAATCGCGACGTCGGTCTTTCCCGATCCGGTGACCGCCTCGATCACACCCCGACGGCCGCAGCGCAACCAACTGACGAGTGCGTCCAACTGCCACAGGTAGAGCTCGTCGACCACGTCGGGTGCAGTCGCGGGGTCGGGTTCGGGCGGGTGGATCACCCCGACACGGTATCGGCGCCCCGGCCCTTGACGAGGACTCTGCGACGCCCGTTCAGTCCAGCAACGATTCGGATCGGACGCGGAGACCGCGTTCGACGGTGCCCAACCGCGTCGCGGTACGAGCCAGTTCGGCCGCACCTGCGTCGTCGCCGTTGATGTGCAGTGCCCACGCCAGTGCGTCGGCCGCGAACACGTTGTCGGGCCGAGCGGCGAACGCCTGTTGTGCGTAGGCCAGCGCGGTTGCGGGGTTGCCGTGATTCGCCTCAAAGATCGCAGCTTCGAGATCGACCACCTGGCCGCTGGCTGCCTGGAGCTCGTAGCCAACGCGTGCGGTCGACCAGGCGCGTTGGGCGCTCGTCCGGTCGCCTGCGTCGTCGTGCAGCTCACCGAGCAGTTCGAGCGCGGCCGGGATCGGGAGACGTTGCGTGAGGCGTTCGAGTTCTTCGATCGCGACCTGGAGCGAACCCGTCGCGGCCAAGGCTCGCGCCCGCCCGACGATCGCAACCGGGAGCGCGGGACGGTCTGCGAGCGCAGCGTCGAACTCGGCGAGCGCACCTTCGGCATCGCCGCGCAACCAGAGGAGGTCACCAAGCAACGCGCGCACTTCGGCCTGATCGATCGGCGCGTCAGCACCCGCGGTCGCGGCAGCGCGCATCGCTTCGATCGCGCCATCGAGATCACCGTTGAGTTGGCGGAAGTACGAGACTCGGGCATAGACAGCCAGACCGGGCTCGGACACCGTCAGCCGGTCGAGCAAGTTGGCGGCCATGGCGTAATCACCGAGCTCGATCGCGGCGTCGAACCGCACGACGAGTGCGGCGTCGAGATCAGCGTTCGTCGCGAGGACTCGATCGGCGAGGTCGCGGGCGGTGGCGAACTCGTGGCGTGACAACGCCAAGGTCGCGCGCCCGAGCAGCGTCGCATCGTCGTCGCGGACGATCCCGTCGGCCCGGTCGAGCGCCCGCTCGGCGAGTTCATAGAAGCTCGGGTCGCCGTCGGCCGCCGAACGGACGTAAGCGATCGCAAGCGCTTGCGTCGACCGCAGATCCGTGGGATCGCTCGCAACCGCCGCCTCGAGCGCCGCAACGTTGCCGGGACCCGCGTCGGTCGGGGCAACGGTTCGCGTCGCGGTCGCTCGGGATTCGGACGCCACGGTCGCATCTGCCGTGACGAACCGGGTCATCGCGAACGCCGCCAGCATCACGAGCGCGCCGGCTGCGCCGAGACCGCGACGACCCGACGAGCGTTCGGGAGGCCGACCGGAGTCGGCCTCCCGAAACCCAGGGTCGACCACGGAGGAATCGACGTTTGTCGTCACCGTGATCGAATCCCGCGTCAGGCGTCGTAGCCGCTGTGCGGCGACCCGACGTAGGGGAACGACGTCAGGAACTCGACGTCGTTGGCGTCGACCCCATCGGTCAACGCGTTGTTCGGGAACACGTTGAAGGCAGGTGTGAACGGCGTACCGCCCGCAACCGCCCGCAACTCGATGTCCGTGACGTCGTCGACGAGACGGCGACCGTTCGGGAACCCGTCGTTCTGGCCGGCGAGCAGACCGAGCCGATCCTGGCTCGCGAACGGAGTCGGCGCGATCGAGGTGTTCAGCCGGATCATCTCACCCGGCACGACGTTGGCCGGTTGGTTCAGACCGGGGATGCCGGTCAAGAAGATCGGGATGATGTCCTTCGAACGAACCGAGTCCGGCGTGTCCACACCGGGGTAGAGCACCTCGATGAGGTTCGCGAGTTCGGGTCGGGCGACGTACTTCAGGAACTGCGGGTCGTCGACGGGTTCAGAACTGTTGAACAAGTCCTTCTTCCCGAGCGGAATGACCACCTCGTTGACCAGCGGCATACCCAAGCGGGACACCTTCGTCCACGAACCGAAGTCGAAGTCACGTCCATCGCCGAGCACCTGCACCTTGCGGCGGTAGGTGTCGCTCCAGACGCCGATCACCGGTTCGCTCTCGGTGACGACGCGACGCTTGGGAATCTGCAACGCGATGGTGTGCACGTTGAAGCCCTCGAGTCCGTCGATGCCCGCCTCGTTGTTCGGCGGGGTAATCAGATGAGCCTCGTTGAGGGGACGCAACGCACCAAGGTCGAACACCGAACCGAGGTCGACGAAGAAGGGATCGTCGCGAGGTCCGGCGAACACCTTGATGCCGCCATCGAGTTCGTACGTTGCCGCGTCGGCAAGCGCCGGGTAGTCCGGAGTCGAACGAGGTCCAACGTTGGCCGGTGCGACTTGGAGTCGCTCGGCGAGTACCCGTCGCCGGCCGTCCTTCACCTCGACCACGCTGTAGAACTGGCGGACGTTGAGGTCCGGGTCGTTCAGCGCGGTCACCGGTCCGGTGTTGTACAGGAACGTCTCGGGGTTCCGCAGTTGCGAACGGAACCGGAACTCGTAGGTGACGTCCGAGACAGCATCGCCGTCGTTGTCGACCTCGAATGTGTAGAGCACGTCGTCGCCGAACTTGTGGAAGTTCGGACCACCCTGTGCCGCTTCGAAGGGAACCCAGTTCCCGATGAGGTTGACCTTGTTCGGCGCGTCGGGAGCAACGAACGCGTAGACGTCCGTCGTGTCGGCTACCGGGTCCTGCGAGATCAGTGGTGCCTCGCGGTGACTCGATGCATCGCCCGTTTCGAGCTGAGATGCAACAAGCGCACCGGCGACGCCGATGACCCCCAGTACCCGCAGCGAGTGTTTGATTCGCATTGCGGATTCCTTCCTTTGTCGGCCCGTTGGCCGTGCTTGACCATCGGGCCGGTTGGTTCGCCGGATCTGTCCTGCGCCGGAGAGGTGCGCGGCCGCCGGCGCAACGGCCGCGCCCTCCTACTTGCCCCGTGCACTCATCCTGAGTGCGCCGGAGACACTGTGATCACGCCGACGACGAGCCACCGCTCGCCGATCGGCGCGAGTACGAGATCGTGGTGCACACGCGGACCCCGCAGTTCGACCGTCGAAGCCCACGTCGCGATGTCAGCACCGAACGCCGCGACGAAGGGCTCGATGCCGAATCGGTCGGTGAGGGGTTGCGCTGCAGATCGCACGCGCGCCGGTACCCCCTCGCACAGCGCGTCGACGAGGTCGGGCGCACCATCGCCGATCAGACCGCCCGACCACTCGTGCGGGTTGACCAGGGCATCGATTCCCGCGCAGTCGCGGCTCGCGGCAAGCCACGCCTCGGCCGCGCCGACGACGCCGCTCACCTCGGCGAGTGTTCGCGAGACCAACCGGGGTGGATACTGCACTCGAAAACCGTTGCTTTCTGCGACGGTGTCGAACTCGGCGACCACCCGTGGCGGGACGAGACCGAGGGTCGGCGACAGTTCTGCGGCGTACTCGATGGTCGCAACGACCGGGCCTGTTCCTTGGGAACCTTGGACGTCGGTCGCCGCCAGTTCGAAACCGATGATGCGCGGGCGCGCAGCCGCCGAACGCTCCCACTGCGCGACGAGGCCGGCTTCGCGGCGACTCGACTCGCTCAACAGATCCCAGGACCGTTCGTGATCGGCGTCCCGTTCGGCGTCGAGAAAGGTCCGAACCGCCGCCGTGGGGCTCGGTGCGTCGATTGCCAGCTCGACCTCTTCGCGACCTGCGGTCTCGGCCACGAGGGCTCGATCAGGCACCTTCGTGAAGTCGAACTCGGCAACCGAGCGTTCCTCGTCGAACGGAGACCCAACTGACGGTCGTTCGGGGTCACGCGCCGTCACCCGGGCAACGGCGACGCCCAGCGACGCGGCCACCACCGCTCCGACGACCGTGCGACTGATTCGAGACCTGAACACCGCGCTCCTGACGATCGGCGACAACGGAGGGTGTTCGGCGAAGAACCCGCGCGAGGATCACCAAAAAAGCCCTGTTTTTCTTAGGTTTTCGTCATCCAATCGGTCGGCGACTCCGAATACCACGCGTTGCTGCGAGCGGGTTGCGACAAGCCGCGCCACCGAATTCGGTCCTGGACTCGGTAACGTTTCGTCTATCTCCGACCTGCTCCCTCACGACGGCTCTTCGACTCGCCGAGAACGCGAGCGGCGACGATCACAGCGAGCCGCGCGCGTCGCAATCGCAGGCACGCTCGCAAGTGCCATCGTGGGTGCGAGCGTCGCAGTTGCTTTGGTGATCAATCGCGACGACGAAGCCGCGACCGCTGAGACGAGCGAGACGACGGTCGCCGTGACGTCGACCACGGCGCGACCGACCACCACCGAGGCTCCAACCACGGTGCCGCCGACGACCACCACCCTTCCGACCATGCCCGACCCGGAGTTCGTGCTGCTTCCCGACGTTGCGAACGAGGGAATCGGTCAGGGCGCCTCGTCGGATGTGGTGCGGGCATTCGAGCAGCGGCTCGCGGACTTGCGATTCGACCCAGGCCCGGTCGACGGCGTTTTCGACGAGGACACGCGCTACGCCGTCGAGGCGCTCGAAAAGATCGGTGGGCTTCCCCGCGTTGGTCGCGTCGGCCCGGCGGAACGATTGTTGCTGATGGCCTTCAAGTATCCGGTTCCCTTGGCCGGTCCGGATCGTGAAGCCAAGCGGGTCGAGATCGACCTCGATCGACAAGTGCTGACCGTCTACGACGGACACATGGTCGTGTTGATCACGACCACCTCGACCGGCGACGGCGACTATTTCTGCGGCGGGGACGACGGCTGCCAATACGCGGTGACTCCTCCCGGCAAGTTTGCGTTCACGTGGCGCCACCCTGGTTGGCGCACCGCCAAACTCGGTCGGCTCTACAACCCCGTGTACTTCAACGGCGGTATCGCAGTGCACGGGTACTCGTCGGTGCCGACCGAAGCAGCGTCCCACGGATGCGCGCGCATTCCCATGCGGATCGCCGAATACTTCCCCGGCCTCGTGCAGCGCGGCGACGCCGTGTACGTGTTCGGCACGCCCGCAGGGCCCGGCGACGACGAACCGAGTCCGCCCAGCGGGCCCCCGACGGCGACGACGGCCCCGCCGACCACGACGCCGTCGACCTCGCCCCCGACCACGACGACGGACCCGCCGACCACCACGGTGCCGCCGACGACCGCGGCGCCCACGACTTCGGCCGGGCCGTCGACCACCTTGGCCCCAACGACCACCTGACGCGAACTCAGACCACCCGCGCCGGGGCACCCGATGTCCGAGAAGTTTTACTTGAGATGAACCCTCTCGTTATGAGATGATTCATCTCATGACGCTGCGAGCCGACCAGCGCGCGGCAACCGAGCGACGCATCGTCGCGGCGGTCGCCGACCTGATCACCCACGAGCACCCAGCCACGATCACCGTGCCTGACGTCGCTCGCCGGGCGGGTCTCGGCGTCGCAACCGTCTACCGCTATTTTCCGAACAAGGAAGCCCTGCTGGACGCCGCCGTCCCGGTGGGGAACGAGCGAACGTGGCAGGCGCTCGCCGACCGACCCTCGGCCTTCGCCGACGCCGCGGCCATCGTGCGGCAGTCGTTCGCCGAGCTGGCCGACCACCTCGACCTCGCCCGCAATCAACTCCTTTCCCCCACCGGCCGCGCCATGCGCAAACGCAGGGCCCGCCGAAAACGCGCGTTGCTCGCGCGCGCCGCTTCCGACGCGGGCCTCCCCGACGACGAAGCAACCCAGCGGCTGTTGGTGCTCATCGAACTGCTCGTGAGTGCCCCCGTCCTCATCGAGTTGCTCGATCAACACGGCCACGACCCCGAAACCGCGGCAGCGCACGTCGGCTGGGCCGTCGAAGCTCTGATCGCAGCAACAGCCGATCATTCGCACGAACGAGGAGACAACGCGTGATGTCGAAGGCACATGGCGAGCTTGTCGGCCAGTGGGAAACGTTGCCCGACCACTTTCCCAACGTTCTCACCCCGGAGTACCAGACCATCTTGCGTCGCGGTTTCGTCGAGGGCTACGAACAACCCTGCCGCGACTACGGCCTGCCCGTGCGCACATTCGATCTCCGCATCATCGACGGCCGTCCCTACCTTCGCCCCGTCGCCATCGTCGGCGGTTCGCGACCCGCACCGAACCTGCCGGTGCCCATCGCCCGAGTGTTGTTCCGGCTCGTCCCCGCAATGCGACGCGCGGCGCAACGAGCCGAACGTGCGTTGACCGAACGTCGGTGGCTCGGTGAGACGGATCGTTGGTACAACACGCTGCGTCCTGCGGCTCTCGAGCGCAACCGCATGCTGCAACGGGTCGAACTCGACGGCCTCGACGATGCGGCCCTTGCCGCGCACTTGCTCGACGCGTACGACAACGTCATTGCCGGATACATCCTGCACTTCCAACTGCACGGTGCTGACCTGCTGCCCGCCGGTGCGTGGATGGTGCGTTGCCGGCAATGGGGTATCGAGCCAGTCGAGGTCTTTCCGTTCCTCGTCGGGCACTCCCCCGCGACTCGACTCGTCGGGGTCGAACCCGCTGATCTTCAGTGGCGTTCGACTGGCTACGACCTCGACGCGCCGACATGCGGTGAGGTCGGAATCGAAGTTCCGAACGAACCATTACCCCAACCGGCCATTGTCGAACCCGACGCGGGGATTCGCGACCGCGTGCCGAGCGAGTGTCATGCGGAGTTCGATCAGTGGCTGCACGACGCGCGTGTGACCTACGGGGTCCGCGACGACAACGGAGCGATCATCGGTGCGTGGCCGATCGGACTCCTGCGGCGCGCGATGTTGGCAGTCGGCGCACGCATCGGGCTCCAAGAGGATCACCACGCGGTCGAACTCACCGTCGACGAGCTCGTCGGTCGATTGCGCGGTGCTGCGTCGCCCGACTCGACCGAGGTCGCCGCACGCGCCGAACGCCGACGGAGCCACTCGGCAGTTCCGGCGACTCGACTCCTCGGTACGCCGGAACCCGTGCCACCCGTCGCAGCGCTCCCGCCCGCCATGGCCTTGTTCACCGAAGCATTTCTGCTCTTTCGCGAGTTGAACGCGACGGCTGAGCAATCCGCTCCGGGCCACGGCACCGGCATCGGGGCCGCGCCCGTCACCGGCCGAGCGGTCGTCGCCCACGACGCGCACGACGCACTGATCCGGCTCGATCCTGGTGACATTCTCGTGACCCCGATGACCTCGCCGGCCTACAACTCGGTCCTCACGTTTGCCGGAGGCCTCGTCGTCGTCGAAGCCGGCCTCGTCAGCCACGCCGCGGTGATCGCGCGAGAACTCGGGTTGCCAACCCTGCTCGGCGTGACCGACGCGATGTCGATTCCCGATGGCAGCACCGTCACCGTCGACCCGGTGGCCGGACGGGTCACGGTGCACGAACCCGGAGCGTGAGTCGGCTCAGCGCACACGGCGCGGCAACACCGGTAACTCCAGGGCGTGCCGTTCAAGCAACGAAGCATCGTCGAGCAGCTCGTCGATCGGTTGGTCGACTGCCAGCCGACCACCGTCGAGCACGATTGCCCGCGAACAGAGTTCTGCCGCGAACAACAAGTCGTGGGTGACGATGACGATCGTCTGGGGCAGCGTCTGCAGGATCTCAACGAGTTCTCGGCGCGATCGGGGGTCGAGATTGCACGACGGCTCATCGAGCACCAACACATCCGGGTCGCAAGCCAGGACCGTCGCGACCGCGACCCTCCGTTTCTCGCCGAAGCTCAGATGGTGAGGCACGCGATCGGCGGCACTCGCCATCCCGACCGCGGCGAGGGCCGCGTCGACGCGCTCCACGAGCGCGGCGCCGGAGACGCCGAAGTTCGCGGGACCGAACGCGACGTCGTCGAACACCGTGGGCATGAACAGCTGGTCGTCGGGGTCTTGGAACACGACACCAACTCGGCACCGTACGTCCCGAACGGACCCGTCGTTGATAACGGCGCCGCTAATCGCCACCGTTCCAGCGCTCGCGCGCAACGTGCCGTTCAGCGTGAGTGCGAGCGTGGTCGTGCCGGCGCCGTTGGGTCCGAGCACCGCCACGCGTTCGCCGCGGCCGACTCGAAGGTCGATGCCCGACAACGCGACCCTCCCATCGGGATACTCGTAGTACACACCTGCGAGTTCGATCATGGCCATCAACCCACCGTCATCCAGCCAAATGCGGTGATGAACACCGCAACTGCTCCCCAGCTACCCACGCGAAACCAGTCCTCGATCGGGACGGATCGCTTCGACGTATCCGGCATCGCTCCCGACCAGCCCCGAGCGATCATCGACTGATGCACCCGCTCACCCCGTTCGTAACCGCGCACGAACAGCACGCCCGCCGTGCGCGCCGTCGCGCGGACCTGGGCAATCGAGCGCGGGTCGTCACCGCGTGCGATTCGGGCGATCTGCATTCGACTCGACTCGCCGCGAAGGACGTCAGCGAAGCGCAGCATCAATCCAGCAATCGTGGTGAACGTACGCGGAACGCGGAGCTGTTGGAGCCCCCGCACGATGTCGACCGGTTCGGTCGTCATCACGAGGGCGGCACCCGCGGTGAACCCGACCAGCACTTTTCCGATCACAACGATCGCCGCCGCCAGGCCGGGTCGCGACACCGAGAGCCCGACGATGTCGACCCGTTCGCCCGACGCGAGGAACGGAAGCAGCGCCGCACCAACGACGAACGGCGCGACGATTCGTGCACGCCGACCGATCGACCGCAACGACACCTGGGCGGTTCGAAGCCCGACCAACACGACGACGCCGTGGAACACCAAGACCCACGGAGCATCGGCGGGCACCAAAGCGACCGAGGCGACCACGGCAACGGCCGTCGCGACCTTCACCGCCGGTGCGACGTCGACCAAGAGACTCCCTGCGCCGTCGAATCCGAGGCTCGCGTGGTTGGCACCCACCGCTCAGGATTCCTGTGCGCGTCGGCGCACCAATGCGAACACGCCCAACCCGAAGACGAAGGTCAGCGCAACTCCAATCACACCGGCGAGGGCTGTCGCGACGTTCGAGTCATCGACGCCACGCACGGAATAGTCGGCGAGCGGGCTGTCGCCACTCGCGGATGACCGCTCGGCACGTTCGAACTCCTGCTCGATCGCGACCTTGCTCAGGCCGTCCGGCTCGCTGCTCGCGCGTGGGCCTCCGAAGAACGCGAGCGCCAACGCAATGACGAGGCCGACGCCGACAAGAACGCGTGTTGTCACGATCACTCCTCAGGCCAGTGCCCGCCGGGCGCCGGCGCGCATCAGGTCCGGTCGTGCCGCGAGCACCGCGGCGACCGTGGTCGCCGTGATCACGCCTTCGCCGATTCCGATCAGGACGTGCACGCTCACCATCGCCGACAGCAAGGGCGCCAGTGACAGCTCGACTGCGCCGCCCCAAGCGAACAAGAACGCGAACACCGCCGCCGACGCGGGAACCGAGACCAGTGCAGCCACTCCTGCACGGGCCGCGCGGCCGCGGTTGGTCGCGCGCCCGCATCGTCCGAGCAGCGAAAAGACGGCCGCACCAACGAAGCCCGGCACGATTGCCATCAACACGATGTTGATGCCGAGCGCAGTCAGACCGCCATCGGCGAACAGCAGCGCCTGCATCGCGAGGACCACCGAAATGCACAACGTCGCCGTCCACGGGCCGAGCAACACCGCCGCCAAGGTTGCGCCCATCAGGTGACCGCTCGTACCGGCCGCCACGGGGAAGTTGAGCATCTGCACTGCGAAGACGAATGCAGACATGAGACCGGCCATCGGCGCCGCAGCATCCGAAAGCTCGTCGCGCGACCGACGGGCCGCGTACGACACGACCGCGACCGAGGTCACGGCGGCCCCGACCGTCACCGGAGCTTCGAAGAACCCATCGGGAACATGCACGCTCGGAGTTCGCTTCCACGCAAGAAAACGGATCACGATTCGCTGTTGCAACTCTGTTGCATCCAGATCGGTCGACGGCGACGAACTGATGTCGTGCGAACCATCAATCGACTGGATCAGGTCCTCGAGCTGTTACGCCGTCACGGCGGACGCGTCACAACAACCCGGCGTGCGGTCGTCCGCGCAATCCTCGAGTCGCCCGAGCATCACATCACCGCGATTGCCCTCACCGATCAACTCCGCCTGACCCATCCAGATCTGGCGCCGTCCACGGTGTATCGAACGCTCGATGCGCTCTGCGAGATCGGCGTGCTCGAGCACACCCATCTCGGGCACGGAGCCGCGGTGTTCCACATGACCGGCGAACGCCATGCGCACGCGGTCTGCCATGTCTGCGGTGCCGTCGTCCAGGTTCCCGATCACCACTTCGGTGAGCTACGCCGGGACCTTGCCGCTGAGTTCGGGTTCGAGATCGCGCCCGAGCACGTCGCGTTGTCGGGACGTTGCGTGCGCTGTCGCACGACCGAATCCTGATTCGGGCTACACCGATCGGGCGATGAGCGACAAGCCGCCGAGCGTCACCACGGAGCCCGTCACCAACGGCAACACCGTCGCCAAGCGCAGGGCCCGCTCGGTCGCGACCCGCAGCTCGAAACGCCGACGTGCCCACCCGAGCGCCAGACCCGCGCCGACCAGCGTCGCCGCCATTCCGACGCCGTAGGCGACGACGAGGAGCACACCGAACCACGCTCGACCGATCGCGGTGGCACCGAGCAAGACGACCAGGGCCGACGGAGTGGGCACGAGTCCGCCGGCGAGTCCCAACGTGAACAGTTCGCGGTTGCGGAGTGCAGGGCGAGCATCGTGCCCATGCCCGTGCGTGTGGTCGTGCCCATGAGCATGGCCGTGGTCGTGCCCATGCCCGTGCGTGTGGTCATGGCCGTGGTCGTCGTGCACGTGGCCGCCGTGGGCGTGACCGTGGGCGGACCGACCCCGATTGCGCACACCCCGCACCAACATCGACACACCGAGGCCTGCGAACGCCAGACCGCTGGCAACGCCGAGCCACGGGTAGACCTGCTCGGGCGCAAACGCCTGCGAAGCCGTGAGCACCAAACCCAGCGCGAGCACGCCAATGGTGTGCATCACCGCAACCGTCAACCCGAGCGTCATCCCGTTGCGGACCGTGCCGCGTTCGCCGACGAGGTAGGCGGCCATCAACGTCTTGCCGTGGCCCGGTGCGATCGCGTGGAACGCCCCCAACACGATCGCGGCCGAAAGCGCAAGCAACGCAAGGCCGATCGACAGGTCCCTCGCCTCGACCGAGCGCGTGAACCAGCTCGTGAACCCTTCGTAGTGCGACGCCAACGGACTCGCGGCAGGGCGCGAGTCCGGAGCGACCGCGGTACCGCCCTCGACGACCTCGAACCGCGCCTGGCGAGTGTCGAGCGGCGACCGCAGTTGGTCGTCGGGATATGCACGCAACTCGTCCGAGACCGACTTCGTCGGCACCGTCGACTCGCGCACCGTCATGCGGTCCCCGACAACGACGACCTCTCGCCATCCGACTCGGTCGTCGTCGTTGTCGTCGCGGAACTCGACGCTGGTTCGGGTTTCGAGCGGGGCGAACTCGAACGAACACTCCACCCGCAAGGTCGACAGTCCGGCTTCGCCGGCTCGCTGGGTTGCGAGCGGCTCGGGCTCACCTCGGGCGGTCGGGGGTTCGCCGCCGAGGCGCAGGTCCGGACCGATCGATGCGCAATCCGCATCGGCGAACTTCGCCAGTTCCACCTCCGACCAGCGGCCGTCGTCGTCGCGGTCGATCGACGATTCCAGCTGAAACGTCGGGATTTCGGCCCGATCGATCACGTACTCGACCGTCACCCGATCCGGTTGTACCACGACGGTGGCGTGGCGATTGACGGTGAAGTTTCCGAGGGGATGCGCGGCGGCCGTACGGACGGACGACGCGATCACCAAGGCGACCCCAACCACCGCCAACCCGCCGAGACGCCGACTCTGGCGTCGTACCGAACCGCTCACTCGCGTTGTTCGCTGCCGTCGAAGCCCTTGGATGACGACCATTCCTCGACGGTCACGGCGTACCGGTTGTGATCCCGCCACTCGCCACCGATCTGCAGCATTCTCGGCGAGAAGCCCTCGAGCCGCAGACCCAAGCGCTCCACCAGCGCGATCGACCGGACGTTCGACGGTTGTACGTTCACCTCGACGCGGTGGAGCCCGAGGTAGGTGAAACACTGATCGAGCACCAACCGGGCTCCCTCGGTCATCGCGCCACCGCCGACTCCGTCGACGAACCCGTAGTACCCGAGGCTCGCGCTCCCGAACGCGCCCATCGTGATGTTGTTCACGTTCACGACACCCACCAGCCGATCGTCGTCGACCCGTCGCACCAGGTACGTCATGCGATCACGGGCGCGGGCCCGGCGCAGGAACTCGCCGAACCCCGCAACCGATCGCGGCGGGTCCACCCAATCGCCGTGCAAGGATCGACTCGCTTCGACGGCGAGGAGGAAGGCTTTGCGGTCGTCGGCCCGAGGACGCCACAGCGCGACCACGCGGCCACGGCACCACGGACGCCCAGCTGCGCGCGCCATTCGGCAACGTTACGACGGGTTCGTTATCGTCAGCCGATCGCCCGTCCCAAGGAGCCGTCATGACGCGCCCACCGCTGCTGTCCGGAGTTCGGATCATCGAAAGCGCCCTGCTCGGCCCGGGCGCGATCACGACCCACCTCGCCGATCTCGGCGCTGAGGTCATCAAAGTCGAGCCACCCGCAGGCGACTACATCCGCGAGATGACCTGGCCGATCATCGGGCCCCCGGGCTCGGACACCGGACCGCGCGAGGGCAACGGGAACTCGTTGTTGCACCTCCACATCCACCGGGGCAAGAAGAGCATCACGCTCGACCTGAAGTCACCCGAGGGTGTCCAGATCTACAAGGACCTCGTGTCCGGCGCCGACGCCGTCGTCGAAGCGATGCGACCCGGCGCGCTCGCCCGGCTCGGCCTCGGCTACGACGACCTCCTCCAGGTCAACCCCCGCATCGTCTTCTGCACGATCTCGGGCTACGGCGCGACGGGGCCCTACAAGGACATGCCGAGTCACGGCATCGTCTACGACACGTGGGCCGGCCAGGTTCCTCCCGCGTACGACGACGAAGGGTTCTGCTTCATCCCTGAGCACAGCTCGATCGGCATTCATGCCGGACCGGTCTTCGGCTCTCTGGGGATTCTCGCCGCCATCATCCGGGCGCGGGCGAGCGGCGACCCCTGTTACCTCGAGATCGCCCAGAGCGACGCCGCGGCCTACTTCGACTGGTACCGCATCGAATCGGAGCAGGCGTACCGACGTCCGGAGCACGAGGTCACCGGCAACAAGAGCGACGACTACGCGCGGCGCGCCGCCGGAACCGCGGGTATGAAGGAGGGCGTTCGGTATCAGATGTACGAGACGTCCGACGGCCACGTGCTCTTCATGGCGAGCGAACAAGCTTTTTGGAAGAACTTCTGTGTGGGCATCGATCGCCTCGACCTGTTCGAAGCGAATCCCGGTTCGAAGTACGCCGACCACGCCCGCGGCAACCGGGCGCTCCAAGCAGAGCTGCGCACGATCTTCAAGTCGAAGACGTCGGCCGAGTGGCTCGAGTTCGGCAATCGCGCGAACACCCCGATCGGGCCGGTGAACACCACCCGCAACATCGCCGACGACCCGCAGTTCGCGCACCGACTCCCGTGGATTCCCGCCGAGCGGCTCGACTGCGACCAGCTCCCTATCCCCGTGAAACTCGGCGGCGAAACGTTGCCCGTGCCGGAAAAGGCGCCAACGATTGGCCAACACACCGACACGGTGTTGCGTGAGGTGCTCGGCTACGACGACGCCCGCATCGCAACGCTGCGGGACGCGGGCACGTTCGGCTGAACCAATCGGACGGTTCGCCGTTCCGGGGCGTCCGGGTCGTCCGGGCGGTCCGGCGCCAGCAGCCCGGCGATCAGCGGAGCGGATCGGCGAACGGATCGGCGAGCGGGTCCGCCTGTGCACTCGCCTCACGCTCTTTCAAGAGATCGGCAAGGCTCTGGGTCTTGGCTCGGTCGAATCCCGCCTTGGGTTCGGCCGGACGTTCGATCGTGAGTTCGGTGACGCCCAACCGCTCGGCCAGCCCCTCGTAGCCGTGGGCTTCGAGCTCGTCTGCGAGTTCCGGACCGCCGCTGGCGACCACTCGGCCCGCAAGCATCACGTGCACGAAATCGGGACGTAGCTCGGTGAGCAACCTCGAGTAGTGCGTAATCGCGAGCACGCCGAGCGCGCCTTCCTTCGTCATCGCTTCGACCCGCCGACTGACGTCGCGCAGCGCGTCGACGTCGAGTCCGGAGTCGATCTCGTCGAGCACTGCGAACTTCGGCTCGAGAACAGCCAGCTGCAGGGTCTCGACCCGCTTCTTCTCGCCACCGCTGAACTCGTCGTTCACGCCCCGAGCCAAGAACTCGTCGCGGACATGCAACCGCTCGGCCTCGCGGGCGATGCGGTCGGCGATCCCCGTCTCGTCGAGTCCGCGGCTGCGCAACGAGGCGCCGATGAGGGCGCCGATCGGAACGCCGGGGACCTCCACCGGGTACTGCATCGCCAAGAACAAGCCCTTCGCCGCGCGCTCCCACGTCGGCAATCCGAGTAGTTCGGCACCATCGATCATGACCGACCCCGCGGTGACGCGGTAATCGCTGCGCCCCATCAGCGTGTGGCTGAGCGTGCTCTTGCCGCACCCGTTCGGCCCCATCACCGCATGGACCTCGCCGGATCGGACGGCAAGATCGACGCCGCGCAAGATCTCGATACCGGCGACCTCGGCTCGCAGGCCTTCGATTCGCAACTCACTCATCGAGCGCGCACCTCCACCAGATCGTCACGAACGGTGACGTCGAACACGGCAACGGGTTGCGTTGCGGGCAGCGTCTGTGGCTGACCATCGCGCAGCGAGAAGGTCGCGCCATGCTTCGGACACTCGATCTCACACGTATCGGCCCAGACGTCGCCGTCCGACAGCGAGAAATCCGCGTGCGAACACGTATCGGCAATCGCGTAGAACTCATCGCCGAGGCGAACCACGCACACCGGGATGCCGTCGACGTCGACGCGCCGAGCGGAGCCGTCGGCGAAATCGTCGACTGCGCCCACCGCGGTCACGGTCGACTCCGGCGATGTTCGAGTTTGTCGACGACGGCGCGGTGCAGCGAGTCGGTGAGCGACGTGCTCGGGAGCCGATCGAACACATCGTCGAAGAAGCCCAACACGATGAGTCGTTCGGCCTCAGCAGGCGTAATGCCGCGCGATTCGAGGTAGTACCGCTGATCGTCGTCGATCGGGCCAACCGTCGAGCCATGCGAGCACTTGACGTCGTTCGCCAAGATCTCGAGGTTGGGGATCGACTCCGCACCCGCGCCTTCGGTGAGCACGAGGTTGCGGTTGGTTTGGTAGGCCGCCGACTTCTGCGCAGACTCGCGGAGGCGAATCATTCCCGAATACACCGACTTCGCGGTGTCTTCGACCGCGCCCTTGAACAGCAGTTCGCTGCGCGTGCGCGGTGCGGCGTGATCTTGCAACGTGCGAAAGTCGAGCATCTGCGTGCCATCACCGAAGTAACAGGCAACCTGCTCGCTCTCGGCGCCGGGCGCTTCCAGGAGGGTTTCGCTGCGGAGGCGGGCGTAGTCGCCACCAAGCGCAACGGCGGCGCTCCGCAACCGGGCGTCGCGGCCGAGGTGCGCGCGTTGCAGACCGATGTGCCAGGTCTTCGGGCCGTGCTCTTGTACCGACAGGTACCGCACCGATGCGTTGTCGCAGACAACCAGTTCGGCGACCGCGTCGACCAGGTGATCGTTCGTCGGCGAACCGAATCGCTCGAGCACTGTGACCTGAGCCGAGGCACCCGCCACGACGAGCGTGTGGGGAAAACTCGCTTCGCCTTCGCCTTCGGCCCAGTGCAACACCACGATCGGGTGATCCACCACGACACCATCGGGGACCCAGACCAACGCGCCACCCGGCATGAACGCGTCGTGCAGCGTGGTGAACGCATCCGGCGAGGCGCTCGCCACGCTGCCCAGAATCGCCTGGACTTCGTCGTCGGAGCCGCACGTTGCCAATCCGCAGACTCGGACACCTTGGGCTTCGAGTTCGGGAGCGAGTTCTTGTCGCACCACTCGCCCGTCGCGCACGACGACGAGACCCGACGTCGTGCCCGCCTCGCGCGCCAGGGGCCCACCGCCCGGGGCGTTGGTGGCACCCGGAGGTCCGATCTCTTCGATCGGCACCGGTCGATAGCGATCGAGATCGAGTTCGTCGATGCGCGAGTAACGCCAGATTTCCTCGCCTGGGGTGGGCCAGATCGCGTCGTCGAGTTGTTCGATCGCCGCGAGGCGACGGGCGACCAACCAGTCAGGACCGCCCAACGCGCGCGAGGTATCCGCAGTGAAGTGATGTGCCTTGATCATGATCGACCTAGCCGACGGCGCCTTCCATACTCAGCTCGATCAGGCGCGACAACTCGACGGCGTACTCCATTGGCAATGTCTTGGTCACGGGTTCGATGAACCCGTTGACGATCATGGCCGTCGCCTGTTGCTCGGTGAGGCCTCGCGCCATGAGGTAGAAGAGTTGTTCCTCGCCGACCTTGCTCACGCTGGCCTCGTGACCGACGCGCGCATCCTTCTCGTCGATTTCCATGTACGGGTAGGTGTCGCTGCGCGAATGCTCGTCGAGAATGAGCGCGTCGCAGCGGACATGGCTCTTGACGCCGTATGCACCGGGTTCGACCTTCACGAGACCGCGGTAGGTCGTGCGGCCGCCGTCCTTGCTGATCGACTTGGAGTCGATGATCGATGTCGTCTCGGGGGCGACGTGGGTCATCTTCGCCCCGGCGTCTTGGTGTTGTCCGGGGCCGGCGTAGGCGACCGACAAGACCTCACCGTGCGCCTTCGGGCCCGTGAGCACAACGGCCGGATACTTCATCGTCAACTTCGAACCGAGGTTGCCGTCGATCCACTCGACCTTCGCCTCGGCCTCGGCAACGGCGCGCTTCGTCACGAGGTTGTACACGTTCGGCGACCAGTTCTGGATGGTCGTGTACCGGATGTGGGCGCCCGGTTTCGCGATGAGTTCGACGACTGCCGAGTGCAACGAATCGCTCGAATACACCGGCGCCGAACAGCCTTCGACGTAGTGCACCGAC
>SXIR01000221.1 GCA_005772765.1 Actinomycetota bacterium
GACAACCGACAGCGCCTCGGCCCGCGAATCCACGTCACCGCGCATCGTCGTGATCGGCGCGGGTCCGGCCGGGCTCACCGCGGCGTACCAACTCTCGAAGAGCGGCGTGTCGAGCACGATCCTCGAAGCCGACGACATCGTCGGCGGCATCAGCCGCACCGTCGAACGCGACGGCTGGCGCTTCGACATCGGCGGGCACCGATTCTTCACCAAGGTGAAACCGGTCGACGACCTCTGGTTCGAGATCCTCGGCGCCGACGAGTTCTTGCAGCGCCCACGAATGAGCCGCATCTACTACCGCGGCAAGCTGTACGACTACCCCTTGAAGCCGGTCAATGCGTTGCGGAACCTGGGGTTGATCGAGGCAATTCGCTGCGTCCTCTCGTATGCCTGGGCGAAGGTCCGCCCACCGAAGGACACCAGCAACCTCGAAGGCTTCTACGTGAGCATGTTCGGGTGGCGCCTGTACGGCCACTTCTTCGACACCTACAACCAGAAGGTCTGGGGTGTGCCGACGAAGAAGCTGTCGGCCGACTTCGGTGCACAGCGCGTGAAGGGCATGTCGCTGATGACCGCAGTCATCGACGCCATGACTCCGAAGGTGATCAAGCAGCGACGCAGCAAGGGCGCGCAGGTCACCTCGCTCATCGACACGTTCAACTACCCGAAGTACGGCCCGGGCCAGATGTGGGAGAAGGCGGCCCAGATCGTCACCGAACGGGGCTGCTCGCTGCAATACGACTCGAGGGTCGTCACGGTGCACCACGCCGATGGTCTAGCCCGGTCGGTCACCGCAATCGTGGACGGCCAGGAACGCAACTTCCCGGCCGATCACGTCATCTCGTCGATGCCGTTTCGTGACCTGATTCGGGCGCTCGACCCGCCGCCACCGGCCGAGGTGCTCGCCGCGGCCGAGGGCCTCACCTACCGGGACTTCATCACCGTTGCGTTGGTGGTGCCGCAGGAGTACTCGTTCCCCGACAACTGGATCTACATCCACGACCCGGGTGTGAAGGTCGGGCGGATCCAGAACTTCGGCTCGTGGTCGCCCTACCTCGTCAAAGAAGGGCGGACCTGTCTCGGCCTCGAACTCTTCGTCAACGAAGGCGACGAGACCTGGACGAAGTCCGACGACGACTTGATCGCACAGGGCAAACGCGAGATCGAACACCTGAAGTTGGCCGACGCGTCGAAGGTCGAAGCCGGTTACGTCGTGCGCATGCCGAAGGCGTACCCGGTCTACGACGAGTTCTACCAAGGCAACGTCGAGGTGCTGCGGAAATGGATCGCGGCGAACGCGCCCAACATCATGCCGACCGGCCGAAACGGTATGCACAAGTACAACACCCAGGATCACTCGATGCTGACCGCAATGCTGTCGGTCGAGAACATCCTCGGTGCCGACCACGATGTGTGGACGGTCAACGTCGAAGCCGAGTATCACGAGGAACAAGTCGGGAGTGACACGCCGAAATCTGGGCGGGACGCCCCGGTGTTGCCCCGTGCCGCAATCGACGAGGCCGCGGCAGCGCGCCAGCGCGGCGAAGGCTGAGCGAGTTTTCCGACGCCGTCAGGCGTCGACGTCACGGAGCCCGGAGCCCAGCGCGGGCTTCAGGCGGGCACCTCGCCAGTGCGGCCGGATGCGATCGCGCACTCCCCACCACGAAACGAATGCCATTTCCTCACCGACGACCTTCATGTTCATTTTCGAATGGCCACGGACTCGATCGGTGAACGTGATCGGCACTTCGGCGATCTCGAGGCCGCACAACGCGACTCGGTACGCGAGTTCGATCTGGAACAGGTAGCCGTTGGCCTTCGTCGTATCGAACTCGATCGCCCGCAGCGCCGAGGCACGAAACACCCGGAAGCCGCTGGTGGAGTCCTTCACGTCGTAGCCGAGCATCGCCCGGGCGTAGAGGTTGCCGTATTTGGACGCGGCGCGACGGTGCGCAGGCCAGTGCGGGACCGATCCGCCGGGGATGTAGCGGCTGCCGATGACGAGCCCTGCACCGCCTTCGGCCGCCGCGAGCAAGCTCGCCAGCGCGGCCGGATCGTGGCTCAAGTCGGCGTCCATCTGACAGATGAGTTCGTAGCCGCGGTCGATGCCGACTCCGAACCCGGCCCGGTACGCGGCGCCTAGACCGCGCTTGGACGGGCGACGGAGCACTTCGATCTGTCCGAGCTCGTCGGCGATGCGGTCCGCGATGTCGGCGGTGCCGTCGGGGCTGTTGTCGTCGAGCACGAGAATGTCGACCGACGGAGCTGCGGCGCGCGTGCGGCGCAGGTACTCCTCGATGTTCTCGGCTTCGTTGAACGTCGGGACGTTGACCTGCGTGCGCACGGCGGGAGACGTTACTCGGGTCCGGGCGCCGGAAAGGGTGTCTGGGCGAGGCCTTGGTCACAGTTTCCGGTCTCGATACCCCGAGACTCCGCCAACTCGGCGCGGATCCAGAGCTGGTACAAGAAGTCCATGGGTGCAGGCGCCTCGGGCGGCAGGAGCCCGTACTCGCCGAGACAGACGTACCGGGACACGACGACCTCGTTCGCTCCGTTGTCGATCGACACGGCCGAATCGTTCGGTTCGATCCAGTCCCACCACACCGACGACAGCACCAAGACATCCGCTTCGGCGAGTTCGTCGACGATCTTGGAGTCTTCGGCGTTGGCCACGCCGGGGTCCATTTCGATGTAGTGCGTGCCGACCTCGAGTTCGGGGTACAGGTAGTAGAGGTAGGCGTCCGAGTACGGCGTTCGCCGGAAATCGGTCGGGCCGACGATCAACGAGTCTCCCGGCCGCACGACCCGGTCCATTGCCGGTATGAGCTCGAGCTGCGCCGCGTCGCGTACTTCGGCGCGCCCGTAGTAGAAGCGGCGATCGCCACGCTCGATCTCGTAGGCGTAACGATGCCGACCGAACGTTTGCACCGAGTAGTCGGCGTAGGTGTTCAAGATGTAACGAGGGATGACGAACGAGATGAACAGCACCACCGGTGTCGCGGCGGTCAAGCTGATCCGCCGCGCGGTCCACGACAGGCCGTAACGCCCCTCCAGATGTTCTCGGATCGCGATTGGTAATACGGCCAGCGGAACGCACGACACCCAGGCGAGGTGGGCACTGTCGGCGCGTTGCAATGCCTGGGGCAAGATGCCGATCCCGAACATCGCGACGGCGAGCAAGGTCGCGCTGCGCAACGATCCCGGCGCGCGTCGTTGACGCCGCACGGCGATCGCCAACACGTACAGCGCGGTGGCGAGCAACGTCCAGAACCACAACGCGATCTGGGCCGACGCGGGCAACGTCGGAATCGGCCACGGCAGCTTCCCCTCGCGGCCGAAGTCACCCGCTTTTTGCAAGAAACCCTGCAGATGCGTGAACGAGGGCGGAACCGGCAGGCGGCGCCCGCCACGGAGATCGAAGACCGGCTCGATGACCATGCCGTGGAACACATTCGACGGTCCTGCGACGAGCAGGTGCGCGAGGTACGGCGCGACACCGATTGCGGTGCCGCCCAGCAGCGCTCGGCGACGAGGCCGATCGAAGACGCGCCACAACGCCAGGCCGGCGAGACCAACGGCAACGACCAGATCGGCGCGAAACAGCAATGCCGCGCCGAAGAGGAGTCCACCGTACAGAGCGTGTCGACGGGCGCTGTCGGGCGTGCGCCCCGGGCGCAACGACTCGGTCGCGGCGACGATGCCGCACACGCCGAGGCCCACCGCGCCGACCCAGGCCAGCGCAGTCAGGCCGATCGGCGGCACGATGATGACGAGTGCGATCCCGCCGCAGATCAGGGCGAGCGACCGTCCCCAGCGTCGAGCGATGCCGGCCACACCGCCCACGACCGCCACCATCTGTGCGAGCGCCGCGAGGCGCTCGACTTCGAGCGTCGTGCCGAAGACCTTGAACGTCGCCGCCAGCCACCACAGGCTCCCAGGCCCGTAGAGGTGCAAGAAGTCGTCGTTGGCGATCTTGCCCCGTAGCACCTCTTCAGGGAAGACGAGCATGAAGCCCTCTTCCATGGGCGGCCCTTGGCTCCGGAGCAATCCACGCAGCGGCAGCAAGAAACCGACCGCAAGAACGATCCACACGAGGACGGTCTTGGTGCGCGGCGAGCAGCGATCGAGCAATCGGAACATGGTCAGGCCGACGCTCCGCTCGTGCTGAGGTGGCGACGTCCGAGCAAGAACGCAAGCCCGTAGAACAGCGCGACGATCACGAGCAACAACCGATAGCCGGTGATCAGCGCGGCGTACTCCAACACGCCTCCGAACATCGCGCCGAGCAGGTTCGCACCGAACGCCGTCGTCGAGTCACCGGAGCTCTTGAACCGCTCGGAGAACACCAGGTTTGCGGTGAAGATCGGGAAGAAGGCCAAGGCCACGGCCACGATCAATCGGGGAATGAACGACAGTTCGAGCAGCGACGACAACGGAACGACGTACGCCACGACGACGGCCAGGAGCAAGAGCGCATAGAGCCACGCCGGCCGCTTGATGGTGAATCGCTTCGACACCGCAACGGCGAGCAGGACTGACAACAGCACGCCACCGAACACGAAGGCGTTGACCACCCAAGTCGTGCCGAACAGCAACGCGAACTGCACGACGTATTTCGTTTCGAGGAGCAAGAACGCGACGCCCATGCAGAACAGGTCGGCAAACGGAATCATCCGGCGGAACGGTCCGGCGCCGACCCGAACGAGTGCGAGCGAGGCCAACAGAATCAGCCCCAAGGACACGACGTAAAAGGTCGGAATTGTGGGCTCGCGCAGGTACGGGAACGGGTGGTTGTCGGTGGCCGGTTCCGGCGTCGCCGCGCTGGCCTCCCAGAGCGGCCCGGGACAGGTGATGCGGCCGGAGTCGTTGCTCGCCGCGAGATATCCGAAGCTCGAATCCGGTGTGAAGCCAGGTCGATTCACCAGGCAGGGCGGCTCGTCGAAGGCTGCAGCGAGTGTGGCCCCGTAACGGTCCTCGAGCCACGGCTCGCGGTAGTAGTTGTACATGGCGAACACGCCGCCGGGTGCGAGTCGATCGCGGTACGACTCGACGGCGTCCTGGGTGAACAAGTAGCTCTCGAGTCGCAGCGACGACTGTCCGCTGACCAACGTGATGGAGTCGGGGAGCGCGAGCAGGATCAAGTCGTACTGCTTCGAACTCCGTTCGACGAACGCGCGACCGTCGTCGATGTGGGAGGTGACGCGTGGGTCGTCGTAGGGCCGATCCGGATGGCGGCTCACTCCGAGGTCACGAATGCGCGGGTCGATCTCGACGGCGTCGATGTGGGCTGCCCCGCTCGCCAGCGCGATGGCGACGTCGTTGCCGCTCCCGGCCCCGATGATCAAGATGTCGTCACCCTCGGGGAGGTCGTCGGGTACGAGTTCGTAGGTGTTGCGGTAGAGCTGCCCGGCGTCGGAGTCGACGGGCCACATCACCTGGTGCGGCACGCCGTTCACGTCGATCTGGGTGACGTCGTCAACCTGTTTGGTGCTCACCTTGTAATAGGGCGACCAACTGTTGCCGTCGCTGAACGATTCGAACCCGAGAACGACGACGACGACGATCAGCGGGATCACCGTGACGACTCGCCGCAATGCATCCGCGTCGGGGAACAGCAGCCAGCAGAACACGATGGCGGCGACGGTGCCCCACGCGATCGGCGGAAGCCGCAAGAACGAGATGGCCGTGAACGCGGCGATCCCCATCAAACTGCCGATGAGGTCGTACTTGTAGGCCTCGAGCGATTCAAGCTTGGAAAAGGACCTCGCGACCGCTTCGCCGATGAGCGTCATCGTGATCGCGACGGCCAAGAAGATGATCGGCAACACGATCTCGCGCGGCAGACCGTCGGGCCGCAGCTCGCTCCCGAAGAAGAGCAGTTCCGACCCGGTCGAGATGACGCTCACGGGGAACGCGGCGATGAACACCACGAGCCCACCCAGTGCAACGGGTGCGTACACGCTGAGATCGCGCGTTGCCTTGGCTCGAAGGAACCCGAGTCCGATGCCCAAGAACGCGCCGAGGAGCACGAAGTTCGAGAAGAAGCTCAGGTACAACACGTTGCTGCCGGCCCAGCGAATGAGTGCCAACTCGACGAACAACATCAAGAACGAGAACAGCACCAAGCGCGTGCGTTCGTTGCGGATCGCGAAACTCATGCAGGAACTCCTCGGCGGCTGAACCATTGCCGCACCGGTCGGGATTTGAGGGATAGCGCTGGGCGCTCGATCAAGCGATACGACGCGACGGCGAGGGGGATGGTCATCGCGAACATGAAGGCGCTCACGCGTGGGAGACCGTAGGGGCGGATGAGACCGTTCACCTCGAGATCCTTCCACCGGATCAGCAAGTCCAAGGCTGCTTCGTGCCAGAGATAGATCCCGTAGGAGATCATTCCGCAGTAGACCATCGGCGGGACGCGCAAGAGGCGATGGATCGCACTGCTCGACTGGTCACCGAACACGGCGGGCGCGACCGTAGCGACGCCAACGATCCCCCACAGCAAGAGCATGAACCACTCCTGGCGGAGTGAGAAGAAGCCTTGGCCTCGGTAGTCCTGGAGCCCGAAGCCGAACGAGATGTACCAGAACGTCAGCGCCGCGACTGCCCAACTCGCGTACGGAAAGACGCGATGGCGAGCCCACGCAGGCTCGCGGTTGTGCTCCCGGAACCACACCGAGCCAACGGCAAGCAACATGCCGAGCGCGAAGTGATCGAGGCGGGGCGGCAGCCACAAGTTGATCGTCCCGCGCCAGGCCGGGTTGTCGATGGCGAACAGCACGAACGTCCGGCTCGCAAGACCGATCCCGAACAACACGCCGAGGCCGATGAGCTCGTGACGCAGGCGTTGGTGCGGCGTGCCCGAGAACCGGCGGAGCACGGCGGCCCAGATGGGGAGCATCACATAGAACGCGATCTCGGTGACGAGCGTCCAGGCCTGTTGGACGGGAATGAGGTCGAATCGCAGGTGGTAGGTGTGCACGAGCGAGTAGTGCGCGACCCAGTCGAGGCCATCGACGTTCGCTCCGTCGTTGTTCCAGCGCAGCGCCGGAATCAGGAGCACGGCGGTCAGCGCCACCCAGTAGGCCGGGAAGATCCGCAACGCTCGGCGCCGGGCGTATGGCAAGACCGCGGGTCCGGCCTCGTTGGTGAGACGTGCAGCGGCGAAGGGGCGGTAGAGCAAGAAACCCGAGATGACGAAGAAGATCGCGACACCGATGTCCAGACGTGCCGTCAGGGGCCCGAACGTGTCCGACGTGATGTTGAAGCCGCTGACGAACCCGGCGTGGGTGATGGCAACCGAGACCGCCGCGATGGCCCGGAGACCGTCGAAGCACGGGAAGTCAGCCGCACCGACGCGGTCGGGGACTCGGTGGGCGGCTGCGGCCATGGGTTGGTCAGGCTACCGGTGGTGCCGGGGCCTCCTCGGGACGTCGGAAGCGGTCCCGCAGCGCGACGATCCCGACGGCGGCGAGCAGGCACAACGCCGTTTCGGCCGAGGCCCGGTACCGCGGGGTGCCGAAGGCGAGCACGGTGGCGGCGAGGACCGTCACGAAGACCGCAGCGGTCGGATAGAGCGGGACGCCGGCTCGGCGCAGGTGTCGGCTCCCGATCAGCGCCAGCCCGGCCAGTGGGTAGAAGGTCCACCACCCGAGATGGGTGACCCACCGTTCGCGACCTTCGAGCGACCAGTCGGCCCGCACGACGTGGCTCGGGTTCCACAGGTAGAACACGCGACCGACGCGAGCGATGACGACGACGGGCAGCCGGTCGAGGTGTTCGCCGACGTAGTCGCCGACGTATTCGCCGAAGAAGGGCGCTTCCTGCGATTGATCGAGCACGGGCAGCTCGCGATAGTCGGGGTTGTTGTCGCAGGCAGATCGCTCGGCGAGATCGGTGGGTGTCACCGCGCGGAGCTCGCCGCGGTCGACCACGAACTTCGGCGGGTGTTCGTCGCGGATCCGATCGCGGATGGCGCACGCCGCAAAGAAGCTCCAGTAACCCGTTCCCGGTCCGTAGTAGGTGTCGTCGCCGGTGGCGCTGGCCATCGTGATCTCGGCGCCGACCGAGAGGTAGACGGGATCCTCGAAGCGGGTGAGGTTGTATCCGACCCACGGACCGATGATCACGAGCGCGGCGAGCCCAGCGGCTGCGAGCCGACGGAGGCGAGCGGGCCAGTCGGCAAGGCCGTGGCGCACGACCAACGGCAGCACGAGCAGCACGAGCAGGAGGACGAGCTCGGCACGGCACATCGCGGCGGCCGCAGCGCTGGCGCCGAGCCCGACGGCCCCGCGAGTCGTCGGGGTGTGCCAGTACCGGTACGCCGCCCAGATCGTGATCGTGACGAACAACATCGCGGACGGCTCCGACAGCAACATGCCGTCCCACGAGAACACGTTCGGAGCGACCGCGGCGAGCGCCGCGGCGAGGAGTCCCGTCGTCGGCGACAACAACGAACGACCCGCGAGGCCAGTGAACCAAACCGTTGGTGTGCCGATGAACGTCGTGGTCAGCAGGAGTTGCTGCGTACTGCTGTCGAGGCCGAGCTTCGCGAATCCCGCGAGGAACAGCTGGTACAGCGGTGGGTGGTCAGCTGATTGGTACGGGATCCCCGACGCCGAGAAGAACGGATTGAGGAATCCCTCGCCGTCGGCGAGCAGCCGGCTGGCGTGGTGGTAGTAGGCCGAGTCGTTCGCTCCGGTGACGGCCACCGCGACCGGGTCTTTGCGCCAGTTCCAGACGTAGAAGACGCGCACGATCCACGCGACGCACGTGATGGCACCCAGCCGATACCAGAAACTCCGGGCGGCCACCGCGGCGACGCTACTCGGCGTCACGCAGCAACGGTGGGAGCGCGTCGGTTGGACGCGACTCGGACGGCTCCTCCAGCCGGGTCCGCAACAGGGCGATTTCTTCGGCCAGGGTCCGGGTCCGAGCCTCGAGTCGGGACAGCTCCCACGAGAAGTGCACGGCGACCGCGAACAAGAAGGCGCACGCAGCAAGCAACAACGTCGTCGGCGCGTATGCGATGCCCAAGCGAGCCGACAACCATTCGAGCAGGCGCGGCCACGCCGCAAGCGGGACCAACACGATCGCGATCGACAGCCAGAGCAGCGCGTACTTGCTGCGGAGCTGTTGGAGTCGAACGAGACGGAAAATCACGCCGATGGTGATCGCCGTCGCGACGATGACGACGATGTGGGCACGGGTGCTCATGACGAACCGCCAATGGATCGCCGCCAACGCCAACTCGCGATACCGATCAACAGACGCAGATAGTTGATGAGCAACTTGAGGTGTCGGCTCGAAGGGCGGCCACCGGATCGTGGCCGCATCGCAATCGGTACTTCGACGATGGCCAGACCCGCTGCGTGACACTTCAGCAAGACTTCGACCGTATCGGCCAAGAACTCGGCGGGGTACTCGGCGGCCAAGAACTCGAGCGCCTTGCGATCGAAGGCTCGAAAGCCCGACGTGACGTCGGTGAGCTCGCGATGGGTCAGGCGGCGAACGACGCCGGCCAGGAGCTGCTGGCCGCGACGGCGCATGGCGCCGATGTCGTAATGCGGCGAACCGGTTCCGAATCGGGATCCCAGCGCGACCGAAGCGCCGTCGTCGAGCGCTCGGCACAGCGCCGCGATTCCCGCCGCGTCGTGTTGGCCGTCGGCGTCGACGACGACCACCCGATCGAAATCGCGTTCGAGCGCGTACCGAAGGCCGGTCCGGACGGCGGCACCAACCCCGAGGTTGAACGGATGGCGCAACGTCGTGGCCCCGCCAGCGCGCGCCGCCGCCGAGGTTGCATCGGTCGACCCGTCATCGACCACCGCGACCGCGAGCTCGGGCGCTGCCGCGCGCAGTTCGCGCAGTGTCGCAGGCAGCGACGACTCTTCGTTGAACGCGGGGATGACCGCAAGCGTGCGTATGGGCACAGGTTAGTTGTGCTCAGGTCAGCTGATCTTCGACGTAGAGCCAGTCGCCGCCACGCAGGCTCAGCGTGTGGGGGCGACTCGTGCCCGACCATGCGAGCCACGACCACTCGTACGGGAAGAAGTGGATATGCGGATTGAACGTCACGCGGTAGGGCCGTTGGCGCGGGACGACCACGATGATGCGGCGGGCGGCAACCCGGCGGAGCTCGTCGAGCGTCTCGCGAAGGTGTTGGACGTGTTCGAGGGTGTGGGTCGACACCACCGTGTCGAATGCGTTGTCGCGAAACGGCAGCTCCTCGACGTTTGCCTCACACCATCGCACCGATGCTGCGGTGCCGCGCCTCCCCGCGCGAACCGCCACATCGGCGCCGGTCACCTCACGCCCGTCGGCCGCGAGCCGTTCAGCCAAGAACCCCAGCCCGCACGCGACGTCGAGGACGGAATCGCCGACCACCGCGTCGACGACGCCGGCCAGCGAGTCGGGTGTGAGGTCGGTCTCGCCCTGGTCGACCTTCGATCGTAACGATTGGTAGAAGCCCGAGTACTCGGCCCGTGAGAGGTAGAACGCACGGCTCTTCAGATCGTTGATGTCGATCGGAAGCTGGTCGTAGCTCCGGCGGACCAATCCGGCAATGAGGCGAGAGTCGCGCAGTGCCGGCGGCAGCCATCGATCGACCGCGTCGTTGATCCGCAGCGATGCGGTTCGGGAAACTCGAGTTCGAGACCGGCGACTCATGCGAGCGGCGATGCTACGGGTCGATCCGGGTCGGGAACCGACCCTGAAGCTGTCGTCAGCGATTCCGGGCCATCACCGGCCCACCCAGGACGCACGAACGATGCGATTGCCAACGCCGCCAGCACGATCGCAGTTGGTTCGAGTCCCGCGCGGAACCGCTGATTGCCGTAGGTCACGAGCGTGGTGAGCGCGACGCCGACGATGGGGATGAGCACGACGGCGACATGGCGGTCGCGGCGGCGGATGCGTTGCACGAGTCCGATGGCTGCGAGCGGTGCGGTGATCCACCACGCAACGGTGCCGGCCCATTGCCATCGACGCGCCCGACCCTCCAACACCTCGAGGTCGACCTGTTGGCTGGGATTCCACACCCCGAACGAACGTCCCAGTCGGGCGACGGCGACGAGGGGCCAGCGGCCGGGGTGGTCGAACGCGTAGTCGAGTCCCTCACGACGGGCTCGGGCGGCGGCCTCGGCCTCCGAGAACGCTGCCTCCTCGATGGCGAAGCCGGCGAAACACGGACGATCGCGGTCGGTCGAGCCCGGCACGAAGGTGGAGCGCCACGCACCGATCGTCGGGCCCGAATACGTCAACGGACAGTTCGCGCCGTCGAGCACCGTGCCGAGGTTGTTCGACACGGGAACCACCTCGTCGAACCGCGCCTGGTTGCGCGCTGTCCAGGGCGCGACGACGGCTCCGGCGATGAGTACGGCCACGCCAGCGAGGCGAAGGTTCGGCTTGCGGAACGGCAACGCGATCGAGAGCGCCACGATCGGCATCCAGATGAGGCCCTCGCCGCGGGTGAGCGCAGCCAGGCCCAGCAGCACGCCGACGCTGACCGCTCGTCGCCCGCTCGGTGCGTCGCGCAGTCGCGCGGCGGCGACCAACAAGCAGCCGACGATCGCCGCGAACATCCCCTCGGTCATCAGCAACGCGTTGGCTTGGAGGAGCAGCGGCTGGCATCCCACCGCGAGCGCGACGAGCGCGCAGCCGGCGTCGGCGAGACCCAGACGTCGGGCGAGCAGCGCTGCCGCACCCGCGGCCGCCATCGCCATGAACGCCCCGAAGACGAGTTGTTGACGCGCGACCGAGTCGAGGCCGATCCGATCGAGCATCGACAGCGCAAACGGAAACAGCGGCGGGTACTCGGCGGTCGGACGTTCGAGGTCGAAGATGACGTGGTCGAACGGACGCAAGTACCGGCCCGATGTCGCGAGTTCGTCGGCGAGGAGGTGGTAGGCAGTCGCATCCGACAAGCAACGCTCCTGCGGCGCGACCGCTCGTGCAGCCAGCGCAGCGTCGACGTCAGCCGCCGGAACGCACTGAACGTGCGGATCGACCTTGACCGTGAACAACATCTGTACCGCGCCCACCGCGAGCACCGCAGCGAGGATCCAGATCGTCGGTCGACGAATCACAAAGCAACCACGGCGACGTCGGTGAGTTCGTCGGCGACACGTTCGGCGAGCGGGCGGCCGGGCGCCGCACCGAGCAGACGCTCCGTGCGCGCCATCATCGAGCGTCGTCGGATCCACAACAATCGACTCTGCGCCCGGCCCAACTGTGGAATCACGGTGAACGGTTCGTCGTCGTCGAGGTCGTAGGGGTGGGTGTAGGTCCAGTGCAGTTGATCGGCACCGCGCCGCAAACCCAACGAGGTGAACCACGTGGGCAGCACGCGCAGGTAGGTGCCACCGAGGTACGGCAAGCCCCGACCGAAGAACAAGGCCACGGGCACGGGGAGTTCGACGAGGCCTTCGGCCCACCGAAACGGCGTGGTCGGTGCGCCGGGCCACCCGAACTGCGGGCTCGCAGCCGGGAGCACGCTCGACGAGTAGCTGAATCCAAGGTCGGCGAGGACCGGGACGACGGCGCGTGACGCCGGGGTCAACGAGAAGTACGGCGCCCGGTAGCCGACGCAGGCCTGGCCGGTCAACGACTCGAGGACGGCCTTGCCGCGGACGATGTCGTCGCGCATCTGTTGGACGTCGAGTTTGGGCAGCGGTGTGTGGTGGTATCCGTGCAACGCGATCTCGTGACCAGCGTCCGCGAACTTTCGTACGAGGTCAGGGTGGGAGTCGGCGACCTCGCCGAGCACGAACACGGTGCCGCGAGCGCCCGCTCGGTCCGCCATGGCGAGCAGGGCGATCGCAGGTGCGACGAAACGGTTGCGGTCCTCGGCGTACCAGTGGTGCTCGAGGTCGAGCGTGAAGGTGATCCCCGACGGCGCCACGCGGCCATCCTCGCGCGTGGCCGCTGCCAGCCCGTGCCCTTGCCGGGCCAGGACTCGGGGCTCGGGCTCGGCGCGGCCGGGACAGCGAGGCAGCGGGGCAAGGTTGCGTTCAGTAATGGTCGGTATCGAGAAATTCGTAGATCGCCACGTCGCGCAGCGATTCGGTCGGCCGCTCGCCGAAACCTCGGACCAACAAGTTGAGTGGTGATGGCAGCAGCCGCCGCGGGACCGCCACGCCAGGGATGCGGACGTCGGCGTGGCGACCGGCATGGATGACCATCGGTGCGCGGTGGTGTCGTCCTACGGCACCGATGACTCGAGCGGCGTCGACGTCGCGCCGACCGGCGCGCGGGATCAACGAGAGCACGACGGCGACCGGGACGTGCGCGAAAGCCGACCGGGTGGAAATACACCACAACTCGGCAGCGCGATGGATGACGTAGTCGTTGACCGGACTCGCCAACCGCCACCGCAACGAGTCGATGTCCCAGTCGCGCACCCATCCCGTCGTCGTGCGCGCCTGCGCGTCTTCTGCCATGGCCGCAAGGGCTGTTTCGTCGGCAGCGACCTGTGTCACATCCGGCCCTCGTCGCACCGGCACCGTCGCCCGGACGGGCAATCCGCCGACTGCGACCATGCCGAGCTTCTCGATGAACACCGGGGTGCTGTTGGCGTTGGCGATCGTGAGGGTGCCTTCGATTCCGGCGTTGCCAGAGCGTTCGAACACGTCGGCGGCGAGCGCACGAAATACGCCCGACCGTTGTGCTCCGGAGCGAACGCACGCGTCGACGGTGATGCCGAGGCGCGCGACCTCGTCGCCGTTGCGCCAACGCTGCGGAACCAGCGCGTACGTCGCCAACCGTCCGTGGTCGTCGTCGACGATGCCCTGGATCGCCGCGCCTTCGGGGCCGGTCTCGTAACACCAACGGAGATACCGCGGGTCGTCGAATTTGTCGGCACCGAACTCACGATGCAAGAACTCCGATGTCGCGCGAAGTTCGTGCTCGGTGCTCACGCCGAGGGGAACCGCCGCGGTCCGTGCGCGATCGCGAACAACACCGGCGTTCGCGGCGTGATGTCGCTGGTCACGAAGAAGTGCGAGTCGTCGATCCCGGACCCGACGCCGCTCTTGCCCGATCCGAGGAACTTGTAGATGCGGGGGAGTGCGTTCTCGTACATCCACACGTAGGCCGACCGGGGTACGCGCTGACGAAGCTTCAACGGGTCGAGTTTCAGTATCTTTTCGCCCGATGCACGACGTCCCGCGAAGTCGGCGTGGAGGACGTCGTCACCTTCGAGTCCGATCAGCTCGACGTCGTGGAAAAACAGTCGCAGCATCGATGTCAGCTGCGGCGGATCGAACAAGTACACGTGGAACGGGTTCTCGAAATCGGCAGGGGCGTTGGGCGTGATCACGTACGCGGTGCCGTCGTCGGCGAGGACGCGAGCCAGCTCGGCGACGTGACGCTCGGGGTTCACGAAGTGTTCGATGATGTGCGACGAAACGATCGCATCGACGGCGCCGTCGCGCAGACCGATCCGACCGCCATCCATGCCCGCAAAGTGCAACGTGTCGGTGCCGAAGTTGCGTCCGGCATCGACGGCGGTGGCCGATGAGTAGTCGACGCCGATCACACGTCGATCCGGAGCGGCGAGACGACGGGTCTGGGCGCCGACGCCACATCCGACGTCGAGGACGGTGCCCGAACCGAGCCGAGCGACCACCTCGCGATAACCGGCGTCGTGTAACGCCAAGAGCGAGTCGGGCGTCGAGCCCTCCATCGGGCGCTCGCCGGTCAGTCGTCGACTCGTGCGCGGATTGGGGTCTGTGGCGGTGTCCGTCATGAACGAGCGAGTCTACGTGCGACGACCATCGCCGCCGCCCCCCGCGGCATCCGCAACCCGAGTCGGGCAACGGCGAGCCGTTCGACGGCAGTCCACACGAGCGCGCCTCGGCCCTGGCCCGAGCGGAGGCCGGCGCGAGTCGTCCAGGCAAACACCGGCGTGGCGAGTTCGACTCGACACCTCGCGTCGCGGGCCAGACCGCCGAGCTGACGGGCGGGAGTGGTGTGATCGATCGTCACGAGGACGCCGCCGGGCCGCAGCAGCCGTGCTGCGGCCGCAACTTGTTCGGCATCGAGTCGCTCGGCGCGCACCAGGACAACGGCGGCGCTGCCGTCGATGATCGGGACCGAGTCCAGGTCGCCGACGACCACAGGAAATGGGGTTCGGCGTCGGGGCGTCTCATCGACCAGCAACACCACCGGCTGGGGATGCCATCCGAGCAGCCCGACGACCTGGCCCCGACCGCCGAGGTCGATCAGCGTTGCGGACTGGCCATCGACCTGTGGCGGGAACCTGCGCAGCGCACTCGCGACGAGTGCCGCGGTCGAACGATCCTGCCAACGCAAGACACGCGCTCGGCGTTGCGTCCTTTGGAACCGAAGCGTCGTGCGGCGGATCCGGGGGAGCGCGGCGAGCATCGCGATGCCGTCACGCACCACGTTGATGTTCGATCCGTCCTCGTGGATCCAATCGATTCCGACCTCGAGGACCGGGTGGCCGGCCGCGGCCGCGAGTCCGCAGATTTCGACGTCCCACGCGAAACCGTCCTCGACGGATGCACCGAGAAAGCTCGACCAGACGTCGCGCCGGGCAACCTTGGCGCCGCATTGGGTGTCGGTGATGCCCGGAACGACCAGCAGTTGCACGGCACGGTTGTAGGCGCGCCCGAGAAACTCGCGGACCGCTGGTTCGGAACGTAACAACCGTGAACCCACGACGTCGCGGCTCCCGATCGCCAGGACGGGCGCGCGTTCCGCTGCGATCGCGACCTCGAGGAAGGACGGCAGCGGGGTGGCCAAGTCGATATCGCAGAATCCGACGAGTGGGGTCGATGCCGAGAGCAACCCGGTGCGGGTCGCTGCTCCCTTCCCGCGATGCGGTTCGAC
>SXIR01000222.1 GCA_005772765.1 Actinomycetota bacterium
AACGTCGACTTCTACTCCGGCATCATCTATCGAGCAATGGGCTTCCCGACGGACATGTTCACGGTGCTGTTCGCCATCGGTCGCCTCCCCGGTTGGATCGCACAGTGGAAGGAAATGAACGAGAGCGACAAGACCAAGATCGGTCGCCCCCGTCAGATCTACACGGGCGCGGTCCAGCGCGACTACGTCCCCATCGACGACCGCGGCTGACGCCGCGGCCTGATCAGCCGGGGAAGATCACGTAGACCTTGCGGAGGGTCTCGGTGATGTTCCAGGTGCCTTTCCAGCCGGGCGCGAAGGTCATCGAATCGCCGGCGTGCAGATCGAACGGCTCGCCGCCGTCGGGCGTGCAGATCATCGCGCCGCTGATGACGTGGATGAACTCGCCTTCACCCTGCATGTCCCACGCCGAGAGGCCCGGCCCACACTCCCAGATCCCCGTCGAGGTCTTCTCGTCGTCGCTCGCCCAGCTCTGCACGCCGCGCGTGGCAATGGTCGCGCCGAGTGGATCGGCGAGCGGGAGCGCCAACGGCCCCCAGTCCTCGAGGTCGGTCACGTGGGCAGCGGTCAGTTTCATCTCCCGACTGTACGGGCTGATGCAGTCGTTAAAGTCCGGTTCGTATGGATCTGACGCCGACCGCCGATGAACAGTCGCTGCGCGACGAATGTCGAGCCTGGTTACGTGAGCACTTGCCGTGGGAGTACGGCGTCGGGTTGCCGCCGCGGTTCGACGACCTCGTCGACGAGGTCGCGTTCGGCCGGGCGTGGCAAGCGAAACTTGCGGAAGGTCGCTGGGTGGGTGTGGCCTGGCCCGAGCAGTACGGCGGCCGCGGCGGAGGCCCGGTCGAGCACTACATCGTGACCGAAGAACTCGCCACAGCACGCGCACCCGAGCTCGTCGGTCGGATCGGCGTGAACCTGCTCGGACCGACCGTGCTCGCCCATGGCACCGACGAACAGCGAGCTCGTTTCCTGCCGAACATCGTGTCGGCGCGGGAGATCTGGTGTCAGTTGTTCTCGGAACCCGAGGCGGGCAGTGACCTTGCGTCGTTGCGAACCCGAGCAACACGTGTCGACGGCGGCTGGGTGCTCAACGGCCAGAAGGTGTGGACGAGCTATGCGCAGTTCGCCGACTGGGGCGCATGCCTGGCACGCACCGACTTCGACGCGCGACCGCAAGCGGGCATCACCTATTTCGTTGTCGACATGCGCGCGGATGGCGTCGACGTGCGCCCGCTCCGGCAGATCACCGACGAACGCGAGTTCAACGAGGTGTTCCTCACCGACGTGTTCGTGCCCGACGACCGCGTCGTCGGACCGGTCAACGAGGGCTGGCGCATCGCCAACTCCACGTTGACCCACGAACGCGGCGTCAACCCGCGCCAACTTGTGATTCATGCCCAACTCGTCGACGAGCTGTGGCGGCTCGCCGCGTCGCGCGACGTGCTCGACGACCCGCGCATCGGTCCGCGGTTGGCGCAGGCCTACGTCGAGATCCAACTTTTCCGCCTCCACAATTGGCGATCGGTGTCGCGCCACGCCAAGGGTGGCGAGCTTGGCCCGGTCGGCAGCATCAACAAGCTGTGGTGGAGCGAAATGAGCAAGCGACTCCATGACACGGTGATGGCCGTGCTGGGCGAAACGGCGCCGCTCTGGCGCGGCGCGGCCGAGAACCCGGGCGATGGCACGTGGCAACGCAGTTGGCTCTACTACCAAGCGAGTTCGATCTGGGCGGGAACGAACGAGATTCAACGCAACGTGATCGGCGAACGCACCCTGGGCCTCCCCCGCTAGCCGCGAGAGCCGAACGGCGCTGCGCCGATCGCTACGCCCACACCCGAGGTAGAACACCCAACGCCACGCGTCGATGCAGTCGCGCGGACTTGATGTCAGGCAGCGAGGCGAGCGGCGTAACGGCAGACGGCGGCAGCCTCCTCGATCGGGTCCGAACCGCGCATCGACGCCGACGAAGTCGCCGCCCACCACACTGCGGCCACGGCACCTTCGAGCGCATGGAACTCGTCGTGGTCGAGCGCGTCTGCGACGAACGCCGACTCGATGATCTTGCCGAACGACACACCGAGTCGCTCCACCGCGTGCGCGGCGTGCAGACACTCGGCGCCGACCGCGACGATTTCGTCATTGTCGAACACGGTTGCGGCCGCGGGCGCGAAGCTGCGCACGATCTCGTCTGCCCCGTCGGGAGGCGGCGCAAGATGCAGGTACACGCGGGTCACTCGCGGTGCGACCGCCACGAGGTTGCCTGCGACTCCATCACCCAGCGCGGCCCCGATCAACAATGCGAAGCCCTCGTCGTCGCCGCGCAGCGTTGCGACAACCGGCGCGAGCAATCTCCCGACCGCCTCGGCCGGTGGCACCGATCCTGGTTGGGACGGATGCTCCATCTCGCCTCCCGTTTCCAGACTCACTGCTCATCGGCACCGAATCGGGCCGGGCCGAGGCGTTTTCGGGTTCGGTCCGGCCGACGCAGCCGCCACGCTGACGCGCCCCAGGCGTGGACACACCTACGATGCGCTCATGTCGTCGTTCGCCACGATCCGCTACGAGATCGACGGTGCCGTGGCCACGATCACCTTGGCCCGACCCGACGCCCGCAACGCACAGAACTCCGACATGATCGACGAGATCGACTCGGCGTTCGACCTTGTCGATGCGGACGACGACGTTCGTGTCGTGGTGGTCGCCGCCGACGGCGACCATTTCTCCGCCGGCCACGACCTGAAGGAGATCCTCGCCGGCACGTCGTACTGGGCGTCGCAGCGCGACACCCCCGAAGGCAAGTTGCGCCACGAGCAGGTCATGTACTGGGACAAGCTCGTTCGCATCCGCGACTTCCGCAAACCGACCATCGCCGCCGTGCAAGGCACTTGTGCGGCGGGCGGACTCATGCTCGCGAGCGTGTGCGACCTGGTCGTCGCCGCAGACGACGCCCGGTTCTCGAACCCGGTCGCGCGCATGAGCGGCGTCGGAGTCGAACTGCTGGTCGAACCGTGGGATTTCGGACCTCGCAAAGCCAAGGAGTTCTTGCTCTGCGCGACAACCATCGATGCTGCGGAAGCCGAACGCCTCGGATTCGTGAACCGCGTGGTTCGTCGTTCCGACCTCGCAGAGGCGGCGCGCACCATGGCCGACGAAGTTGCCCTCGTCCCCGCGATCACTGCCGAGGCCATCAAGGCGTCGGTCAATCACATGCTCGACGCGCAGGGACAACGCGAGAGCTGGCGGCATCACTTCATGCTCCACCAGTTCGTGAGCAACACCCCGACCGCGCTTGGCCGACTCGCCGACCGCAAGGCTGGCGGCATGGACGCGGTCAAACGCGAACAGGCGGGGTCGTAGCACAACGATGAGCGGACCGCTTTCGGGACTGCGGGTGCTCGATCTCGGTACTCGTATCGCGGCGCCGTTCTGCGCGGGGTTGCTCGGCGAACAGGGTGCCGAGGTCATCAAGATCGAACAGCCCGGCTCTGGCGATTTCATGCGCGGGATCGGGCCGTTTGTCGACGATCGCGACGGCGATCCGTATTCGCTGTTCTGGGCGGTCGAGGGCCGGGGCCGTCAGAGCGTCACGATCGATCTACGCCGTGCCGAGGGCCAGGCAATCTTTCGTCGGCTCGCCGAGACCGCCGACGTGGTCGTCGAGAACTTCCGACCCGGAACGCTCGAGCGTTGGAATCTCGCGCCAGGCGACTTGGCGTCACACCTCGTGTTCGTCCGCATCTCGATGTTCGGCCAGGATGGTCCGAACCGAGAACGCCCCGGCCTCGATCGGGTCGGCATCGGGTACGGCGGGCTGATGCATCTGACCGGCTATCCCGACCGGCCCCCGGTTCGGGTGGGTGTGACGATCTCGGACTATCTCACGGGCGTGTTTGCCGCGCAGGCTGCCTGCGCGGCCCTCTACGCCCGCGACGTCCCGCCCGAAAGCGAGCGGGGTCAAAGCGAGCGGGGTCAAAGCGAGCGGGGTCAAAGCGAGCGGGGTCAAAGCGAGCGGGGTCAAAGCGGGCGGGGTCAACGGGGCCGGGTGATCGACGCAGCGTTGTATGGCGGCGTGTTGCGCGTGCTGGAGTGGACGCTCGCGGCGTACGACCGTCTCGGTACGGTGCGAAACCGTGAGGGCAACCGCCTTGCCAACAGCGCGCCGCTCGACAATTATCCGACGGCCGATGGCAAGCACGTCTGCATTGTCGCGGGGAGCGACGCAAACTTCGCGCGGCTCTGCGCGGCGATGGGCCGAGACGATCTCGTGACCGATGCGCGGTTCGCGCGGCTCGCTGATCGCGCGGCCCGCAACGACGAGATCAACGGAATCGTGGCGACGTGGACCTCGTCGTTGTCGGCGGCCGAGGTGGAGCAGCTGTGTGTCGCGGCTGACGTTCCCGTCGCAACGGCGTATACCGCTGCCGACATTTTCGCCGACGCGCACATGCTCGCTCGCGGCGACGTCGTCACCGTCGATGATCCGGTCGCCGGGCCGGTTCGACAGCAGGCGCCGTATCCGCGTTTCGTCGGGGAACCCGTCGCAGTGCCAGTTGGCGCGCCGCGCCTGGGCGAGCACACCGATGCGGTGTTGCGCTCGATCGGATTCTCGGACGACGAACTCGCAGATCTGCGCGACAAGAAGGTCCTCGGATGACGGACCCGCACCATGCCGAGCCGATGACTTCGATCCAGCCCGACGGGTTCGAGCTGCGCGTCGACGGCAGTTGCGTGCTCGTCGGCGGTTTCTGCGCGTCGAGCGGGCTGTACCACTTTCCGCTCCAGGACTGCTGTCCGTACACGGGAGCGTTCGACATCGAGCGGGCCGAACTCGCAACGACCGGGTCGCTGTGGGGATGGACGACCGTGACGACAGCACCGCCGGGATATGAGGGGCCGGTGCCGTATGGGTTCGGCGTCGTCGAACTCGACGGCTCGGCGTTGCGAGTGATCACGCGTCTCACCGAGTCGGATCCGGCGCGACTCGCGTTCGGTGCCCGGATGCGTCTCGTCGCGGACGTGGTGGCGCCTGGGGTCGCAGCGTGGGCGTTCGAGGTGGCGCGATGACACCGGTCGAGATCGCAGGCGTGGGGATCCATCCCTTCGGCCGGTTCGATGGCACATCGGTGACCCAGATGGGTGTCGTCGCAGTCCGTGCCGCATTGCGCGAGGCGGGCGATCCGACCATCGAGGCGGCCTTCTGCGGCACGGCGTACAGCGGTGTGGCTGCCGGACACAAAGTGATGGGAGCGATCGCGTGTACCGGGATGCCAATCGTCGACATCGAAGCCGGCTGTGCGAGTGGTGCGGCGGCGCTGCAGCTCGCGGCGGGCGCGATTCGCGCGGGGCAGTACGAGTCGGTCCTGGTGTTCGGCATCGAGAAAATGCCCAAGGGGATCATCCGGTCGAGCTTCTTCGAGCCGTGGCGCGAGCAGGCGGGCTTGGCTGCGACGCCGAGCTATTTCGCGTTGCGGGCGCAACGACTGATGCGCGAACGGGGTATCACCAAGGAGGATCTCGCTGAGCTCGTGGTGAAGAACCGCGCCCATGGAGTGCACAACCCGAACGCGATGTTTCGTACTGCGGTGCGCTCCGACGAGGTGCTAGCGAGCCGGGTCGTGTGCGAACCGTTGCATCTGTGGATGTTGTGTTCTCCGAACGAAGGCGCGGCGGCAGTTGTGTTGCGCGCCGCACCGCGTCTCGGCACCGGATCAGTCGAACTCGCGGCCGCCTGCCTGCGCAGCCACTTGCCGGGCAGCGTGCTCGGCGAAGCGACGCCGCTGGCCGGAATCGACGATGCCGCCATCACCGCGCCGTCGGCGCTCGCGGCGAGCCAGGCCTACGAACAGGCAGGACTCGGGCCCGACGACGTCGACGTCGTGGAGTGTCAAGACACCGATGCCGCACGCGAGCTGCTCGCGTGGGAAGAGCTCGGCCTGTGCCGGCCGGGCGATCAGGCTGCGGCGTTGCGGTCGGGCGAACATCATCTCGGCGGTCGTCAGCCGGTCAATCCGAGCGGCGGGTTGCTGTCGAAAGGAGAACCGCTCGGGGCGAGCGCCCTCGGCCAGGTTGTCGAACTCGTCCACCAGCTGCGCGGCGAGGCGGGTGCTCGGCAGGTCGGACTCGCCCGGGTGGGCCTCGCCCACACCGTCGGTCGCGGCGCCAACGCGAGTGTCACCATCGTCCGTCGTCACTGACGGGTCATCGTTGCGCGCTGGCGTCGCGCACTCGAGCGGCTCCCGGGATGACGAAAACGATCTAGCGTCCTGAGGCATGAGCGAGCACTTGGCGGGCGTCTGGTTTCAGGCGACCGATTTGGCGGTGGTCGAAGGGCGCGGGTGCAGTGTGTTCCTCGCCGATGGCACCGAGTACCTCGACTTCACGAGCGGAATCGCGGTCACGAGCACCGGACACTGCCACCCCAAGGTCGTCGCGGCGATCCAGAAGCAGGCGGCAACGTTCATCCACTCGCAGGTGAACTGTTACCGCAATCCCATCGTCGGCCAACTCGCCGATCGACTTTTCGAGATCACGCCCGACGGCATCGACCAGTTCTTCTTTTCGAACTCGGGTGCCGAAGCCACCGAAGCTGCGGTCAAACTCGCCCGCCAGGCCACCCATCGTCCCAACGTCATCGTCATGGACGGCAGCTTCCACGGCCGCACCATGCTGACGATGGCGATGACAACGAGCAAGACGGGGTACCGGGTCGGTTACCAACCGCTGCCGGCGGGAATCTTCGTCACCCCGTTTCCGCGCGCGTTCGAGTGGGGCGTCGACGAAGACGAAGCCAGCCGACGGGCGCTGTCGACCCTTCGTCACCTGCTGAAGAGCCAGACTGCGCCCGACGAAACCGCCGCGATCGTGATCGAACCCGTACTGGGCGAGGGCGGCTACATCCCCGCACCCGACACCTTTTTCGAGGGCTTGCGCGAACTGTGTGACGAGACCGGCATCTTGTTGGTCGCCGACGAGGTGCAATCCGGTTTCGGACGCACCGGCAAGATGTTCGCGATCGAGTATTCCGGGGTGCGCCCCGACATCATGGTGTTTGCCAAGGGCATCGCGAGCGGTTTTCCGATCGCGGGGATTGGTGCGTCGGCCGACCTCATGGGCAAATGGATCCAGGGCAGCCACGGTGGCACCTACGGCGGGAATCCGATCGGGTGCGCCGCTGCACTCGCGACGATCGATGTCCTCACCAACGACGGAATCGTCGAGAACGCGTTCGATCGAGGCGAGCAGCTCCGAACTGCGCTGCGGGCGCTCCAGACCGACCACGCCGGGCTCAGCGACGTCCGCGGTCGTGGCCTGATGGTCGCGACGGAGTTCACCAACGCCGACGGCAGCCCCGACGCCGCGACGGTCGCGCGCATCATCGAGGCCGCCCGGCGCGAGCACCGCGTCTTGTTCATGAACTGCGGCACGAACAACAACATCGTGCGCTGGATGCCGCCGCTCGTGGTCACCGACGCCCAGATCGAACGCGCCGTGGCCGCCTTCAGCGCGGCATGCGTCGCCTGAGGTTCCCTTCGTTCGGTCTAACGCAACGAGAGGGACGTCATCGGTCAGACGGTGTTGTTGTAGGCCTCGATGCGTTCGTTTGCTGCCGCAGCCGCGTCGGCGAGGACGTCGGCGGGGTCGGCGCCGTCGACCAACAACGACTCCAACGCCTCGGTGAGGGCGTCCCGCACGCCCTTGTAGTCACCGATCACAGGACCTGCCGTCGCGACGTTGTCGGCGCCCGCCGTGAGCTGATCGAACGCCACCTTGAATCCTGGCGCTTCAGCCCAGAGGTCTTGCAGCACTTGGCTGTCGGCCGCGCTCTTGCGCACAGGGATGTAGCCGGTCCCGGCTGCCCACTTCGCCTGACTCTCGGGTTCCGCCAAGAAGGCAGCAAACCGATAGGCCCCGGCAAGCCGCGCCGCGTCGCCGTTGGCCGGCAGGTAGTTCGCCGCGCCACCGACCAGCACGCCGCCCGCCCCGGCCATTGCAGCATCCGGCAGCGGCAACGGCGCCACGCCGATCTCGACCTCGGCTTTGCAGCCTTCCGACTCGAGAACCTCGGTTGCGGTCCCGAGTGCTGCACTGGTGTCGATCGTCATGGCGTTCTCGCCGTTGCAGATCGACAACAGGTTGTCGAAGCCGCTCGTACCCGACGCTGGGTTCGTCACGAACACGCCGTCGTCGACTCCGGACTGCAACCACTCGAAGACGGCGAGCGCCGTGTCGGTCTCGAACGCAACCTCGGCAGCCCGATCGATGCGCCCGTTGCCGTTGTCGACGTAGGACTCGCCGGCCAGCGACAAGAACTGCTCGAGCACCCACGGATCGCGTTTGAATCCGAAGCCGTACTTCACGCCTGACTCCTGGATCTGCTCGGCGAAGTCACGGACTTCGGCGAAGGTCGCGGGGCCGACGGTCGGGTCGAGCCCGGCCGCCTCGAACGCCTTCTTGTTGTAATAGAAGACCGGGTTCGAGACGTTGAACGGCATCGGGTAGAGCACGCCACCCAGGGAGTAGTAGTTGGTGACGCGTTCGATGAAGTCACTCGTGTCTGCACCGTCGGCGTCGAGGCACGCCTGTGCCGGGACGACGACCTGCGCGTCGACGAGTCGCTGCAGCGCCGTGTCTTCGAGCTGAATGAGGTCGGGTGAGTCCGCAGTCCCGAACGACGAGTCGAAACTCGTGAAGTTGTCCTCATAAGAGTTCTGGTTCACGAGACTCACGACGACATCGGACTGCGCCGCGTTGAACTCGTCGGTGAGCGCAATCAGCGTCGTCTCGTTCGCCCGGGTCATCGCGTGCCAATAGGTGACTTCGACGGGACCGCTGGCCGATTCGAGCGCGTCGAGGTCACACTGGTCGGACAGATCGGGCACCGTCCCACCGGGAACCGTGGTTCCGCCGGTTGAATTCGATCCTTCGTCGTCGGAGTCGTCTCCCCCTCCGCAGGCCGCCGCGCCGAGCGCGATCGCCATTGATACCGCCAGCAACTTCGTTCGCATCGTCGAACCTCTCTCAGCCCTTGACCGCGCCGGCTGCGAGACCGCGCACGAGTTGTTTCGAGAACACCACCAACAGCAACGCAATCGGCATGAACGCCAGCACCGTACCGGCGAACGTCACCGTGATCTGGTCGACGCTGCCCGCCGCAAGCTGTTTGAGCCCGACTTGGACCGTGCGGTGGGAGTCGTTGGTCGTGACCAGCAACGGCCACAAGTATTGGTTCCACGCTCCCAGGAACGCGAACAAGCCCATGGCCGCGATCGCCGGGCGGGTCAGCGGCACGACGATACGTGTGAGAAAGCGCAGGTGGCCATAGCCATCGAGAAACGCGGCCTCACGCAGTTCGCTCGGAACCTGCAGAAACGACTGACGTAACAAGAACGCGCCGAATCCGCTCGCAAGGAACGGAACGACCAGGGCCCAGTACTGGTTCTTGCCGCCCCAATCCGTGATCGTTGCGACGTTGTAGAGGATTGTGACCTCACCAGGGATCATCAGCGTCACGAGGAACAACACGAACAGGGTGCGTTTCAGCGGAAACTGCAAGAACGCGAATGCGTACGCCGCAGCGATCGCAGTGACGACTTGTCCGGCTGTGATCGCAACCGTCACGATGATCGTGTTCACGATGTAGTCGGAGAACCGGCCGTCGTTCCACGCTCGCGAGTAGTTGTCCCATTCGAACGATCGAGGCCAGAGTCGGAACCCTCGACTGACATCGACCGGGGTCGACACCGAGTTCACGAGCGTCGCGTAGACCGGGAACAGAATCGTCACTGCGAGCGCGACGAGGGCGACGTAGCGGATCGCTGCCCGGGCCGGTCGAGTCGGCGCATTGCTCGACTCAGCCGACATACTTCACCCGCCGCTCGAGTCGAAGTTGGGCGAGCGTGAGCAACAACACGCAGACGAACAGGCCAACGGCGAACACCGCAGCCCGTACTTGGTCCTGTGATACGAAGCCCTCCTGGAACACGGCATACGCGAGGACATTCGTCGAATCGCGCGTGCCGCCGCCCGGGGTCAAGATGTCGATCTCGGCAAAGGTCTTGAATGCGCCGATCGAACCGACCACGAACGCGAAGAACAACGTCGGAGTCATGAGCGGCAGCGTGATGCGCAACAGTCGGCGACCGGACCCGGCACCATCGACCGAGGCGGCCTCGAGCAAATCGTCAGGAATCGCCTGCAGGCCGGCGCTCATGACGATGAACGCAAGTCCGATGCTCTGCCAGGTTGCGACGGCAGCGACAGCCGGCAGCGCCCAGGTTGGATGCTGGAGGATCGGCGTTCCTTCGATCGTCCACTTCCACACGCCGGTCTGCGGACCGAACAAGCTCACGAAAATCACCGAGGCGACCGCTGCCGACGTCGCCACCGTCGACGAAAAGATCGTGCGAAATATGGTGACGCCGCGCAGTCGCTGGTGAGCGACCACTGCGAGCAGGAGGCCCAACGCGATTCCGGCGGGCACGGTCATCAGCGTGAACTTCAGGGTGACCCACAACGAGTGCCGAAAGTCGTCGCCGCCGAGGATGTCACGCCATTGGTCGAATCCGGCCCACGTGCGATCGCAACGCCGGCGCACGCCCAATCCCGTGCAACTGGAGCGTCGATAAAACGGGATCTCGATGTTCTTGACGAACGGATAGAAGACGAACACGCCGAACACGCCGAACGACGGCAAGAGCAGCGCGTACGCGAGCATGGCTTCGCGCCGCTTGCGACCTCGCTTCACGACAACCGGGCTCCGGTGAGGCGGTCGAACGCGTGCCACTCCCCTGCGTCCACGGCAAGCCTGACGGGAGTGCCGGCTGCGGTCAGCGGCGCACTCGAGGGTTCGCGCACGATCACCATGTCGCCATTGGTCAACCGGCAGTGGACATGGCGTTCGTGCCCGAGCGATTCGACGATCTCAACCGACGCCGCGAACTCGCCATCGACGCCGATACGGAAGTGTTCGGGACGTACCCCGACCACGAACTCACCTTGCGGCAGGACGCCAACGCGGCCGTCGGCCACGACGACGTCCGAGCCGACGTGCATCCCGGCGCCGTCGACGGCGGCGGCGAACAAGTTCATCG
>SXIR01000223.1 GCA_005772765.1 Actinomycetota bacterium
AAAGAAAAAAATGAATATTTTCATTAAAATTTAAAATATAAACAATGTTCCCCGGACCCCTCGTCTGGGAAAATGAGATGAATAAAAAATAAAAGTTAAGTGTTTCAGAGATCATCGACGCTGCGACGGTGGGCCAAGAAGCGGTGCAGATCGTCCTGGGCAAGCACAGCGGCCGGCACGCGTTCCGCGACACACTCGAGAAGATGGGATTGCACGTCCAAGGCGACGCATTGAACAACGCCTTCGTGCGATTCAAAGAGTTGGCCGACAAGAAGATCGACATCACCGAAGCCGACCTCGAAGCCATCGTGGCCGAAGAGATCGGAACGGGGGTCGTCCATCGCTTCTCGTTGGCCGAGTTGGCGTTGCTGGGCGGTACGGCCGGCCAGCCGAGCGCCACGGTGGTCCTCGCCGATGGCGACGGTGGGAAAGTCGAGGCGTCGGGGCGCGGCGATGGCATGATCGACGCGGCGATCGCCGCGATCTCCGACGCAGCGGGTGTGTCCGGAACGTTGACGAACTTCCAGGTGCAATCGGTGACCGGCGGCTCCGACGCGCTCGGCGCAGTCGCGTTGCAACTCGAAGCCGAAGGCCGCAAGGTGACCGGCCGAGGAGTCGCCACCGATGTCGTGGAAGCATCGGCCCGCGCGTACTTGAACGCGGTGAACAAGATCCTGCGGTTGCGGGGGAGCGCGGAGCGCAATCCTGCGGTCGGGCCGTGAGTTCGGAGCGGGTCAATCGTTGGGTCGACGACGAGTGGGCCCAGCGGTATCTCGCGAACCGCGACACGATCCCGTTCCGCAGGCAGGGCTACGAGGTCCTGATCGAGATCCTCGACGGGCGCTCGGTGACGCGCGTGCTCGATCTGGGAACCGGTGACGGTGACACGCTCAGCCTCGTCCTCGGTCGATTTCCCGAGGCGTCGGGGGTCGGGCTCGATTTCAACGCCGAGATGCTGCGCCGGGCCGGTGCACGATTCGCGGACGACACCCGTGTGCAGCTCGTGCATCACGATCTCGATGACCCGCTCCCCGACCTCGGTTCGTTCGATCTCGTCGTGTCGAGTTTCGCGATTCATCACTGCGCGCCACAACGTCAACGGTCGTTGTACGGCGAGGTGTTCGATCGCCTACGGGGGAATGGGTTGTTCGCGAATCTCGAACACGTCGACTCGCCCTCGGTCGAGCGGCACCACGAGTTCCTCGCGGCGATCGGGGTAGCTCCGGCCGACGACGACCCGTCGAACCAACTCGTCGAACCCGACGTGCAGCTGGGCTGGTTGCGCGACATCGGGTTCGAGCAGGTCGAATGTCTGTGGAAGTGGCGCGAGCTGGCGTTGCTGACGGGAACCCGAGCGACGGCATGACGGCGACGCTGGATGCCAGCGCGGCAGTCGACGCGCTCGGTGCGGCGTTCGCTCGTGCGGGTGATGCCGAGCGAGCAGCCGCGATGGCCGCCTACATGAAGGGCATCGCGCCGTTCTTCGGTGTGCCCGCCCCGGAGCGGCGTCGCATCCAACGTGCGGTGCTCGACCGTTGGAAACCCGATGAGCACGCCCTCGTCGAGTTTGCCCGAGCGGCGTGGAATCGGCCGTCGCGTGAGTTGCACTACGCCGCTTGCGATCTGCTCCAGCGCAACGCCGCCGGGCTGTCGGCCGACGTCTTCGCCGACCTCGAGTGGCTGATCACGCACAAGTCGTGGTGGGACACGGTCGACTCGCTGGCGCCGGTGGTAGGCGTGCTGGTTGGCGCGGTGCCGTCGCTGGACCGGGAGATGGATCGGTGGATCGATGCCGACGATTTCTGGCTCGCGCGGGTCGCGATCATCCATCAACTGCGCCGCAAGCTCGATACCGACGCCGACCGCCTGTTCCGATACTGCCTGCGACGAGCGGCCGACCAAGAGTTCTTCGTGCGCAAGGCAATCGGTTGGGCGCTGCGTGAGTACGCGAAGTCCGCCCCCGACGCCGTCCGAGCGTTCGTGGACGCGCACGAATCCGAACTCTCGCCCCTGTCGAAACGCGAGGCCCGCAAACACCTCTGACCCTCGAACGCTGAGGCGTCCTTTCGTTGCGCATCGCGCAACGAAAGGACGCCTCAGGTGACGGGGAGGTATTCGGGGCGGGTTTCTTCGAAGGCGGTGATGGCCGCGTCGTGTTGCAACGTCAGGCCGATGTCGTCGAGTCCGTTGACGAACCGGAACTGCGTGAAATCGTCGAGCGGGAAGTCGACGTCGATGCCGAGGGCGGGCACCGCAAGCCGGCGGGCTTCGACGTCGACGACGATGTCGATGCTCGGATCGTCGTCGATCGCGGTCTGAATGCGTTCGATCACGTCTTGCGGCACGGTGATCGCCAACAGTCCGGTCTTGGTCGAGTTGTTGCGAAAGATGTCGGCGAACCGACTCGACAGCACCGCATCGAACCCGTAGTCCTGGAGCGCCCAGACCGCGTGTTCGCGCGAGCTTCCCGTGCCGAAGTTCGGTCCCGCGACGAGGATCGAAGCGCCGCGGTAGCGCGCCTGGTTCAACACGAAGTCGCTGCTTTCGCGCCACTCCGAGAAGAGTCCTTCGCCGAAGCCGGTGCGCTCCACCCGCTTCAACCAGTCGGACGGGATGATCTGGTCGGTGTCGACGTCGGAGCGCCGCAACGGAACGCCTCGACCCGTCAGTTGACGAACTTGTTGCATCGGTTGCTCCTCAGTCGAGATCGTCGGGAGTCGAGAACGTGCCGGCAATCGCGGTCGCGGCCGCGACCGCGGGAGACACGAGGTGCGTGCGACCGCCCTTGCCCTGCCGGCCTTCGAAGTTGCGGTTGCTCGTGCTCGCACTGCGTTCGCCCGCAGTGAGCTTGTCGGGATTCATCGCCAAACACATCGAACAACCGGGCTCACGCCAGTCGAAGCCAGCGTCGATCAGCACACGGTCGATTCCCTCGGCTTCGGCCTGTGCCTTCACTGCGTGGCTCCCCGGTACGACGAGCGTCCGCATCCCCGCTTTGACCTTGCGGCCGCGGGCAACCTCGGCGACGACTCGTAGGTCTTCGATCCGGCTGTTCGTGCAGCTACCGATGAACACGGTGTCGACGGCGACGTCGCGCATTGGCGTGCCCGCCTGCAAGCCCATGTACGTCAACGCGCGTTGGATCGATTCCCGCTCGACTTCGTCGCGGGCATCGTCGGGTGAAGGGATCAGGTCGTCGATCGTGATGGTCTGGCCCGGGTTGGTTCCCCACGAAACGTGCGGTCGTAGCTTCGAACCATCGATCGTGATGGTCTCGTCGAAGGTCGCGCCGGGGTCGGTGACGAGGGTGCGCCAATCGTCGAGTGCGGCTTCCCATGCGTTCCCCGACGGGGCGAAAGGTCGACCTTCGAGGTACGCGTAGGTGGTGTCGTCGGGGGCAACCAGCCCGGCTCGGGCGCCACCTTCGATGCTCATGTTGCACAGCGTCATGCGGC
>SXIR01000224.1 GCA_005772765.1 Actinomycetota bacterium
ATCGTCGATCGAAGTAAAGACCTCATCATCCGCGGCGGTGAGAACATCGGCTGCGGCGCGGTCGAGGCCGCACTGACGTTGCACCCGGACGTGCACGAAGCGGCCGTCTACAGCGTGCCGGACGAACGACTCGGTGAAGAGGTTGGCGCCACGGTGTACGCCGAACCGGGGCTCGACGTCGAAGACCTGCGGACGTTCGCACGCCAACACCTCGCGGCGTTCGAAGTCCCGCGCTATGTGTTGATTCAGACCGAACCACTGCCTCGCATCGCAACGGGCAAGATCGCAAAACGCGACCTGCGCGCCGCTGCGCATCGATCCCTCGGCCTGGACACATGACACCTGTTGTGATGTAGGTTCCGCGCATGGCAGCGGCAACTCTCGACGACCAGCTGCAAGCGCTCGTCGGCCACCCGATCGGCGCGGGCGGTCCTTCGACGGCACCCGACCCGGTGAATCAACCGATGATCCGCCACTGGGCGGCCGCGTTCGAAGATTGGAACCCGATCCACACCGATCCCGAGGCGGCCGCAGCGTCGCGGTTCGGTGAGATCGTGGCACCACCGCTGATGCTCCAGACGTGGACGATGGCGACACCGAAGATCACCGGGATCGGCGAACGCGGCGGCTCGCCCGTCGAGGGTGACGGTGCCGAGGTGCTCCGATTGCTCAACGAAGCGGGTTACCTCGGCACCTTGGCGACGAACTCCGAGTTCGAGATCATCCGGTATCTCCGGCTCGGCGACGTCGTCACCGGCGAGACCGTGCTCGAGTCGGTGTCGCCCGAAAAGCAGACCCGGTTGGGTCGCGCTCGCTTCGTCACGTGGATCACGACGTATCGAGTCGACGACGAGATCGTCGGGACGCAGATGTTTCGCATCTTGAAGTTCGATCCATCCGGGCTGGTGCTCTGATGCGCCTCGCTCCGACGGTGACTCCCGATACTGCCTTTTTCTGGAACGGTCTCGCCGCACGCGAGCTCCGAATCCAGCGTTGCGGCGATTGCGGGCGTCTTCGACACCCTCCCCGCCCGATGTGCCCAGGTTGCAACTCGCTTGCGTGGGACTCGATCGTCGCGGCGGGAACCGGCTCGGTGTACAGCTACGTCCTGCCGCGTCATCCCGACTTCGGATTCGAGGCACCGCACATCGTGGCGCTCGTCGATCTCGATGAAGGCACCCGGTTCCTGACGAACCTGGTCGACGTGGACCCTGATGCCATCCGCATCGGGATGCGTGTCCGCGTCCGATTCGACGAGTTCGACGGCGGACTCGTGCTGGCGATGTTCACCTCGGATGCCTCATGACCGCGACCATCGACTTCGCGCAGCTCCAGGTCGGCGACGCGTTGCCTGCGTGGGTGCTCGCCATCGATGCGACGCGCATCGTTGCGGGCGCGATCGCCACGCGCGATTTCATGCCCGTCCACCACGACCGCGACTACGCCAACCAACAAGGCGCGCCCGACATCTTCGTCAACATCTTGTCCGACACGGCCATGTGCAGCCGGTATCTCACCGACTGGGCCGGACCCAACGCGATGGTGCGCAAGCTCGCGATCCGCCTCGGCGTGCCGCTGCACCCAGGCCACACGTTGACGTTCACCGGCCGGATCGTTGCGACGAGCGTCGAGGGCGACGAAGGCATCGTTGCCATCGAGTTCACCGGTACGAACGAGATGGGTGAACACGTCGGCGGAACCGCCACCATCGGCTTGCCGGTCACTGGAGTCCGACCGTGACCCACCCTCTCGCCAACCGCGCCGCGATCGCCGGCATCGGGCAGACCGAGTTCTCCAAGGAGTCCGGCCGCACCGAACTCCAACTCGCGACCGAATGCGTGAAGGCCGCGCTCGACGACGCGGGCCTGACCGCGGCAGACGTCGACGGCCTCGTGACCTTCACCCTCGACAGCAGCGAGGAGATGGAGGTCGGTCGCAATCTCGGGATCGACCGCGTGTCGTTCTTCTCGCGGGTGCCCTACGGCGGCGGTGCTTCGTGCGCCGTCGTAACGCACGCGGCGATGGCCGTCGCCAGCGGCCTGGCCGATGTCGTCGTGTGTTACCGGGCCTTCAACGAACGCAGCGGTATGCGGTTCGGGAGTTTCACGAACTCGCTCACTTCGCTGCCGTTGTTCCTGTCGTTCTACGCGCCCTACGGGTTGATGACACCGGCATCGTGGGTCGCAATGCAAGCGCATCGGTACATGCACGAGTACGGGGCGACGAACGAACACTTCGGCGCGATCGCCGTTGTCGATCGCCAACACGCGGCAACGAATCCCGGAGCCTGGTTCTACGAGCGGCCCATCACTCTCGACGATCACCAACAGTCGCGTTGGATCGTCGAGCCGGTGTTGCGGTTGCTCGACTGTTGTCAAGAGAGCGATGGCGGCGTCGCCATCGTGGTGACCTCCGCCGAGCGGGCGCGCGACCTGCGCCAGCGTCCCGCAGTCATCGCTGCCGCGTCGCAGGGGGCCGCCTTCGATGGCGAGATGATGACGAGCTACTACCGAGACGACATTGCTGGGCTTCCCGAGATGCGGGTCGTCGGCGACAAACTCTGGGCGATGTCGGGACTCGAGCCGGCCGCCATCGACACGGCGTTCCTCTATGACCACTTCACACCATTCGTCTTGATGCAGCTCGAAGAACTGGGGTTCTGTGCACGCGGCGAAGCCAAGGATTACGCGACGGTCGAGCGACTTTCGCTCGGCGGCGAGCTCCCGATCAACACCAGCGGCGGCCTGCTCGGCGAGGCGTACATCCACGGGATGAACGGCATCACCGAGTGTGTGCGTCAACTCCGAGGCACGGCAGTGAACCAGGTTGCCGGCGCCGAGGTCGCGCTCGCGACCGCGGGCACCGGCGTGCCAACCAGCGGGTTGATCCTCACCCGCGGGTAATTCAACGCGTCGCGACTGGCTCGTCGGCAAGACTCCGGCCATGGGCCACCGCCTGACCTCGCAGATCATCGATACCGACGCCGCGCTGCGTGAGCTGATCGGCGTCGCTCCCCAGAACGTCTGCGACAAGATCACCGACTCGCTCAACTCGCTCACCCGCCAATACATCGAACGTTCGCCGTTCATGATGATTGCGACGAGCGATCCCGACGGCAACTGCGACTTGTCGCCGCGCGGTGACCCTGCGGGTTTCGTCCGAATCCTCGATGATCGCACCCTGTTGTTGCCCGAACGTCCCGGGAACCGCATTGCCGACACGCTGACGAACATCGTCGCCAACCCACACGTCGGGTTGCTCTTCTTGGTGCCGGGTGCGACCGAAACGTTTCGCGTCAACGGCCGTGCAACGCTCACGACCGACATCGAACTGCTCGCGCCGACTGCCGTCGAAGGCAAGGTGCCGAAACTCGCCATCATCGTCGATATCGAACAGGCCTACACCCAATGTTCCAAAGCGGTGTTGCGCTCCGACCTGTGGAACAGCGAACGCTTCGTCGTCCAAACCGACCTGCCGACGAACGGCGAGATTGCGGCCGCGATCCGCGCCGCGCGGGGTGACACGGAGTTCGACGCCGCGGCCTACGACCACGAGCGAGCCCAGCGTTATGCCCGCCGCGAGGGGTTCTACTAGCCCAGGCGTTCGCGAACGTCCCGCGGAACTTCGCCGGCGATCACGGTTTTTCCGAGGACCACGACGCAGCTGGCTGGTTCGACTACTGGCGGTGAAGCCAGGCGTGCGCTTCGCGCGGGAGGCGGGTGGCGGCAAAGGCGGTGTACTGCTCGATCTCGTCGTCGCGCAGCACTTCACGTGCCGCGCCGGAAGTCCCGCGTCGAAAGAACGCGCCTCGATCGCGCATCACACCGTGACGATCCGGTACGTACCGATCGGCATCGTCGCGCATCGCGACGAACGATGATGCGGCCACAACCGCGTCGATCGTTGGTTCGTCAACGATGAACCCGAGGCGGCCAGCCAACCGACCGAGTTCGCCGCGGAGATCCACAAGCAGGTCGGCGTAGTGCACGAGCGTCACGTTGTCGGTCTGTCGACGTGCCCACGCATCACGGATATGGGCCAGGACGCCTTCGACACCGTCGAGCGCAAGCGTTGGCTCGACGCGATGTGCGATCCAACCAAGGAGCCAAGTTCGAAGCTCCGGCCGATCGGTCCGAGGAATGGGCGCGCCCGTCAACTCCGCGACACGAACCCGATCGATGTTGCTGCCTTGGTGGTACAGCGATACCGCCGCGTCCAAGGGATGTCGGGCGACCACGATGTAGTGAACGTCGGTTCGCAGCGGAAGGCCGTCGAGTGGCGTGTGGGTCTTGACGACCCGCCGATGCCGTTGGGTCGAGAGGCGATCGATGACAACTTCGATCGGTTCGACGAGGTGGTCGAGCCACGGCGACAACTCAGCGAGTGGCGCTGGCAACTCGGGCCCGTGGACCAACCCGAGGACGAGACGTTGTACCCAGGTGGTTCCGTGTTTCGATCGAGTGCTCACCACGATGTCGCCGGGCCGGTGGGCGAACTCGGCCCAGCGGCGATTGTCGTCGACGTCGGAGTGGTAGTCGACGAATGCGGACACAGCCGCAGCCTATGAAGCACCGCTGACTGCGGCCGAGGTTTCGCGCGGCGCGACGGTACGATGGAGCGGTGATGGACCTCGCCGAGGCGATGGCAGCGCTCGAAGCCGCCGGAACCGAACAGAACCGAAAGATCTACCCCCGCCACGGCGTGAAGGGCGAACTTTTCGGCGTCAGCTTCACCAGCCTCGAGAATCTGACCAAGCAACTCAAGATCGATCACACGCTTGCGGTCGACCTTTGGGGAACCGGGAACCACGATGCGCGAGTGCTCGCGGCGCGGATTCTCGACCCGGCGCGACTCACCGTGAAGGTCGCCGATCAAATGGCGAAGGATTGCGACAACTACATCGTCGTCGAACAACTCGCCAAACCCATCTCGCAATCGCCGATCGCCGAAGGGCGTTCTGCAGCGTGGCGAGACAAGAAGGGCGAGTGGGTCGCCAGCCTCGGATGGGCCGTCGCCGCGCACCTTGCGCTCGCGGCCCACTTCGATACCACGACTGGTCGCCAGCTGCTCCGCCAGATCGAGCGGGAGATCCACGATCGCCCCAACCGCGTGCGACACGAGATGAACGGTTGCGTCATCGGCATCGGGGTTGGCATGCAGGAGTGCCGCCAAGCAGCACTCGCGACGGCCGACAACATCGGCACCATCGACATCGACCACGGCGAAACCGGCTGCAAGACACCTGACGCGTGGGAGTTCATCGACAAGACCGTGAAGCACCGCGCGCAAACGCGTCCGAGACGGCGCTGACCCCCGTCGCGACGTAGCGTCTCGGTCATGGCCGAGTTCGAGTACCAAGATCTCCTTCCGGTCGGGCCCGACACCACGCCCTACCGCAAACTCACCTCCGACTACGTGAGCACCGTCGATGCCGCCGGTCGAACCTTTCTCCAGGTCGACCTCGCAGGCATCACCGACTTGACCGCGCAAGCGATGTTCGACATCGCGCATCTCTTCCGTCCGCTGCACCTCCAGCAACTCGCGGCCATCCTCGACGACCCCGAAGCCTCCCCGAACGACCGCTTCGTCGCGATCGAACTGCTGAAGAACGCGTCGATCAGCGCGGGAGGCGTCTTGCCGAGTTGCCAGGACACCGGAACTGCACTGGTCAAGGCCAAGAAGGGCGAGCTCGTCCTGACCGGCGGCGGCGACAAAGAAGCCATTGCCCGCGGCGTCTTTCGCACCTTCACAGAGGACAACCTGCGTTACTCGCAGATGGCGCCGATCTCGATGTTCGAGGAACGCAACACCGGCACCAACCTCCCGGCCGAGATCAAGATCGAAGCGATCGACGGAGACGAGTACAAGTTCTTGTTCATCGCCAAGGGCGGCGGATCCGCGAACAAGAGCTACTTGTTCCAAGAGACCAAAGCGGTTCTGAATCCAAAGAGTTTTCTCGCGTTCTTGGACGAGAAGCTCCGAGGTCTGGGCACTGCGGCGTGCCCGCCCTA
>SXIR01000225.1 GCA_005772765.1 Actinomycetota bacterium
CCCTTGGGGCCTTCGTACCGGATGACGACGATGTCGCCGGGCTTGATCTTGCCGCCGAGGATCTCCTCCATTGCGGCAGCCTCGCCGTCGAAGACGCGAGCGACGCCATCGAAGCGCAACTCGTCGATGCCCGCAACCTTCACGACCGCACCGTTCGGCGCGAGGGAACCGCGCAAGATCGCGATGCCGCCCTGTTCGTGGATCGGCTTGCCGAGCGGATGCACCACGTCGCCATCGGCCGGCGGCGGAGCGATCTCGGCCAGGTTCTCTGCCATCGTCTTTCCCGTCACCGTCGGAAGGTCGCCGTGCAAGAGACCCGCCTCGAGCAACATCTGCATCACAACCGGAACCCCACCGATGCGATCGACATCGGACATGTGATACTTGCCGTGCGGTTTGGTGTCGGCGATGTGTGGCACCTTCGCGCCGATGCGGTTGAAGTCTTCGAGTTCGAGTTCGACGCGGGCTTCATGCGCAATGGCGAGCAGGTGGAGCACCGCGTTGGTCGAACCGCCGAGGGCCATCACCACCGCAATGGCATTCTCGAATGCGGCCTTCGTCATGATCTGGCGAGGTCGCAGATCGACGGCGAGCAGATTCATCACCGCTCGACCGGACTCGTACGCGAAGTCGTCGCGTCGGCCATCGACGGCCGGGGGGCTCGCCGAACCCGGCAACGACATTCCCAGCGCTTCGCCGACGCTCGCCATCGTGTTCGCGGTGAACATTCCCGCGCAGCTGCCCTCGGTCGGACACGCGCGCTTTTCGATCTCGCCCAACTCGTTGACGCTGAGCGTCCCCGCCGCGCACGCGCCGACGGCTTCGAACACGCTGACGATGTCGAGGGCCTGACCGTTGTACTCGCCTGGCAGAATCGAACCGCCGTACACGAACACGCTCGGCAGGTTGAGTCGCGCCGCAGCCATGAGCATGCCCGGCAGGCTCTTGTCGCAGCCGGCGAAGGTGACGAGCGCGTCGAAACGTTCGCTGTGCATGACGCACTCGACCGAATCGGCGATGATCTCGCGACTCACGAGCGACCCGCGCATGCCTTCGTGGCCCATCGAGATGCCGTCGCTCACCGCAATGGTGACGAACTCGAGCGGGAAACCACCGGCGTCCTTCACACCTTGCTTCGCCCGCTTGGCCAGGCGATCGAGCGGGAGGTTGCACGGCGTGACCTCGTTCCAGCTCGACGCCACACCGACCTGCGCCTTGCCCCAATCGTCGTCGGTCATCCCGACGGCTCGCAGCATGGCGCGGGCCGGGGCCCGCTCGTTGCCATCGGTCACGTCGCGCGATCGCGGTTTCATGTCGCCGGTCATGGATGGCAGGCTACCGATCGAGGAATCGCCAGCGCCGAGCAAAGGGTTGGGCATGCCATGCGACGCATCGAAGACCCCCTCGGAATGGAGTGGTCCGTCGATGTCGTGTGGACCAATCGGTACCTCGGCTCGCGGATCGAACGACGCCTCGACGGTCGAAACGCCCGACGCGGCGACCGCAACCGCGACCTGTCCTGGATTGACGACGGCGTCGAGACGCTTGGCGTGATCGGCGAAATGGGAACCCTCGGGATCATGGTGGTGGTCGCGGTGCTCTCCGTCGCCCTCACCTTTGCATGGGGGCCGTTCTTGTTCGTGCTCCTCCTGGACGTCGTCGAGCTGCTCCTCTTTCCCTTGATTGCCGCGGGCATCATCGCCTGGCGTGTGGGTCGGCGCCATGCCTTCCCGGTCGTCGCGGCTCGACGCGGCGATGCGATCGCGCGTTGGCGAGTGGTCGGAGTCCGAGAAGCCCGACGGGTCGAGCAGGCGATCGCCGAGGCGATCAAGGTCGGCGGCGATGTCGAGCTGCTGTTCGTCGAGTATCGCGAGCCCTCGCCACCTCCCGCCCAGGCGGCGGGTTAGCGTCGACGACCGTGCCGATCACGTTCGACCACCTCTACGACTACGCCGAACTCACCTCGGCACTTCGCGAGCTTGCGGCGCTGCGTCCCGACCTGTGTTCGATCGAATCGATCGGTCGGTCCCACGAGGGGCGCGACATTTGGCTCGCGACGGTCACGAACACCGCCACGGGACCGCACGACCACAAACCCGCGATCTGGGTGGGCGCCAACATCCACTCGGTCGAACATACGGGTGCGCTGGCCGCATTGCACCTGGTGCACCGACTCGTCACCGGACACGGAACCAATCCCACCGTGTCCCACGCACTCGACACGCGCACGTTCTATGTCGTACCCCGCATCAATCCCGACGGCGCCGAACTCGCGCTGGCGAACCCCCCGACCTACCTGCGCAGCTCGACCCGCCGGTGGCCGCGCACCGACGATGCGCCCGGCTTGGTCGAAGGCGACGTCGACGGCGATGGCCGCATCCTCTCCATGCGCATCGAAGACTCGAACGGTCCGTGGGTCACGAGCGATCGCGACCGTCGACTGCTGGTCGCTCGTGCACCCGACGACTTCGGCGGCGGGCCGTACTACCGCTTGTTGATCGAAGGCGAGATTCGCGAATACGACGAGCTGACCATCCCGATCGCACCCGAACGGCGGTCACTCGACCTCAACCGTCAGTTCCCCGCGCAGTGGCGCGTGCACGGTGAACAAGTCGGCGCCGGGCCCGCGCCGCTGAGCGAACCCGAGACGCGCAGCGTCGCCGACGCCGTGATCGCGCGTCCGAACATCTGCCTCTACTACTGCCACCACACGTTCAGCGCGGCGATTCTTCGGCCCTTCGACGATCGACCCGACGACGAGATGCCAACGGTCGACCTCAAACGGTTCAACATCCTCGGGGCGAAAGGCACCGAGCTCACCGGATACCGCCATGTCAGCGTGTTCCACGATTTCCGTTACGACCCCAAAGACGTGATCACCGGCGGCGAGGACACGTGGGCCTACGACCACCTCGGCGTCTACGCCTGGACCACCGAGTTCTGGAGCCCGCTCCCCAAAGCCGGCATCACCGACTTCCACTTCATCAACTGGTTTGGCGAACACCCCGTCGACGACGACCTCGCGTTGCTGCGCTTCAGCGACGACCAGCTGGGCGGCGCCGGATTCGTCGACTGGTATCCGTTCGACCACCCTCAGCTCGGCCCCGTGGAAATCGGTGGATGGAACTGGTTTCGATTCTGGACGAATCCGCCCGACGAACTGCTCGAAGCCGAGATTGCGCCGCACAGCGAATGGGAAATCTTCGGTGCGCTCAGCTCGCCGCGCCTCGTGGTGCGCGAGGCACGCGTCGAGTCGCTCGGCGAGCAGACCTGGCGTGTCCGAGTCGCCGTCGAGAACGACGGCTGGTTGCCAACCAACGTCACCCAGCGTGCCAACGACCGCAAGATCGTTGGACCGATCCTTGCCGAGATCTCATTGGGAGTGTCCGCGCAGCTGGCGCACGGATCGTCGCTGATCGAGCTGGGGCAACTGGCCGGACGCTCGCGCGCGACCACGATGGTCGACGACTTCGGCTCGGCAACCGACGGCACACCCGATCGAGCGATTGCCGAGTGGTTCGTCGAGTGCGACGACGGCGTCGAACTCGACGTCGAGTTCCGTCATCAGCGAGCGGGCGTCGTCCGCACGACGGTGCAACTGCGTCGCTAGCAGCACAGCTCTGGCGCTGCCGCACCTACACGAGATGATTGCCGCGGTTCCAGGCTGATTCGATTGCGTCGAGCCGCCCCACCGCGCTGCGCCGCAGCCGCGCGGCCAACGCCGCGGTGCATGCGTGCACGAGCGCAGCCGCTCCCGCAGCGCTGTCGAACGGCCCGACCCCGCGGGCGTGCACGATGAAGGTGTGCTTCGCCCGGGCCGCAAGCGGCGAAAGGCGTGAATCGCTGAACGCGATGACTCGCGCGCCGCGTTCGAGCGCTTCGTCGAGCGCTTCGAGCAGCCACCGCTCGTACCGGCGCACATCCATGACCACGACGATGTCGTCCGGTTCGATTCGGACGAGATCGCGGGCGACTTGCAACGGCGACCCACCGATGCCCGACACGCCGTCGCGGAGTTGATCGAGCTGTTCGGTGAGTGCGGTGCCCGCGGCGCCGCCGATCTCGCTCGCCAACACGAAGACTTGGTGTCGACGGTCGGCGAGCAACTCGATCGCGGCCTGGAACTCGGCCGGGTCGACGTCTTCGATGGTGCGGCGGACGTTGTCGAGGTCGGCTTGCAGCGCGCGGCCGACCACGTCGGACGGCGGACGCTCGCGAATGCGTTGCGTCGCCGGCCGGAGCTGGTCCGCAATTTCGTCCTGCACAGCCGCCTGGAGGTCGACGAATCCTTCGAATCCGAGCTTCGCAGCGAACCGCATCACGGTCGGTCCCGACGATCCGGACCGGGCCGCAAGTTGGGCAACGGTCCCGAACGCGACCGATTTGGGATCGTCGAGGACGACTTCGGCGACCCGGCGCTCGCTCGCCGTCAGTCGATCGGCGGCATCGCCGACGACGTCGTGGATCGATCTGCGTGCTGTCATCGGAACGAATGTTACACTGTCGTTCGACTTCGGAACAGTCGGTTCCACCCGATCGAGGCAATCACCGGTCGAATCCAGTCCGCCGAGTTCACCGCAGGAGTCCCCGTGACCACGTTCGAGAGCCGCAACCCCGCCCATCCCTCCTCGATCGTCGGCACGTTCGCCGTGGCGGACGCAGCGGCGGTCGATGACGCGGTGCGACGCGCAACCGGTGCACAACGAGCGTGGGCACAGGTTCCGGTACCCGCCCGCGCCGAGATCATCGGCAGCATCGGCGACGTGCTCGCGTCGCGCAAAGCCGACCTCGCGCGCCTCGTCACGCTCGAAGCCGGCAAGATCCTCGTCGAGGCGGGCGGCGACGTTCAAGAAGCGGTCGACATGGCCGGTTTCATCGCCGGACAGGGACGCGCCGCGTGGGGAACGACGCATCCTTGCGAGATGCCGAACAAGTTCGGTTTCACCACGCGTCACCCCGTCGGCGTCGTCGGGATGATCACGCCGTGGAACTTTCCGGTGGCGATCCCGTCGTGGAAGATCTTTCCGGCGCTGCTCGCGGGAAATGGCGTGGTCATCAAGCCGTCGGAGCTTGCACCCGCATGTTGCGACGCGTTCGTCGAGGCGTGCGTCGCGGCGGGCGTGCCCGCCGACCTCGTCAACGTCGTGCACGGATTCGGCGATGTCGGCGCGGCGATCACCACGCACCCAGGCGTGCGCGCCATTTCGTTCACGGGTTCTGTCCCGACTGGTCGTCGCGTCGCCGCCGCGGCAATGGAAGTCGGCCCCAAGCTCGTGAGCCTCGAACTCGGAGGCAAGAACGCCGCGATCGTGATGGACGACGCGGACCTCGACCTCGTCGTCGAGGGCGCGCTCTTCGGTGCCTTCGGCACCTCAGGCCAACGTTGCACGAGCACGTCGCGCCTCGTCGTGCATCGTGCCGTCGCCGACGAACTCGTCGAACGCATCACGGCCCGCGCGACTGCATTGCGGGTCGGCGATCCGATGGATGCCACGACCGACGTCGGCCCGGTGATCACCGCAGAGTCAGCCGCGCGCATTCACGGCATGGTCGAACGCGCAATCGATGAGGGCAACACACTCGTCATGGGCGGCCACGCGGTCGAGCCCAGCGAGTGCGAAGGCGGCAGTTTCTATACGCCAACGCTGCTGCGGGGCGCGCACCGCGACAGCTACATCGCCCGCAACGAGGTGTTCGGTCCCGTACTGGCAGTACTGGAAGTCGAGAGTTTCGACGACGCCATCGAGACGGTGAACGATTGCGAATACGGGCTGAGTTCTGCGATCTACACCCACGATGTCAACCTCGCGATGCAGGCCGTGCATCGACTCGACACCGGCATCGTCTACGTCAACGCCCCGACGATCGGCGCCGAGATCCACCTCCCGTTCGGCGGTAACAAGCACACCGGCAACGGCTATCGCGAGGCCGGAACCCGTGGACTCGAACAGTTCAGCGAAACAAAGTCCGTCTACATCGACTACAGCGGCCGGCTCCAAAAGGCCCAGATCGACAACCGCGAGGCCCTGTCGTGAGGCACGCCCGCCGAACTCGCGCGAGTGCCGTTTGTCCGACGACCGGTTCCGGCGCACGTTCGGTCGCGAGGATGCCATGAACGGCGCGGAAGCGATCGCGGCGACGCTGCGTGAGGCTGAGGTCGACATCGCGTTCGGGTTGCCGGGCGTCCACAACATGGCCCTCTGGCCCGCATTCGAAGCCGCGGGCATCCGCATCGTCGGGAGTCGCCACGAACAGGGTTGCGCGTACGCGGCCGATGGCTACGCGCGCGCCACCGGCAAACTCGGCGTCGCGCTGGTCACGACGGGACCGGGCGCCGCGAACACGCTCGGCGCAGTCGGCGACGCGTGGGCGAGCAAGAGTCCGGTGCTCGTCATTGCGACGGATATCCCGAGCACCCAGCGCGTCGAGGGCATCTACAAAGGCGTGCTCCACGAATGCACCGACCAGGCGGGGATGTTCGCGCCCGTCACGAAGGTGCAAACACGCGATCTCGTCGAGGCCATTCGATCGACGCAACGACAGATTCGGGGTCCCGCGTACTTCGAGATCCCGACTGACCTCCTGCGGGCCGACACCGAGCCGACGACCCTCGGCGATCTCGGCGAGCGGTCTGGGTTCGCTCCGATGGCCGAGCCGTATCCGATCGGTGATCGGCCGATCATCTGGGTCGGTGGGGGCGCAAAGCACGACTCGGACGCCGTCGACGCGATCGCCCGTCATCTCGGAGCGCCGGTCCTGACCACCTACTCGGCGCGTGGAGTACTTCCGGCGGGGCATCCGAACCTCGTTCCGGCACCGCCCCACGAGCCGCAAGTCATCGAACTCATCCGGAGCGCCGACTCGACCATCGTGTTGGGCTCCGACCTCGATGCGATGAACACGATGGCCTGGAAACTCCCGCTGCCTGCGCCGCGCTGCGCCGTGAACATCGACCCATCCGATGCAACCAAAAATTACGCGATGGATTTCGTCAATGCGAAACCAACGGCCACCGCAGCACGCGAACTCGTGTCGCAGGGTCGCCCACGGCAGCAGTGGTTCGGCGACCTGGCCACACTGGGCAAGGAAGTTCGCGACGAACTCCGCTCGGATCCCGCGACGACCGAGAGTATCGACTTCCTCGAACGCACCGAACGCGCGCTCCACGCCCACGCCGACCCGTTCGTGTTCGCCGACATGTGCGTTGCCGGTTACTGGCTCGCCGGGCACCTCGCCGTGCACCGGGCGCACGGTCTGCACTACCCCATGGGCTGGGGCACGCTGGGTTGGGCGTTCCCGGCCAGCGTGGGCGCCGCCGCCGCTGGCGAGCCCAGCGTCGCGTTCATGGGCGACGGCGGGATGCTCTTCGCCATCGGCGAACTCGCAACCGTTGCGCAGGAGCGACTCACGCTCACCGTCGTCGTCGTCGACGACGGCGGCTACGGCATGCTCCGACATCCTCATGACCGTGCGCCGGGCTGCGAGCTCTCCGCCGTCGACTTCGTCGCCGTCGCCCAAGGTTTTGGTGTCGACGCCGAGGCAGTGGATGGGGTCGGCGCCGACTACGAAGCCGCGCTCGGCCGCGCCCTGGCTGCGGGCGCTCCCCGACTGCTGCATGTGCACGCCCGTTTGTTCCCACCCCGAACGACCAGCCCGCGCTGGCCGATGAAGTAACCAGAGGTTCGATCATGGCCTTCCGCGTCACCTACGCAACGCTCAGCGCCGACAACGACGAACTGCACGCGGCTTTCGATCGCGGCATCGAGGTTGCGCGCACCATGCTGGGTCAACGACACGCCAGCATCATCGCCGGGGCCGAGGTCGACCACGGCAACGGGTTCACGACCGTGAGCCCTGCCGATCGCCACGTCGAGGTTGCGACCTTCGCCGCCGCGAAGCCGTCCGACGTCGACACCGCGGTGGCGTCGGCGCGCGCCGCTCGCCGTGCATGGGCCGATCGCTCCTGGCAGGAACGCAGTGATCTCTGTGACCGCGCCGCCGATCTGATCTCGGAACGCCGCAACGAACTGTCCGCACTCCTCACCATCGAAGTCGGTAAGAACCGACTCGAAGCCCTCGGCGATGTCGAAGAGACTGCCGACCTCATCCGCTACTACACCCATCAGCTGCGCGAGCACGCAGGCTTCGAACAACCGATGGGTCGACTGAACCCGGCCGAGAACACCAGCGATGTGCTGCGTCCCTACGGTGTCTGGGCGGTGATCGCGCCGTTCAACTTCCCCGCCGCGCTGTCGGGTGGCCCAATGGGCGCAGCGCTCGCGACCGGGAACACCGTGGTCCTGAAGCCGAGCGAGGTCGGCGGACTGACCAGTTTGCACATGGCGAAGGCGTTCTGGGATGCCGGCGTTCCGAGCGACGTGCTCCATGTCGTGTTCGGCACGGGCGAGATCGTCGGCGACGCGCTCGTGCACCACCCGCACGTCGACGGCATCACCTTCACCGGGAGCTACGACGTCGGCATGGAGATCTACCGCACGTTCGCGGGCGCGTTCCCCAAGCCCGCGATCTGCGAGATGGGCGGCAAGAACCCGGTCATCGTGAGTCGCCATGCCGATCTCGACGTCGCCGCCGAGGGAACCATGCGCTCCGCGTTCGGTCTGACTGGACAGAAATGCTCTGCGGCATCACGCGCGTACGTCGAACGCGATGTGTACGACGCCTTCATCACGGCACTCGTCGCTCGCGCCGAGTCGGTCGCGATCGGCGACCCCCTCGACCGCACAACGTGGATGGGCCCGATCATCGACGCGGCGGCCGTGGAGCGGTACGAACGCGCGGTCCACCACGCGCGCCAGGTCGGTCGTGTGCTCACCGGCGGGCGACGCATCACCGATGGCGATCTGGCCAATGGGAACTACGTCGCGCCCACGGTCGCCGAAATCCCCGAAGACAGCTCGTTGTGGGACGAGGAACTGTTCGCTCCCTTCATCGCCGTCATGCCAGTCGACTCACTCACCGAAGCAATCGAACGCGCCAACGACACGTCCCTGGGACTCACCGCGGGCTTCTTCTCGACCGAACCGTCGGAAGTCGACGAGTTCCTCCGCGGCATCGAGGCCGGCGTGGTCTACGTGAATCGACGAGCGGGGGCCACGACCGGCGCCTGGCCGGGCGTGCAGCCCTTCGGCGGATGGAAGGGGTCCGGCAGCGGCGGCAAGGCCGGCGGCGGGCCGTATTACGTGCAGCAATACCTGCGCGAACAATCGCGCACGGTCGTGGAATGACCAGGCCACCAGCAGAGAAGAGACCAACACCATGAGCGCCGTCACCCCACTCCCCGAAGGCGACCTGGCCCAACTGCCGACGCCCCACCTCGCGACCGACCTCCCCGGCCCGCGGGCAAAGGCGGCGATTGCGCGCGACGCAATGGTGGCGAGCCCGTCGATGGGTCGCGTCTACCCGCTCGTTCCGAAACGAGCCGCGGGCTGCGTCATCGAAGACGTCGACGGCAACCGGTTCCTCGACGCCAACGCCGGGATCGCCGTCAACAGCACCGGCCATTGCCACCCCGCGGTCGTCGAAGCGATCCGCGAGCAAAGCGCGTCGCTCCTCCACTACTGCTCGAGCGATTGGTACCTGCCGATCTACGCCGAGCTCTGTGAACGTCTGGTCGCCACCGTGCCGGCCGAGATGGGCGCAGCCAAGGTGTTCCTTGCCAACAGCGGCACCGAAGCCGTCGAAGGCGCAATCAAGTTGGCGCGCTACGCAACAAAGCGCCAGAACGTGATCGCGTTTTTCGGTGCGTTTCACGGTCGCTCGCTCGGTGCACTCAGCCTGACGGCGAGCAAGAGCAAATACCGCGGCGGGTTTGGTCCGCTGACGCCGGGCGTGTACCACGCGCCCTACGGCGACGCGGCGTACATCGAACGGCTGTTGTTCGAGCATGTGTGCGCGCCCGGCGACGTCGCCGCGATCATCGCCGAACCGATCCAAGGTGAAGGCGGCTACATCGTTCCACCCGCGGATTTCTGGCCGACGCTGCGGCGCATCTGCGACGACCACGGCATCGTCTTGATCGCCGACGAGATCCAGAGCGGGATGGGTCGCACGGGCACGTTCTGGGCCATCGAACACGAGACGGTCACCCCCGACATCATCCTGGCCGGCAAGGGCATCGCCAGTGGGCTCCCGCTCAGCGCCATCATCGCCCGCGAAGGTCTGATGACGTGGGGACCCGGTCAGCACGGCAGCACCTTCGGCGGGAACCCGGTCGCGTGTGCCGCAGCCCTGGCGACCATCGACCTGCTCGAGGCCGGACTCGTCGACGCGGCCCGAGCGCTCGGTGATCACTTCATCACCGGGCTTCGGGCTCTCGCGGCCCGCCACGCGTCGTTGCTCGATGTGCGGGGACGTGGTCTGATGATCGGACTCGAGTTCGCCGACCACGACACCGCCGAAGCGATCGAACTCGCGTGCTACCGCCGCGGTGTCTTGGTGTTGACCTGTGGGCCCTCGTCGATTCGATTGTGCCCGCCACTCGTCATGAACACCGCCCAGGCGGACATCGTCCTCGCCACCCTCGACGCGGTACTCGGCGAGATGGCCGACTGAGATTCGGAGCACCGTCGACGGCGCAACCCGTCAACCCAAACCCGATCCCATCATCGCCTCGAAGTTGTGTTGGTAGAAGCGGTCGCGGGCGTTGGTGCCGACACCTTCCATCGTGCGCTCGAACCGGCCGACCGGATCCCGCGTTCCTTCTGGATGCGGGTAGTCGGACGAGAACAACAACACATCGTCTCCACACTGCTCGATCATCCATCCGACCGGCTCATCCGGGAAGGGTGTGAACCACAAGCGCCCGTGCACGAACTCGCTCGGCTTCATCGACAACGACCGCAGGATCGGTTCGGTCTTCGCGAAGCCAAGCGCGAGATCGAGTCGGTACAGCCACGGCACGATCCACAGCGCGCCCTGTTCGATGCTGCCGCCGCGCAGTCGCGGGTAGCGGTCGAACAGGCCGTCGAGGATGAGACACGACAGGAAGTTCTCCGGCGACTGACCGATGACCATGTAGTCCTTCGCCCGGACGTTCTCGCCACCACCGAGGAAGTCGCTCGGTTTGGGCATTCCGTTCTCGTGGTAATTGCGGTGCAAGCCGCGGCCGCCGCCGCCGATGTGCAACACGAACGGTCGATCGGCCTCCTGCAGCCGAGCCCACACTCCGTCGTAGTCGGGATGGGTCGGTGAGAAGTCGCGCCCTGGGGTCGACGGCACCTGGATCGCCGCGACGCCGAGTTCGAGCGCGTATTCCACTTCGTTCGCAGCGAGTTCGGGATCGCGCAACGGAACGAACCCGACCGGCAGCAACCGGCGGTCGTCGGCACAGAAGTCGGTCATCGCGCGATTCAGGGCTCGCGTGCCCCCATAGAGCAACTCCGGGTCGTCGGAGACGAACTGCGTCGCCGCGAAGGTCGCGAACACGAGTTGTGAATCGAAGCCGAGCCGATCGAGCGCGCGACTGCGTTCGGTCTTGTCGGTCGCCCCGAGCGCGGACCATCCCTTGGCGCGCATGACGTCGGCCTCCAACGCAGCGATGCGGGCTTCGTCGGCCGCTCGTTGCGTCGCTTCGTCAACTGCCTCGCGTGCGATGGCGCCCGCTCCACCCAAGTACAGCGGCCGAATCTTGTCGCGTATGCCGGGATCGGCGTAGGGCTCCAACCACCCGTGGGTCTCCATGATGTGGCTGTCGGCGTCGTGCATCACGCGGCCACGGGTGTAGGTCTCGATGAGGGACATGGGGTCATCGTGCCCCATGGGCGTCGCGATGTCGACACCCCGGGATTCGGTGTGGTCGAATCAGCGCATGCCTGCGATCGAACCGGTGCGGATCACGGCAGGTGAGGTCCCGGGCCTCCTGTTCGCGCCGGCCGGTGACGGCCCGCTCCCACTCGTCTTGCTCGGCCATGGGGCCCATCTGGGCAAAGACGACGAACACATGCAAATTCTGTGCCGGTCGTTCGCACGGCAACTTCCAGCCGCGGTGCTCGTGATCGACTGCCCCGACCACGGCGAACGCCGCCCCGTCAACGACGCCGACTACCTCGCAGCTGTTGAACGCAACATGGCCGACGCGGCCGTGCACCACCAGCTCGCCCGGGAATGGACCGACGCCGCGGCCGCAGCACGCGCCACCGATGCGCGCATCGACGACCGCACCGCGTACGTCGGATTTTCGATGGGGTCGATCTTCGGTGCCTCGATCGTGCAAGACCTGCCGTTCGTTGGGCCGGTGGTCCTCGCGCTCGGCGGGTTCGTCGCACCACAACGGCTCCCGGGCACCAACGACCTCATCGAGGCGGGACTGCGATCGCTCGGCGATCGCGAGGTGCTGATGGTCAGCATGACGCACGACGAGTCGTTCCCCTTCACCGAGGCGGTGCGCGCATTCGGACTGATTCCGGGACCGAAGCGCATGTTCGTGTGGGAAGGTGGTCACATCGACATCCCCGGCGAAGCAATCCGCCACGCGGGGCAGTTCCTCCAACGAACGCTGGGACTCCAACCATGACGTGGATCGACGGGAAATCCGTCCTCATCACCGGTGGCAATACGGGAATCGGGAAGGCGACCGCGGTGGCGCTGGCCCAACTCGGCGCCCACGTCACGATCGCGTGCCGCAATGCCGAGCGCGGCGAATCGGCGCGCGCCGACATCGCTCGCATCAGCGGACGCGACGCGGATCTTGTCCGCCTCGATCTCGCATCGTTGGCATCGGTTCGCCAAACCGCAGACGAGCTCGACGCAGCCGATCGTCGATTCGACGTCTTGATCAACAACGCCGGGGTCGCAGTCTTCGGTCGGCGCCGGACGACCGAAGACGGCTTCGAACGACAATTCGGCGTGAACCACCTCGGCCATTTCCTGCTGACGACCTTGCTGATCGACCGCATCTCGTCGCGGGTGATCAACGTGAGCAGCGCGGGCTACGCGCTCGCCAAGGCAGGGCTGCGATGGGACGACCTGCAGTGGGAGCAGGACTACGACGGTTGGTCGGCGTACGGCGCGAGCAAGCTCGCCAATCTCTACTTCACATGGGAGTTGGCCGATCGCCTCGCCGACCGAGGCGTCACCGCGAACGCGTTGCATCCCGGTTTCGTCGACACCGAACTCGGCTTCCGACGTCCCGACGAAGGTGGCAAGCCCCGGCCCCCGCTCTCGGAACTCACCGCGGAAGCCACCACCGCAACTGGATCGACTGGCATCGACCTCAGCGCGCTGGGGACGCCGTTGACCGCCGAGGAGGGTGCCCGCACGAGCGTCATGCTGGCGAGTGACCCGGCCCTGGCATCGGTGAGCTGTGCCTACTTCGACGACCGCCAACAACGTGTCGAAGACCTCGGACCGATCGCCCTCGATCGCGCGGCAAGCGCTCGGCTGTGGGAGATCAGCAACCAGCTGATCGCGTAGATCGACCGGGGGTCAGAACAGCAACGGCAAGTGGTCGGCCTGACGGATCCCGGGCGAATACGAGATCGTCGCGCTCGGATCGATCGCGTAGTCGGGGACCCGACGGTGGAACTCCTCGAGGGCGACCCGAAGTTCCATGCGGGCAAGGTGCGAACCGAGGCAACGGTGCGGACCGCCACCGAACGCGAGGTGACGATTCGCACCGCGTTCGAACGACACGTCGACGGGTTGATCGAACTCGGCGTCGTCGGTGTTGGCCGCGCCCAGCACGAGCACCACGGATTCGCCCGCGCGCATCGATTGTCCGCGCAACTCGACATCTTGCGCCAAGATCCTGGGCACGATCTGCACCGGCGTTTCGGTTCGCAGCAGCTCCTCGACGGCGGCGTCGAGTCGCTCCGGATGCTCGACCACCGCACGGCGCCGATCGGGATGCGTCGCGAGGTACGCAACCATGCAGTCGAGCGTCGCCGTCACCGTGTCGAGTCCGGCAAGCAACTGCAAGTGACAGATCCCGAGTTGTTCGGCTCGCGTGAATGGCCGACCGTTCACCGACCCGTGCGCAATACGGGTCAAGAGGTCGTCGCCAGGATCCGCGATCTTTGCGTCGAGTCCGGATTCGAAGTAGCGGGTGATCGCCGCGCCCGCCGCGTCGCGGGCGGCCTGGACCGCTTCGGGCGAGTCGCCCGCCGGGCGCACCGTGCCGTCGCGCCACTCCATGAATTGGTCGACGTCGCTCATCGGCAGTCCGAGCAGGCGGAGAAACACCGTGCTCGGCAGCGGGGTCGCGAACTCGGTGTGGAAGTCGCAGTGTCCGCGGTCGGCGAATCGATCGACGAGGTCGACCGCGAGTGCGCGCACGTCGGGTTCGAGTTCGGCCATCTTCTTGGGTGAGAACTCGGGATCGAGCACGCGCCGGAAGTGCGCGTGTTCGGGAGGATCCACCTGCAACGGGATGAGGGGATGTTCCTGACCGACCGAGATCGCTTCCGCGCTCGACGAGAAGATCTCCGGGTGTCGCATTGCCCAGATGACGTCCTCGTAACGCGAGATGTACCA
>SXIR01000226.1 GCA_005772765.1 Actinomycetota bacterium
GATGGACGACGTCATCTTCGCCGGCACCGCCCAGCGGCCCGCGTTGGGCCGCGCCGAGGTGGCGCTGACGATCGACAACTCGGCCCACCTGCTGCCAATCGAGTTCAGCGAGGTGACGATCACCCGCACGTTGTTTCGCACCGGCGAGTCGGAGTACGCGATCAACGGCACCCCGTGCCGGTTGCTCGACATCCAAGAGCTGCTGTCCGACAGCGGCATCGGGCGAACCCAACATGTGATCGTCGGGCAAGGTCAGCTCGACACGGTCCTGAACGCCAAACCCGAAGATCGTCGGGCGATCATCGAAGAAGCCGCCGGCATCTTGAAGTACCGCAAGCGCAAGGAGAAGGCCGAGCGTCGCCTCGAGGCCACCGAGGGCAATCTGTTGCGCCTCAACGACTTGCTGCGTGAGGTGCGTCGCCAGCTTCGCCCGTTGGAACGCCAGGCCGACGCAGCCCGGCGTCATGACGGATTGGTCGACGAACTCCGGTCGATCCGCTTGCACCTGGCCGGACGTGACATCGACCAGCTTCGGACTCGGATGGAGCAACTCCGCCGCCAAAAGGGCGAGTTCGAGACGCACGAAAATCAGATGCGCGGCCGGTTGCGGGGTCTCGACGCGTCGGTCGTCGAAGCGGAGCGCGCGCTGAGTCTCCCCGGCGAGGACGACGTCGCCGACGTGCTGACCCGAGTCGAAGCGCTCCGCGAGCGAGGGCGCGGGTTGCAGGCGCTGACGGTTGAACGGCTGCGAGGAATCCAACGCGATCTCGACGCGGCCGCCGACGAAGGCGTCGTCGAGTCGTTGGTCGCCGACGCCACAGCGGCGCGCGCCGAGCTCGCCGAGGTCGACACCGACTTCGATTCGCTGGCGCCGAGTCGCGGCGAGGTCGCCGAGGCCGAAGCCAAGGTCGAGGCCCTCCGCGTCGAGGTCGAAGCGATGACTTCGGTGTCGCCCGAACTTTCTCCCGAGGGACGCGAGCGCGCCGCGGCGGAACACGCGGTGGAAGCGGCCAACCGCGCCGCGCGCCAGGCCGAACAGGCTGCAACGGCCCTCGGGTCGAAGGCGGATGCCCTCGCGGCCGACGAACCGACGATCCGGGCCGAGTTGGCCGAGGTCGAAGCGCAACTCGTGACCGTCGAACCCGAACGCAGCGCGTTGGCAGCCGACGAAGCGTCGGTGGCCGCGACGCGCGCTGCGTTCGACGCCGACAGCGCCGTCGCAGTCGAGGACACCGAGGTCGGTCGTTCTCGCCGCGTCGCCGAAGAGACACTCGAACAACACACGGTCGCCCTGCGCTGGGCCGAAGCCGAGGTGAGCCGCTGGCAGGCCCGGGCCGAAACCCTCGCGCAGGCGTTGGCCGACGCACACGCGGCGGCGGGCGCCGAACGCCTCGGCGATCTCAGCGGCGTGCTCGGTCCACTTGTCGATCACCTGCAGATCGACGATGGCATGGAGGTCGCGGTTGCGGCCGCGCTCGGCGACGCGCTCGAAGCCGTTGTCGTCGACGGACGTGAACCCACGCGGGCTGCGATCGAGCGACTCAAACACGGTGACGCGGATGGTCTCTTGCTGGTCGTTCGCGCCGACGACGTCACGGCGGCGCAACCGGTGCTCGCGCCGCCCGGCACCCGCGCCCTGGTCGATTGCGTGCGCGCCGAGGGCCGGCCCGGACTCGATGTCGCCGTGCGACGGTTGTTGGCCAACGTCGTGCTCGTCGAACGGGGCTGGGAGGTCGCGCTCGACGTCGCGTTGAACGACCCCGGGATCCTCGTCGTCACCCGTGAGGGCGACCGCTTCGGTGGCGGCAAGGTCTGGCGCGCCGGACCCGGCGGCCGCAGCGCGGTGACGCCGGCGGCACTCGACGAAGCGACCGCCAAGGCGGACCGAGCCATCGAGGAGCGAACTCGCGCCCAAGCGGCGGTGTCCGCGGCTCGCGCAGCAGTCGAAGCCGCTCGTCGCGCCGAACAGGATCTCGCCCGGGATCTGCGGGCCCGCAAAGCCGAGGTCGACCGCGCGGTTGACGACATCACGCGGCGTCGCCGTGAGTTCGAGCGACGCACCGCCGGGCTCGACGAACGTCTGGTGCTGTTGCGACGCCGCTGCGACGAGGTCGCCGAACGCATGACCGATCTCCCGGCGCGACGCGCCGAGGCAGAGCATGCCCAAGCCGCCGCCGAGACGGAACTGGAACTCGCGCGCCAACGCCTGGCCGCGGCTCGGCGCGCCGAGCTCGTCGCCGGTGAACGGGTCTCGCAACGCCGGGCCGAACTCGATCGCTTGCGGCAGGCGGCCAGTGCGCTGCGGCGTGACTTCGAGGTCCGGGGCGCAGCGATCGAACAGCGCCGTGCGGTGCTCACCCGCCGTCTCGACGAGGTCGAACGGCGGCTCGCGCAGCGGCCCGACGAAGAAGCAGCCGCGCAGCGTCGTCGAGCCGAACTCATCGCGAAACACGCCCGCGTCGAGACGATCGCGGCGCGACTGGCCGAGCGCATGACCGTTGCCGAGGCGCTCGCAACCCGACTGCGCGAAGTCCGACGTCAGCAATCCGAAGCCGCGCGTGCGGCGGGCGGCCGTCTCGACGGCCTGCGCGCCGAGCGCGCCGATGCCGAACGACGCCTGCAAGAGTTGCGCGAACGTCACGGCCGCGTCGAAGTCGACGAGGCCGAGTGCCGCATGCGGCTCGAACAGGGCGTCGAGAACGTCCGGCGCGAGTTCGACTGCGAGCCCGAGGTGGCCATCGCCGCTCCGTTGCCCGAAGTCATCGGCAACCTGTCGCTGGTCCAACGCGGACGCGACCTCGAACGCGAACTCCGGCTCCTCGGTCCGATCAACCCGCTTGCACTGTCTGAGTACGAAGCGCTCGTCGAGCGTCACGAATTTCTCCAACAGCAGCTCGACGACGTCAAGAACGCTCGGCGCGAACTGCAACGCGTGATTCACGTCGTGAACGCGGAGATCGTCTCGGTGTTCCAAGCCGCGTTCGACGACGTGTCGCGCAACTTCTCGGAGTTGTTCGCGCTGCTCTTTCCGGGAGGTTCGGGGCGGATCACGCTGTCGTCGCCCGACGATCTCCTCAACACCGGCGTCGAGATCGAGGCGCGTCCGTCGGGCAAGACCCCGAGGCGGCTGTCGTTGCTCTCGGGTGGTGAGCGCTCGCTCGCCGCACTCGCCTATCTCTTCGCGGTGTTCCGGTCGCGGCCGAGCCCGTTCTACATGCTCGACGAGGTCGAGGCCGCCCTCGACGACGTGAACCTCCAACGGTTCCTGTCGCTCGTCGAGGAGTTTCGCGGCGAGGCGCAACTCGTGGTGGTGTCGCACCAGAAGCGCACCATGGAGGCCGCCGACGTGCTGTACGGCGTCTCGATGCCGCCAGGTGGGTCGAGCCGAGTCGTGTCACAACGCATCCGCGACCTCGAGTTCGACAACGCCTGACCCGCAGCAGTGCCAGCGTGGCCCGTCGACTCGTGACGATCGGTCGTGCGCCTCGTAGGTAGCGTTGCGATTCGTGGACGTCAACGAGGTGTGCGGCGACGAACCGCGGTGGCTCTGCCGCGACTTGCTCGAGCTCACCGATGCCGAGACGCCCGCGCGACTCGGGCACCACCTGACGCCGTGGGTCACGGCCGTGATCATCGTCGTGCTGGCGTTGTTGGCGAACCGCATCGTGCGACGCCTCATCAAACGAACGGTTCGCCGACTCGGACGAGCCGAGCGATCGGCGCGGCTGCGCGCGCTGCGCGTCCGTGCTGGGCTCGAAACCTCGACTGGGACGCCCTCGATCCGCCGCGAGCAACGCGCGCAGACCATTGGCGACGGCCTCCGCAGCCTGGCGTCGATCCTGATCGGATTGATCGCCTTGTTCGCCGTGCTCGCCGCGTTCGGACTCTCACTCGAAGCGATGGTGACGGGCGCGGGATTGCTCGGCGTCATGCTCGGATTCGGTGCCCAGAACCTGCTGCGCGACATCATCGCGGGCACCTTCATGATCCTCGAGGACCAGTTCGGGGTCGGTGACGTGATCGATGTCGGCGAAGCCACCGGGACGGTCGAGATGCTCAGCCTGCGCACGACCCGATTGCGTGACGTCGAAGGCATCGTGTGGCACGTTCCGAACGGTGTCGTGCAACGCGTCGGTAACAAGAGCCAACAGTGGTCGCGGGCCGTGCTCGACGTACCCGTCGCCTACGACAGCGATGTGGAGTTGGCCACCGATGCCATCAAACGAGCCGCCGACTCCATGTGGCAAGACGAGCGGTGGTCGACCCGCATTCTCGCGGAACCCGAAGTGCTCGGGGTCGAGAGCATCGGCGCGACCGGGATCACGATTCGCGTCGCAGTCAAGACCCTGCCCGCCGAACAATGGCACCTCGCTCGCGAATTGCGCGTGCGGATCAAGACCGCGCTCGACGAGGCCGGGATCGAACGCCCGCCATCGTTCTTCACGGGGATCCCCGATCTTCCGGCTTCCGGAACGGGTGGCCCGGCCCCACGCCGATAGCCTCCGGCGCCGATGGACACCCCGATCGTCGTCATGCTCGTTGTGCTCGCGATCGTCGCGATCGTCGCTGGAACGTTCGCGTTTCGCAGCCGCGGCCGGATTGAGACGACGATCGAACCCGCCCCGGCGCGCCCGCCCGCGCCGGTCGAGCCGGGCCTCGTCGATGCGATCCCGAGCGATGCGGCCGACGTGCCCGCGGCGCCCGTTGCCGCCATCGAACTGTTCGAGGAACCGAGTGGCGAACCGGTCAAGGCGAACCTGCGCAGTCGCTTGGGAAAGACCCGGGCTGCATTTGGCGGGTACCTGCGTGCGGTGGCGGGTCGCCGGATCGACGACGAGGTATACGACGAGCTCGAAGAGGCGCTGCTCCTCGCCGATGTCGGGGTCGCAACGACCAATCGATTGCTCGACGGGGTCCGTGCGCAGGTCTCGGCGAACAAGGTCACTGATGCCGACGCGGTGGTGGCAATGCTGCGCGGCGAGATCGAAGCGATGCTCAGCGACAGCGTCGATCGATCGTTGCGCACCACGCCTGACCAGTTGTCGGTATGGATGTTCGTCGGTGTCAACGGCGTTGGCAAGACGACCACCATCGGCAAGCTCGCGGCCCAGCGCAGCCGCGCGGGCGGTTCGGTGATGCTGGCGGCCGCCGACACGTTCCGGGCGGCCGCCGCCGAACAGCTGACCCAGTGGGCGGCGCGAGCCGGCGTCGACATCGTGCGGGGCGACGAAGGTGCCGACCCTGGCGCGATCGTGTTCGACGCGATGGCGTCGGCGACCAGCAAGGGGGTCGACCTGTTGCTCGTCGACACGGCGGGTCGGCTCCACAACAAGAACAACCTGATGGCCGAGCTCGAGAAGCTGCGCCGTATCGTCGATCGGACCGAGGGTGCGTTGCACGAGGTGCTGCTGGTGATCGACGCGACGACCGGCCAGAACGGGCTCCAACAGGCCAAACAGTTCGCCGAGGCGGTCGACGTCACCGGCAGCGTGCTGACCAAACTCGACGGCACGGCCAAGGGTGGCATCGTCCTGGCGATCCAGGCCGAACTCGGGCTGCCGGTCAAAGTCGTGGGCGTCGGCGAGACGGTCGGTGATCTCATCGAGTTCGATCCCGCCGAGTTCGTCGCGGCGCTCTTCGAAGGCTGAGCCCCCGTCTGGTCGGGTCGTCGAGCCCCTGACGCCTAGCCTCGTCGGCGATGTTCGATTCTCTTTCTGACCGGCTCGATGGCATTTTCTCGCGGCTGCGGAGCCGTGGTCGGCTCACCGAAAAAGACGTCGACGAGGTCGCGCGCGAGATTCGCCAAGCCCTGCTCGAAGCCGACGTCAATGTCAAGGTTGCTCGTGCGTTCATCACCCGGGTGAAGGACGCGGCGATCGGCGCCAACGTTCACGAGGCACTCAATCCGGCGCAGCAGATCGTCAAGATCGTCCACGACGAGTTGGTCGCGACGCTCGGTGGCGAAACCGGCAAGCTCGTCGTGTCGTCGAAGCCGCCGACGGTGATCTTGCTGGCGGGCCTGCAAGGTTCGGGCAAGACGACCCACGCCGGAAAACTCGCCCGTCACCTCAAGAGCCAGGGACGCCAGCCGCTGCTCGTGGGGGCCGACCTCCAGCGTCTGGCCGCCGTCGAACAGCTGCGAACCTTGGCGCAGCGCATCGACGTGCCCTTCTTCTCCGAGGACTCTGATCCCGTCACCGTGGCGCGCAAGGGCATCGACGAAGCCCGCCGACTCGGTCGCGATCACGTCATCGTCGACACGGCGGGTCGCCTCCAGATCGACGCGGACCTCATGGACGAGCTGGCTCGAGTGCGCGACGCCGTACAGCCGCACAACACCTTGCTGGTCATCGATGCGATGACCGGCCAAGAGGCCGTCAACGTCGCCTCGGCGTTCAACGAGACGATCCCCATCGACGGCGTCATCATCACCAAGATCGATGGTGACGCTCGCGGTGGCGCGGCGCTCAGCGTCAAAGAAGTCGTCGGCAAGCCAATCCTCTTCGCCGGGACGGGCGAAAAGCTCGACGAGTTCGAGGTCTTCCACCCGGATCGCATGGCAGGGCGCATTCTCGGCATGGGCGACATGCTCACGCTGATCGAAAAGGCCGAGCAGACCTTCGACGAAGAACAGAAGGCTCGCGCCGAAGAGATCATGCGCGAGGGCGACTTCACGCTCGAGGACTTCCTCGACCAACTTCGGCAAGTGAAGAAGATGGGCCCCCTCCAGAACGTGATCGGGATGCTCCCCGGGATGCCCAAGGAGATCAAAGACGCAGACATCGACGACCGGGAGTTGGGCCGGGTCGAAGCGATCATCTGCTCGATGACCCCGGCGGAGCGGGCCAAGCCGAACTCGATCAACGGGAGTCGGCGCACCCGTATCGCTCTCGGCAGCGGCACCAGCACCGGCGAGGTGAACAACCTGCTGAAGCAGTTCGGTCAGATGCAGCAGATGATGAAGCAGATGGGCGTCATGGGCCGGGTCATGCAGAAGAAGTCGAAGAAGAACAAGAAGAAGGGCGGCCGGACCACCGCGAAGGGCACGAAACCCGTGTCGACCAAGTCCAATCCCGGCCTCGGGGGCATGGGCGCGGGCGGCTTGGGCAGCCCCGGTCTCGGTGATCTCGGTGATCTCGGGGACTTCGGCGGACTGGGCGGACTCGGCGGTCCGGGCGGATTCAAGGGTCTCCCGAAACGCTGAACCAGGTCGCTCGTCGATCTCGGCGGAGCACGGTTGGGCGGATCGCCCCGCCGATGGCCTAGCCTGTCGCGTTCGCCGGTCCGACTCCACGGGCTTGGCTCTCCGCAGTCGAAAAGGAAGTTCTCACTCGTGGCCGTCAAGATCCGCCTGATGCGCACCGGCAAGAAGAAGCAACCCACCTACCGCGTGGTGGTGGCCGACTCGCGCAGCCCCCGCGATGGCCGTTTCATCGAGATCATCGGCCAGTACGAGCCGCGTCAGGATCCGAGCCGCATCACGCTCGACCACGACAAGGCGTTGGGCTGGATCGAGAAGGGCGCGCAGCCCAGCGAGCGTGTCGCCAAGATTCTCGAGGTCGAAGGCGTCTGGAGCGCGTACGAGACCAAGCACGGCAAGGCCGCCGGTACCAAGCCACGACCCAAGCCCGCCAAGGCGAAGTCGGTCAAGGCCGAGGCGAGCGAGTGAGCACCGTCGACGATCCGTTCGGCCAGCATTCACCCACGCCGCCAACCGCTTCCGGCGCTGCACCGGCCGACGACATCGATGACATCGACGACGACATCGACGACGACGACGACGACATCGACGTGACCAGCGCGGTCGAAGGTGCCGACGACGAATCCGACGGTGGCAACGCGCTGCGCGGCCAACGGGCGGCGGCCGTGGTCGAGTTCATCGCCACGTCGTTCGCCGACAACCCCGACGCGATCGATGTCGAGACGCGCGAACGCGGCCACAACGACGTCATGATCTACCTGCATGCCGACCGTGGCGATGCCGGCCGTTTGATCGGACGTCGCGGTCGGGTCATCAACGCGATCCGCCAGGTCGCTCGCGCGGCGGGCTCGATCGACGGCGAACGCGTCCAACTCGACCTCGCCGAGGAGTGACCGACCGCCTCGAGGTCGGCCGCATCAGCCGCGCACACGGATTGCGCGGGGAGGTCGTCGTTTCGGCGATCACCAATCGAGGCGAACGCTTCGCGATCGGCGCAGTCCTCTACGACGGCGACGTCGTGTATTCGATCGTCAGCAGTCGAATGCAGGGCGACCGTTACGTCGTGCGATTCGATGGGGTCACCGACCGCAACGCCGCCGAGGTGCTCCGCGGGCGGGTCCTCACCGCCGATCCAGTGCCGGGCGACGGCGACGAGGTCTTCGTGCACGAGTTGATCGGTCGACGCGTCGTCGATCAACACGAACGGGACCTCGGGCAGGTGCTGCACGTCGAGGCGAATCCCGCGCACGACATCGTGGTCTGCGACAGCGGGGTCTTGATCCCGATCTTGTTCGTTCGCGACCAGTCCGCCGATGGGGTTCGCGTCGAACTTCCCGATGGTCTCGTCGAGTTGTACCTCGACCCCGACGCCCCCGTACACGACGCGTGAACTGCGGGCCGCGAGCGAAGTGGTCGGTGTGATGCGGATCGACGTCTTCAGCGTGTTTCCCGACTATCTCGAAGGACCGTTGGGTGCGTCGCTGCTCGGCCGAGCGCAGGCCAGCGGATTGCTCGACCTGCGGGTGCACGACATCCGAGAGCACGCAACCGACCGGCACCGCACGACCGACGACGCTCCGTTCGGGGGTGGCGCGGGAATGGTGATGCTGCCGGGCCCGATCTTCGCGGCCGTCGAGGCCGCCGATCCGCCCCGACCGCTGCTGCTCATGTCCGCAGCCGGACGACGCTTCGATCAGGTCATGGCGCGAACGCTGTCCGACGGCGGTGGCTTCTCGATGTTGTGTGGTCGCTACGAGGGGGTCGATCAGCGCGTGGCCGACCACCTGTGCGACGGCGAGGTCGCCGTCACCGACGCGGTGTTGGCAGGGGGCGAAGCCGCGGCATTGTGTGTCATCGAGGCCGTTGCTCGGTTGGTGCCCGGCGTGATGGGTAACGCAGCGTCGGCCGCCGACGAAAGCTTTTCCGACGGGTTGCTCGAGTATCCGCAGTACACGCGCCCCGCCGAGTTCCGCGGCTGGGAGGTTCCGGAGGTGTTACGCAGCGGCGACCACGCACGCATCGCGGCGTGGCGGCGCGCCGAATCGCTGCGCCGAACGCACGAGCGCCGCCCGGACTTGCTCCAACCTGGTGACGCGTAGGTCAACGGCGCGAGACTGCCCTGATGCGACGAGCGCGAACGATGGTGGGGATCGCCCTGATCCTGTCGATGTCGGGCGGGTTGGCCGCCTGCGGCGGGAGCGGATCGGACGAGACCGTTCCGGGTGTGAAACTGCCCAAGAGCGAAGCTTCGGAGCTGAAGCTCGTCGGCGTCGAGGTCGGCGACGGCACGGTGCGCGACTACAGCGTGTACGAGCCGGGCGGTACGCCGACGGCCGCGGTCGTCATCCTCGACTCGTTCTCGCTCGTGCTCACCGAGGCGCAACATCCCCGGGCGATCCTGCTCGAGGAAGCGAAACGGTCCGGATTCGTCCTGGTGGTGCCGCAAGGCATCGACGAAACGTGGAACGCCGGTGAGTGTTGCGGAACGGCGCTGATGCAGAACGCCAACGACGTCGGGTTCCTCGACGCAGTCTTCGACGATGTCGCCGAACGCTACGACTTCGCCCGCCCGCAGATTTCGCTCGTGGGCTGGAGCGGAGGAGGGGTGATGGCGTATCGCATGGCTTGCGAGCATGCCGAGCGCTTCGGCGCTGTCGCGGTGGTGCAGGGGCTGCTGCTCACCAAGCCGTGCAAGCCTGCGATCGAAGTCGATTTGCTCCAGATCCATCAACGGGGCGATGCCGCCCTCCCGTTCGGGGGCACGAAGTCGTCGATTCTGGTCCCCGGCGGTGTGTTGCCTTCCGTGCCGAAGTCCTACGCCCGGTGGTTGACGGCGCAGGAGTGCGGCCCCGAACGCTCCGAATCCGCCGGACCGGTCGAGACCACGACGGCGACGTGTCGCAACAAGACCCGATCCCAGCTCGTGGTCGTCGAGGGTGGCGACGAGAACTGGCCCGTCGGCACCGGCGACTCGATCGATGCCACGGCCCTGGTGCTCGACTTCTTCGAGATCGAACGCACGGGCTGACGCCGCCCAGGGGCGCGCCCGCTCGCCTGCGCCGGTTCGCCGGCCCACTCGGCGCAATGACCCATGCGGGGCGGTGCCAAACCCAGGGGATTGGCCGTTGGGAGGGCGATCGCTGCTGGCGGCTACGATCGCGACCCGCTCGTCTGTGCCCAACCGGGTACGACATCTGAGATGCTCGGAGTCCCACCATGAACCGCACCGATCTGGTCGACCGCGCCTCCCTGCGCGACGACGTTCCGCACTTCGGTCCCGGCGACACCCTGAAAGTCCACGTCCGCGTGGTCGAAGGAAACCGCGAACGGGTCCAGGTGTTCCAAGGCGTGGTGATCGGCCGCCAGGGCAGCGGCGTGCGCGAGACCTTCAAGGTGCGAAAGCTGAGCTTCGGTGTGGGTGTCGAGCGCACATTCCCCTTGCACACCCCCACGGTGTCGAAGATCGAGGTGGTCACCCGCGGCGACGTGCGGCGGGCCAAGCTCTACTACCTGCGGGACCGAATCGGGAAAGCCGCCAAGATCAAAGAGAAGCGCGACTAGCGCAACGATCGGCTGTCGTAGCTCCGGCGTACACTCGATCTCGATGTCAGCCGAGGATCTCGAACGTTACGAAACCGATGTCGAACTTGCGCTCTACCGCGAGTATCGCGACGTGTTGCCGATGTTCCGTTTCGTCGTCGAAACGGAACGTCGTTTCTACCTGGCGAACGAAGTCGTCATGAACCCTCGCTCGGAGAGTGGCCGAGTCTGGTTCGAACTCGAACTCAACGACGCGTGGGTCTGGGACATGTACCGACCGGCGCGGTTCGTCAACCAAGTGCGGGTCGTGAGCTTCAAAGACATCAACGTCGAAGAACTCGCGACCAAAGAGTTCTGAGCCGACAGGCCGTGCACGCGGATTCCGATGTAGCGGCCGAGACGGGCGACACCGACGTCGTGGTACACGCCGATCGTCGCCGGACCCTCGGAGCATTCGGCGAAGCGGCCGTTGCCGCCTGGTACCGCCAACGCGGCGCCACGATCGTGGATCGCAACTGGCGGGTACGCGAAGGCGAACTCGATCTCGTCGTGTTCCAACGGGGTCGGCTCAGCTTCGTCGAGGTGAAGACCCGCCGCTCGACTCGGTTCGGCAGCCCGGTCGAGGCCATCACGCCAGCGAAGGCCGCACGATTGCGACGGCTGGTCGGTTTGTGGCTCGAGCATCACCCTCGGTCCCGTCGACGCGCGATCGAACTCGTCGTTGCCTCGGTCACGATCGACGCCGACGGCCGGCCCAACATCGCCGTCGTCCCCATCGACATGTGAGAATCGCCCGCGATGCCCTCGGCCCGATCACTCTCGTCGCTGCTCCGCAATCTGGCTCGGCCGGGCTACGCCCGTGTCATCGCCGGGAAGGTGCGCGCTCGATTCGGTGAAGACGACGCCGCCCGCCAACGCGCGCTGGCGTGGTATCGCGACATCCGAGTTCGCCCCGTCGACTATTTCGCGGCCATCGATCCCGAGCTTGCCGCTGAAACCGCGGAGTTCGGTGCGAAGGTGCGTGAGCGCGCCGCGGTCGTCAGCGCCGAGGTCGGATTCGATGTCGACTCGGCGGGCCGCTACGAGCTGCTGTACTTCCTGACCCGGCGGCAGCGTCCGAAGGTCGTGGTCGAGACCGGTGTTGCCTACGGGTACTCGTCGTATGCGTTTCTCGCCGCGCTCGCTCGGAACGGCGACGGTGGCCGGTTGTGGTCGAGCGACTTTCCGTTCTTCCGCCGGGCCGACCCGGAGCGATTCGTCGGGATCATGGTTCCCGACGATTTGCGGTCGGGGTGGAGCCTGCGCACGAAGGGCGATGGCGTGAACCTCCCCGAGATGCTCGCCGAGTTCGCCACGATCGACTTGTTTCACTACGACTCCGACAAGAGCGCACGCGGTCGGAGTTTCGGCTGCGGGCTCGTGCTGCCGCGCTTGGCAGAGTCCGGCGTGTTCTTGATGGACGACATCCAGGACAACGCGTGGTTCCACGATTACGTCATGGCCAACGGACCCGACGACCCGCGCTCGAAATCCGTGGTGGTGTTCGGCGGCAGCAACCGCGCGTTCGTCGGTGGGGTCGGCGTCGAGCCGCTACCCCATCCGATCGGAACCGCCTGATCGGCGCCCGCGACCGCGCGTCGTGGCCCGGGTCCAGCAGCCGGTGTGCCAGTGGCGGCGTGCCTCGGAGTCGCCCATCGGCACGACGACCTTATGGCCCTCGCCAACGGCGATCTCGTGATCGCAGCCCGGGCACCGATACGACTTGATCGCCTCGTACGGCTGAACGTGGCGAACTTCGACCGCTTCGTCGGGGCCCTGGTGATGCGGACGGCGCGCGGCGATGATCGGTCTCGCGTTACGGACCGACCAACGCCCAGGTCATGAGCGCGGCGACGACGATCAGCGCGGCGACGACGAACCAGATATCGCTCGAACGCTTCACCTGCTGACGGAACGGGTTGTAACCCACACCCGCACCGTAGTGGTGGTGCGGGTGTGGATGACGCTCCGGGCCGAGCCGACCCGTCAACCGCTGACGCTCCGACGGTACGTTTGCGTTGCCGTGAGCCAGGGCGGTTCGTGCAGTGAGGGAGACGACGGACGTGACCGAGTCGATCGTGGTGGAACGCAACGAAGGCGTCGTGACCTGCACGCTCAATCGCCCGGAGAAGAAGAACGCCATCGACCAGGCGATGTGGCGCGAACTCGTCGAACTCTGCGACGCAGTCGAGACGAACCCCGCCGATCGCGTCGTCGTGTTCACGGGTGCCGGCGACGGGTTCTGCTCGGGTGCGGACCTGACGCCCGGCGGCAGCGCCGGCCCGTCGCCCGTATCGCCGGGCGGCCTGGGTGGCGGACTGGCCGGAATGCGCCAGGTCGGTCGAACTGCGTTGCGATTGCATCAACTCACCAAGCCGACGATCGCAGCAGTCAACGGGGTCGCAGCCGGCGCAGGCTGCAACCTTGCCCTGGGTTGCGACCTCATCTACGCCAGCGATCGGGCGCGGTTCAGCGAGATCTTCACCCGTCGCGGCCTGGTGGTCGACTTCGGTGGATCGTGGTTGTTACCACGTCTCGTCGGGCTGCACCGGGCCAAGGAACTCGTGTTCACGGCCGAGGTCATCGACGCAACCGAGGCGGACCGCATCGGCCTGGTGAATCGAGTCGTCGCCCACGACGAGCTGCTCGACCACGCGCATGGAGTCGCGCACAAGCTCGCGAAGCTCGCTCCGAACCAACTCGCGATGAACAAGAAGCTGCTGCATCAGAGTTACTCGGTGACCATGGCCGAAGCGCTCGAGTTCGAATCGGTTGCCCAAGCCGCGAACTTCTCGTCGCGCGACACGGCCGAGGCGATGATGGCGTTCATCGAGAAGCGGGAGCCGAACTTCACGGGCGAGTAACACCCGCGGGCCACGGGTCAGTTCGGGGCGTGCTCTTCGGCATCGTGCTGGCGCTGCGCCGCGATCACGCGGTCGCGGTCGGGTTCGACGACACGGCGAATCCACGCGTTGTGCCACTCCCAGCGCGCCGAACACCAATCGCACCCGAGCAACACGGAACCGCCCGAGAAGTTCTCGGCGACGAGTTCGGTGCCGTCGTAGGGGCAACTCGTGAAGTCCATGCTGATTCATCGGCGACTTCATCGGCGACTGCACTGATTCGCGTGGCCGAGGACGGATGCGATCACATCGGCCAGAGTCGGCCGCCGTGGCGGCGGACCCGACCGAGCCGTTCGAGTTCGCGGGTCGCGCCGGCGACCGTGGCGACGAGCAGCCCACAGCGGGCGACAACCTGATCGAGGGTCGCCGGCTCTCCGTGCAACGCTCGGTAGACCGCTCGGGCCGTCTTGCTCAGCCCCGCAAGCGTCGGACGCCGTTCGGCGCGATCGTTGACGCCGCTGACGAACGCCAACACGTCGAGCGGGTCGGTCATGGGTGTCGCACCTTCGGCAATGAGGCGGTTGCAGCCTTCGGCCATGGGATTGCGGCGCGAACCGGGGAGTGCGTACACCGCGACGCCGAGATCGAGCGCGATCTGCGCAGTGCGCATGGCGCCGCCTTTGATCGCGGCCTCGACGATGATGACCGCGTCGACCATGCCGACGATGATCCGATTGCGAATCGGGAAGTACTCGCGCCGGGGCGGTGTACCGAACGGTTGCTCCGACACGATGAGACCCCCCGCCCGCACGTCGTGCCACAAACCGCGATGGCTGGCGGGATACACGACGTCGAGGCCGGTCGCGGTGACGCCGATGGTCAGCCCACCGACGTCGAGTGCCCCGCGATGCGCGGCCCCATCGATGCCGTTGGCCAGCCCGGACACGACACAGATGCCGCCGCGTGCGAGCGATTCGGCGACCTCGCGAGCGTCGGCGGCACCGTGCGGCGAGGGTCTGCGGGTGCCGACGACCGCAACCCGCGGGCGAAAGAGCGATTCGAACGCCACTCCTTCGGCGAGCAAAAGGCGGGGCATCGAGGGATGGTCCGAACGAACCGGCCAATCGGGGCGGTCGCTGGTGAGCGCCCGTGTGCCGCGTGACGCCATCGTCGCCGCGACATCGGCGGTGAGGTCGCGCACCCGATCTCGCCACCCATCGACAAGGTCGCCGCCGAACCGATCGACGATCTCGGGAGCGCGCGCCTGAACGGCCTCCACGACAGCCATTGCGGACCCGTACTCGGTCAGGAGTGCCCGAAGTCGGGTGGCGCTCGCGTTCGGCAGCGACACGAGCACCGCGGCGGCGAGTTCGTCGTCGGCGATCACGGGATGTCCTCTCGGAGTCCGGCGGCAACCTCGACGTGGTCGGCGTCGATCGAGTCGACGTCGTCGAGATCTGCGAGCGTGCGGGCGACGCGCTGCACGCAGGCCGCACCGCGACCCGAGAGCCGAAGATCTCGGCAGACATCGAGGAACGTGCGCCGGGCCAGATCGTCGAGTCGGCACAGATCGCCCAACGCGCGTGCGGGCACCTGTGCGTTCGTGCGCCACGACGTGTCGGCCAGACGCGTTCGCTGCCGCTCGACCGCAGCCATGACGCGCGCTCGTGTCTCGGCCGAGGATGCACCGTTGGGCTCGTCGGCCGCCGGCGCGCTGACCCGGACCCGCAGATCGAACCGATCCAGAAACGGCGCGGACAGGCGTCGTCGGTACCGATCGCGTACGACTTCGGAGCATCGGCACTGTGTCTCACGTCGCCCACAAGGACAAGGGTTGCAGCAGGCCACGAGAATGCAGTCGGCTGGAAAGCCGATGACGAAACCGCTGCGAGACACGCGCACGACCCGTTCCTCGAGCGGTTGGCGCAGGGCATCGAGCGCGCTCGGCGCGAACTCGGCGACTTCGTCGAGGAACAGGATGCCGCGATGGGCTCGGGTGAGTTCGCCGGGGCGGATGTGGATGCCGGATCCGCCGCCGACGAGTGCGGCGACGCTGGAGCTGTGGTGTGGGGAGCGCATGGGTGCGTGTTCGATGAGGCCGCCGCCGACGTGGAGACCGGTGACGGAGTGGATGCGGGTGACGTCGAGTGCGCTGCGTCGATCGAGTGGGGCCATGATCGTGGGGAGTCGGCGGGCCAGCATGGTTTTTCCTGCGCCGGGTTCGCCGGCGAGGAGGAGGTGGTGTCCTCCCGCGGCGGCGGCCGCCAGGGCGGTGCGGGCGGCGCGCAGGCCGCGCACTTCGGCGAGGTCGAGGTGATCGGGGTCGTCGGGTCGGGGTGGTGCCGCGGGCGGGATCGCGGGCCAGGGGAGTTCGCCTTTGAGGCACGCGCGCAGTTCGGCGAGGTTGCGGGCGGGGAGGACTTCGATGTCGGCAACCAGGGCGGCTTCGGCGGCGTTGTCGATCGGGACGATGACGCGTTCGGCGCCATCGGCGGCGAGGGCGTCGACGAGTGCGAGCGTGCCGGGCACGGCGCGGATGCGACCGTCGAGGCCGAGTTCGCCGAGGACGGCGGTGCCGCCGAGGATGAACTCGGGGAGTTGTTGGGAGGCGACGAAGACGCCGAGTGCGATGGCGAGATCGATGCCGGCACCGTGTTTTCGCAAGGCGGCGGGAGCGAGGTTGACGGTGATGCGCGCGAGCGGGAACTGGTGGCCGCTCGACAAGATCGCGGCTCGGACGCGTTCGCGCGACTCTCGACCGGACGTGTCGGGGAGTCCGACGATTGTGTAGCTCGGAAGTCCTTGGGACATGTGGGTCTCGACCCACACGACGCGGCCTCCGACGCCGAACAGGTTGGCGCTGCGGACGGATGCAAGCACGACGAACTCCCTCGCCATCGCGCGCCGAACGGCGCGACACAACAGGAATCCGCGAGGCTCGCGAACGGTCGGTCAATCGGCCGGTTCGCCAGAACACGCGGGCGGGGAGAAGCCGGCGGGGAGAACGAGGAGCAGGAGGTTCGAGGTGCGCCGCTCGAACGTCGGGGAGTGCGGTGCTCACCGTAGACGACGGCTCGGACATCGCCCAGCGCGGCCTCCCGCGACGGAGTCCATTGGGAACGTACCCTGACGGGGTCATGGCAGCCCACGCCTCGGATCCCGACGACCGTTACCAGGTTGGCGGTTTCGTGCGGACGCTCGCCGCGAAATCGGCGCACACGCGCCGGGCCTACGAGCACGATGTCGACGAGTTCGCGACGTGGCTCGCGCGTTCGGATCTCGCGCCGGGCGATGTCGATCATCGCCGGTTGCGTCGCTACCTCGCGTACCTCGACACGCGTGGTTTCTCGCGCGCGTCTGTCGCTCGCAAAGCCGCGGCGATCCGCGCGTTGTGCAGGTTCTGGATCGAGCGCGGGATGATCGAGGCCGATCCGAGCGCTCGCCTCACCACCCCGAAGACGGCCAAACGTCTCCCGCGCGTTCCCAAGCGCGAGGAAACCAACGACGCGATCGACGGCGTCAGCGAACGACTCGAAGGAACCATCGATCTCGACGACGCGGCGGCGCGGGCGCTGGTCACACGCGATCTCGCGTTGGTCGAACTGCTCTACGGCGCGGGACTGCGCGTGAGCGAAGCGTGTGGTCTCGACCTCGACGACGTCGATCCCCGCAACGCCAACGTCACCGTGTTGGGGAAAGGTGCCAAGGTCCGGCGCGTCCCCATCGGTCGCCCGGCGCTCGACGCCGTGACGGCATATCGGGCCCAGCGCGGCGAGTTGATCACGGCCCTGACCCCGCCCGAAGCTCTGTTCGTGAACCAACGGGGACGACGCCTGACCCCTCGCGATGCGTCCCGGATCGTGCACCGATTCCAACTGCCCGACGGGCGTCGCTTGCACCCTCACGCATTCCGCCATGCTTTCGCCACCCACCTGCTCGAAGGTGGAGCAGATCTCCGAGTCGTTCAAGAACTGCTCGGACACGCCGATCTGGGTACGACTCAGGTGTACACCCACGTCACCCGTGATCGCCTCGTGGCGGTCTATGGCGACACCCACCCTCGCGCCTAGCCTCGCGAGAACGGGGGCGAGACCTGGGGCCAGAGCGCCACCAGCACCACCAGCCGCCAGCACCCCGACACAGGACACCACGTGGAAGACGCCGCAGCGGTCGTTGCCGAACTCTGGGACGACTACAAGACCAGTGGGTCGCGTGATGCGCGCGACCGATTGATCATCCACTACTCGCCGTTGGTGAAGTTCGTTGCGGGTCGCGTCGCCGCTGGACTGCCGCACAACATCGAACAGTCCGACCTCGTGTCGTACGGAATGTTCGGTCTCATCGACGCGATCGACAAATTCGACCTCAGTCGCGGGTTCAAGTTCGAGACCTACGCGATCAGCCGTATCAAGGGCGCAATCATCGACGAACTTCGCTCGATCGACTGGGTACCGCGATCGATTCGGGCCAAGGCGCGCTCGATCGAACGGGCGTATTCCAAGCTCGAGAACGAGTTGAAACGAACGCCCGAAGACAAAGAAGTTGCCAGCGAACTCGGCGTCACCGAAGACGAACTCGCCAACACGATGAGCCAGATCAGCTTCGTGGGCATCGTGGCCCTCGACGAGTTGCTCTCCGGCGGAAGTGAGCGCGGCGGCAACACGGTCGGCGACACGATCGCCGACATGGCCAACGATCCGGTCGCGAAGTTCGAATCCGAAGAGATGCGCCACGTCCTCGCCGACGCGATCAACCGGATGCCCGATCGGGAGCGCCTCGTGCTCACGCTCTACTACTACGAAGGTCTCACGCTCGCCGAGATCGGCACCGTCCTCGGTGTGACCGAGAGCCGCGTGTGTCAGATCCACACCAAGGCGATCTTGCAACTGCGCGGCCGACTGCAAGAACCGGTGGTCGAACGCGGCTACGTGTCCTGAACCAGGCACGCGTCCGCGCGTCATCCGCGAGGTTGTCGCGGCGCCGTTCGAGGCCTAGGTTCGTCGTTCTCCCCGCACTCTCCCCGTAACTGGTCTGGTTCGGCGCGGTTGCGCCGACGTTCGGGGAGGTCGTCGTGGATCGACGGGTTGCGTTGGCCATCGGCATGGTCGTCGTCACGGTGTTGGCATCGCCGTCAGTGGCTGTCGCAGCCGATGCGCCGCGGGGCGACTGGGTTCGGCCCGTCGGGGGCGAGGTCGTGCGCGCGTTCGTAGCACCCGACGGCCCGTACGCGCGGGGTCACCGCGGGGTCGACCTGGCCGCTCGTTCCGGCGAATCGGTGCGTGCGATCGGCGACGGCGAGGTCGTCTTCGCCGGCCGAGTCGCATCGGCGAACCATGTCGTGGTGCTCCACGACAACGGTTGGCGCACGAGTATCTCGTACGTCGAGGCGATCATGGTCGGCGAAGGCCAGCGGGTGCGCGCCGGCGACCGCATCGCAATGTGCTGCAGCGCTGACCCAGCCCATCGCGAGCGCATTCACGTCGGACTGCGCATCGGCGACGACTACGTCGATCCAATGCGACTGTTCATACCGCTCGCTCTCACCGTGTTGGTTCGCCTCGCTCCACCCCGAGGCGACGAGTGGCCGTCGTCACGGCGTAGCGCAATCGACCTGGTGCTCGACACGACGGGTGTGTCGACCCTTGTCGGATGGGGCGGCGAGGTCATCGGAGTCGCGCGCGTGGCGCTCGACGTGTTCGGTGGGGTCTTGGCTGCGGGCGCCGACGAGTTGCCCGAGGTGCTGCGGTATCTCGACGAACTCGATCCGAGCCCCGTCGGGCTCAACGCAATGTTCGATGTGGGAGAGGGCCTCCTCGATTGGGTCGACCAACTCGACGAATGCGACCGCCACCCGCCCGAACCGGGGACGATCGCCCAGTCGAATCAACTCATGTTCGTCGCGGGGATCGACTCCCGCACGCGACGCGACGGATCCACCAACGGGTTCCCCGCCACCGACGTTGGCTACGCCGCCGAAGACGTGCACTGGTACTCCTACGCAGCCGACGGCGGCCCGTACGACCGTCACGACACCTACGCGAGCATCGAAACCGCCGCGGCGCGTCTGGGCGCGCAACTCCGAGCGATGCAGCAGGGCAGTCCTGGTCGATCGGTCGATCTCGTTGCCCATAGCCAGGGCGGAGTCGTGGTGCAGACGTTCCTGAAGTACCACTACGACCCGGCGGATCCGACGTTGCCGCCCATCGGGACGGTGGTCACCTTGAGCTCACCGCACGCGGGTGCGCCGGTTGCTACCACCGGCGCCGCGCTCGGGCGTTTCGGGTGGGGCGATGCGGTACTCGATCTCGTCCCTGCCCCACCGCACGACGCCCAGTCGGTACAGGATCTCGCCGAGACCAGCGAGCTCCAGCGACGCCTCGCCGCCCGCCGCCTCCCGCCGGGACTCGAGGTGGTGTCGATCGGTACGCCCTACGACTGGGCCGTGCCGTCGTCGGCAACCGCGCTCGACGGTGCCGAGGCGATGACCGTCAACCCCGACGGACTCCTCGAGCAGCACACGGCGATGACCACCGACCGTGCGACCCAGTACGTGGTCAACAACGCCTTGCTCGGCCGCCCGGCGCCGTGTGTGTCGCTGCCGACTTCGCTCGCGGCGGCATTCGTTCCCGAGCGGATCGCCTGGATCGAACGGACGCCAGGGAACCTGGCCAGGTCCTGGCCGTGAGGGTCGCTCGAAGGTCGGGAGCCGGCCACCGCTACACTTGCCTGGCCGCTGCGACGTTCGCGAGCGGCGTTTCGTCACCATCACGTACCACAGTCACCTGCAACCGTCAGACCAGCGAGAATCTCGCCGTCCGCCGACAACACCCGAGGTGCGCAGCACTGCTGCGTCCGGGCGGACGGTCAGTCAACCAAGGGAGGAACGGCCATGGCCGTCGTCACAATGAAAGACCTCTTGTCGGCTGGTGTCCACTTCGGACACCAAACGCGCCGGTGGAACCCGAAGATGAAGCGGTTCCTGTTCGGCGAGCGGTCCGGCATCTACATCGTCGATCTGCACCAGACCCTCGACCGGATCGACACCGCGTACCGCTTCGTGCGCTCGACCGTCGCCGATGGCGGCACGATCATGTTCGTCGGGACGAAGAAGCAGGCCCAAGAGCCGATCTCGTCCCACGCCGACCGCTGCGGCATGCCTTACGTCAACTTCCGTTGGCTCGGCGGCATGCTGACGAACTTCCAAACCGTGCACGGCCGGACCTCGAAGCTTCGCGAGCTCCAGCGCGTCATCGACACGGGCGAAGTCGACCAGATGATCAAGAAGGAAGGCCTGAAGGTCAAGCGGGAGGCCGCCAAGCTGCAGCGCAACCTCGGCGGCATCAAGAACATGGAGCGCATTCCGGACGCGATCTTCGTCATCGACACGAAGAAGGAGCACATCGCGGTCACCGAGGCGAACCGGCTCGGCATTCCGGTCGTGGCGATCGTCGACACCAACTGTGACCCCGACGTGATCGACACGTGGATCGACGTGAAGATGAAGCACGAGATCACGCCGACGCGGCTGCGGCCGACCCCGCTGGAGTTCCAGCTCTACTTCAACATC
>SXIR01000227.1 GCA_005772765.1 Actinomycetota bacterium
CCGGAAATGTCACTCGATCAGGTGGTCTGCGGCGCGACGCCTCACCGCATCGACGAGTCGTCGATAGCGCTCGACCGTCCGCTCCCACGTGAACCGCTCACCCGCGTAGGCCTGCCCTGCGGCTCCCAACGCGTTCGCGACCGCGGGGTCGTGGATCAGTCGATGCAGCGCACTCGCGAAGGTCGCGCCGTTGGTGAAGGTGAGACCGCCACCCGACGCGCCGACGTGATCGCGTGTCACTGCGCATCGCTCGTTCACGAGCACCGGCCGTCCAGCCAGCCACGCTTCGCCGAGCACGATACCGAAGCTCTCGTACGCGCTCGGGGAGACGAGCGCGATCGCCCCGCGCAACAGACCCCACTTGACCGACTCGTCGACTCGACCCGCGACCACCACGCGCGGATGCTGCGGCGGTGGATCGACGACCGGGCCGACGAAAACGAGCACCACGTCGTCGTCGTTGCGATCGGCGTACTCGGCGAACAGCCGGGCGAGCAGCGCCGCACCTTTACCGTCGTCGACGCGTCCGAGACAGACCACGTAGGGACGATCATCGAGTCCGACGGCGAGCCGGGCTGCGTCGACGGTTCCGGGTTGGGTCTCGACGCCGAGTCCGATCACCGCTTGAGGAATGGAGCCGATGGCGAACCGGGAGGCGACGCTCCGCTCGGCATCGCTCCAGAACGCATGCCCGTCGACCGACTCGAACAGTTGCCGGATGATCCCGAGTTGCAAGGGTGGTTCGTCGTGCGCCGCGCCGTGCAGCATCGTCGGCACCTTCGCGGCTGCACGACCAACGATCGTCGGATGGTAGAGGTACGGATGGAACGCGACGACGTCGGCGTCAGTGGAAGCAATTGCGTCGATCAATTCGTCGCTGACCGGACCCTGTGCGTCGACCCACGCAACCTCGTCAGCATGGGTGGCGCGCCGCGGTGCCGGGAAGATCCGCGACGACAAGTCGTCGAAGCGGTCGGTACGGCGCCCTCGCACCGGAAACCGCCGCACCACGAGATCGTCGAGCGCTGTGGTTCCGGGGTCGAAGCCATCGTTCCAGTTCGTGTCGATTGCGGTGGTCGTCAGAATCTCCACGTCCCACCCGAGATGACGCACCAACGCCGTGGCGAGAAGTCGCGCGGCGGTCTCGGCCCCGCCGACGACCTCGGCCCCGAACCGCGGAGTCACGACAGCGAGTTTCATCGGACGTGTTCGATCGCGTCGATCCATCGTCGTCGGACGACTTCCGCACCGAACACCTCGTCGAGTCTGCGCCGCCCGCGCTCGACCAGCGCGGTTCGCAATCGCGGGTCGCGCTGAACCCGGTCGACGGCCGCGGCGACCACCGCGGGCGACTTGTCGTCGAGCACGATCGCGGCGTTCCCAGCCGTTTCGGGCACGGCCGCTGCGCCGAACGCAACGACGGCGAGGTCATGGGACCACGCTTCGAGCACCGGAACCGCGAAGCCTTCGTGGTCGGAAAGGCACACGAACACATCGGCCGCGGCGTAGTAGGCCGCGAGCGCGGCGTCACCAGCCGCGCCTGGGAGGCGCACAACATCGTCGAGTTCGAGCGCAGCGATGAGGCCGCGCACGGCGGCGAGGTAGGTGTCGGAGGCGCTCCCTCCCACCATCCACAGTTGTGCGTCCGGGTCGTGATGTCGTCGATAGAACGCAAACGCCTGCACCACATCGTGCTGCGCCTTGTTGGGCGCAATTCGCGACACGAACAACCATTTCGTGCCGGTTGTCGTCGCGCGCAGGTCGTCGAGGATTGCCGGATCGGGATCGTCCAGCGCCGCGGTTCGCAGCAGGACAGGTAGAACGGTCGTCGTCGGCGCGCCGGCGTCGAGCAGATCCACCCGACTGAATTCGCTGTGCGCGATTCCCAGAGCAGCGTTGGGTGCGAGGTCGCGCAGTTGCCGACGACCCCACAAGATCGCGGGACCGAGTCCGGGGTCCCACGGCTCCAAGAACTCGGCCGGCGTCAGATTGTGGAAGTCGATGACGAGACGCTGCGGCCACTCGCCGATGCGGTCGGCCATTGCTGCACCGATGGCGAGGTGGTACACGATGATGTCGTCCGGCTTCGCAGTCGCGGGATAACCCGCCGCCCGACGCGCGCCAGCGTTTGCAAATCGAGCGTCGATCTCGTCGGCGAAGATCTCCGCCTCGTAGCCGTGTCCGCGCAACGCGTCGCGTAGAGCGAGAGCGGATGCGCCGACCGCCCCGGGTTCGAAACGAGGCACGAACTGATGCACGGCGTTCATGCGACCGCCTCATCGACCGCGGCGAGCAGCGCGGTGCGCGATCGGATGGGATCGAAGTCGGCGAGGCGATCGCGGCCGCGGCGACGGAGTTCCTCGATCAGCGCAGCATCCTCGACCAGCCGTCCGATCGCAGCCGCCAGCACGGTGGGCGACTTGCGACTCAGGGCAATACCGCCACGACCGAGCGTCTCGCCGACCGCAGATCCGGCGTACGCCACGATCGGCAGACCATGGTGCCATGCCTCGAGCAGCGGGACGCAGAAGCCTTCGTGTTCCGACACGCAGACGAACACGTCGCACGCCTCGTAGTGCGCAGCCAAGACCTCGGGGCTTGCGCTCCCGACGAAATGCACGACGTCTTCGAGACCGAGCGCCTGCACGTATCGACGCAACGTTTGCTCGTATCGGTCCGACGACGAACCACCGACGAGGTGCAGCTCCGCCGCGAGCCCACGACTGCGCAGCGCGGGCAGGGCCGCAACGAGTTCGTGTTGACACTTGTTGGGCGCCAATCGGCCCACGAACAACAAGTGCACCGATTCGTTCGACGCCGATCGCGCCCGCAGGCGCGCGACGGTCGCCGGGTCGGGTTGCACGGCGAAGTTGTCGGGGTCGAGCATGATCGGCACCACCGAACACCGTCGAGCACCGAGCGCGAGCAGCTCGCGGGCGTTGTACTGGGAGTCGGCAAGGTTCGCGTGGGCACTGGCAACCAGCGGGCGCAGCTGGCGTCTCCCCGCGGCCAATCGGATCGCGGCGACCGGCTCCCATGACTCGAAGAACGAAGCTGGCGTGATGTTGTGGTAGTTGAGAATCAGCGGTTCGTTGCGCTGCAGGACGAAGTCCGCGACCGGTGTTCCGATCGCGTGGGCGTAGAGGATCCACGTATCCGGTCCGCCCTCGAACGACTGAAACGGACGACCGACCGACCGCAGGGCACCTTTCGCCTCGCCGGTGTAGATCTCGCTTGCGTAGCCAGCTGACCGCAAGGCATCTCGGATGGCCAGATGGTGCTGCGACTGCGCATCGCGGGGCGACAACGAAGCGAGAAACTGATGGATTGCAGGCATTGCGTCAGGCGCGGCGTGCGATCACCACGACGTGATCGCTCCGCTCGAATGACTCCTCGACCACGGCGCCCGCGTGAGCGAGCACCGTCGACCACGATGCCAACGACAACGGCGGCGCCAACGCCAACTCCCGAAGGGTCGCCGACGCCCGGTCGGGTCGGGTCCCCACCACCACGAGTCGACCCGATGGTGCCAGCGCGGTCAACGCACGTTGCACGAATCCGATTCGCGCTCCAATGGAATCGGCATCCATGTCGGTGCCACGCAGTACCACTGCGCCGAGGGCACCGGGCGCGACCGTGTCGAGGTGCGAGCCGAGATCGTCGGCCAAGAGGTCCACGCCCGCGGCGTCGGCCTCGTCGCGCCTTGCCCGACTCGGCTCGATGCCGTACGCGTCGACCCCGACGGCTCGCAACGCCGCGACAATGCTGCCGGAGTCCGCTCGGGCGACCAGCACCCTCGATCGGACCGCTGCGAGTTGCTGCGCGATCTCGTGACACGTGACGTCGTCGGGCTCCGCGACGATCAGGGTCTCGGTCAATCGCCGGTGCGTGTGGAGATCGCCGAGGCGTTGTTCGACAGCCTCGATGCGATCAGCGCCGACGCGCAACGCTCGTACCGCTGCGCCAGCGAACTGCGAGATTTCCTGGGTCAACCAGGTGTGGTACCAACCGAGCGCCTTGGCGAACCCTTGCTTGACATAGCGGCCGGCGGGCTTTTCCGACTCCACCGGAATGAACGGCTCGATAAGACCATGTTCTTCGGCATTGTCGATCAGTGCTCGAAGGTCACCCGACACCGTCGGCGGTGCGAACCGGGTGAACAGTTCCTCGAGTTCGCGTTCCAGTGCGATGGAGTACTCACCGCTTCGGCGCCGTTCACGCGCGTCCTGTTCGATCTCGCGCACGACCGCGGCGAGATCGATACCGTCGTCCACGTCGTGTCCGTCCATGCTCATACCTCGACCGTCATGTTCAACGCGACGACACCGTGGGATCGATCGACCGGGAGTACGGCGATCTGGTGACGTTGCTCCGACCAGTCGTAGACCACCGTCTCGTCGTCGCTTTGCAGCGCAACTGAGAGCCGATAATCGCCGCCCAGCAGCGGCAACGACGGAAACCGCAGCACGATCTCTCCCTCGCCGTCGACCGTCGGCAACGCGACCCCCAAGAATTTGGTGTTGCTGCCGAACAACAGCCGTCCCGTCGTGTCGTGGATCCCGATGCCGCACATCAAATCGTCGACTCGTTCCTGCGACCGATAGCGCACCCGAATCGCAAAGGGTTCGGAGGCCAGCACGTGGCCACGTTCATCAGACTGCGGATACTCGAACACAACGTCGGTGAGCGTGACTCGTTTCGTTGCCTGCAACTCGCGCTCGGTCGGCGGAGTTCGGCGCGAGTCGCGCACGGCGCCGGTGTTGCGGCCGGAACCCGTCGCCCCCTCGGCAAGTTGGGACTGCTTCGCGTAGAGATGCTCGCGAAACGTCCGGATCGCGGCCGCCGGTTCGTCGTCGGCAACCATGATGCCGTGATCGAGCACGACCGTTCGATCGCAGATCTCTTGCACTTGGGTCATCGAATGCGTCACGAACACGATCGTGCGGCCTTCACGTTGGAACTCCCGAACGCGATCGATGCACTTGCGTTGGAACGCCTCGTCGCCGACCGCCAAGACTTCGTCGATCAACAAGATCGCGGGGTCGAGGTTGACCGCGACGGCGAAACCGAGCCGCACGAACATCCCCGATGAGTAGTGCTTGACCTGGGTATCGATGAACTGTTCGAGTTCACTGAACGCGACGATGTCATCGAAGCGTCCGGCGATCTCCTTGCGCGACAGTCCGAGAATCGACCCGTTCAAGAACACGTTCTCCCGACCCGTGAGATCAGGTTGAAATCCGGCGCCGAGCTCGAGCAACGCCGCGACGCGACCGGTCGTGACGATGGTACCGGCGGTGGGGCGCAGGATGCCCGCAACGCACTTGAGCAACGTGCTCTTGCCGCTCCCGTTGTGTCCGACCAACCCCAAGGTCGATCCGGTCTCGACGAGAATGTCGATGTCGCGGAGGGCCCAGAACTCATCGGGCTGACTACGCCCGACGCGCAACACGCGTTCTTTCAGTGACTTCTCGTGTCGCAACCTGAACTGCTTTTCGACCCCGCGGATCTCGATCGCGTGACGCACGTCAGAGCTCCTCGGCGAAGTCGCCCTCGAGGCGACCGAAGACGATCTCGCCAACGACCACGAGCACGATCCCCAGCGCGAACACGACGAGCAACAGGCTCAGGTGATGCGCGACCGTCCAGTCGGGAAGAATCGGTCCCGACTCCGTTTCGAGACGCGCGTACAACGCGCGCTGGAACGTCAGCACGATCGGCGTGATGGGGTTCAACAGACCGAGTCGCTCGGCGGCGGTGCCCGGGTCGGCCAGCGATCGGAACTGCCAGACGATCGGCGTGAACCAGAACCACGCCAGCAACAACAGGTCGACAACATGTTTGATGTCGCGGAGATACACATTCAACGCGGACAACAGCACGCCCACGCCTGCGGCGAGCACGATGACCACGACGAGCGCCAAAGGCAGCAGCGGTACGTAACTCCAGGCGATGTCCGAGCGAAACCCGAACAGCGCAACGACGAGCACGACGAGCTGCAAGAAGAAGTGGACAACGGCGGCTCCGACCGATGCCAACGGGAGCACTTCACGCGGAAACGCAACCTTCTTGATCAGTCCGGCGTTGTCGACGATCGAACCGGTCGCCGCGCCAACGGCGACCGAGAACAGATTCCACACCAACAAACCCGAGAGCAGAAAGATCGGGAACTGCGGCACGCCGTTGCGCAATACCTTCTCGAACACGAACCAGAAGACGAGCAGATACAGCGCCGGATTGAGCATCGACCATGCGAAGCCGAGCACCGAGTTCTTGTACTTGACCTTGAGTTCCTTGCGAACGAGCCCGACGAGCAACTCGCGATACGCCCAGACCCGGCGAACCCGCACCGCCAACGTGGGCCGCGCGCTCACGACGACCGGGCCCGACATGCATGCCACGCTACCGGTCTCGGTCGCGCGACCCCGACCGACCACACCGGGCGAGTGGCGCGGCTCGAACCAACCCGCGTCGTGTGCTACGAACCGCAGGGTGACCGCCCCCACCGTTGCGATCGACGTGACCCCGCTGATCGGCGTCCGCACCGGCGTTGGTCACGCGGTGGCGTCGGCGATCGCTGCCGTGATGGTCGATGTCGACCCACCTGGGCTCCGTCCATACGCCTTGTCGCTCCGCGCGCGCGACCACCGAGACGAACTCCCGGAAGGGACGATCGTTCCTCCGGTCCCTGCTCGCATTGCGCTCGCGGCCTGGCCGAGACTCGATCGTCCGAGCATCGACCGATGGCTCGGCGACGTCGACGTGGTGCACGCCACGAACTACCTCGTTCCGCCAAGTCGGCATCCGACGGTCGTCACCGTGCACGACTGCGCGTTCGTGCGATACCCCGAGCTCGCGGTTGACGACGTCGGGCGTTACGAAGCCATCGTGCGGCGGGCGGTCCATCGTGGAGCGACCGTGCACGTCCCGTCCGAGTTCGTGGCCCACGAAGTCGATGAGATCTTCGGACCCGGGTTGATCGCGAGCGGGCGGGTCGTGACAATTCCTTGGGGAATCCCGCCGATCCTCCCCGATCGCGGAATGTCCGACGACATCGCCCACCGGATCGACGGGCGGCCGTTCGTCCTCGCGCTGGGCACGGTCGAGCCCCGGAAGAACTTGCCGCATCTCGTAGCTGCCTTCGGGCGGTACGCCACGACCGACCCCGAATCGGTGCTGATCGTCGCCGGGCCCGATGGCAGCGCGAGCACAGCACTTGCCATGGCGGTCGATGCGCTCCCCTCGAACATTGCGGCGCGGGTGATCCGCGTGGGCGCCGTGACCGAGCGCGACCGCAGCGCGTTGCTCCATCGCGCGCGCACGTTGGCCTACCCCTCGATCTCAGAAGGGTTCGGGTTTCCGGTGCTCGAAGCAATGCTTGCCGGTACCCCCGTCGTCGCCGCCCGAGCCGGTTCGATCCCCGAGATCGCCGGCGACGCGGCGCGCCTCGTCGACGCGACCGACGAGGATGCCTTGGCCACGGCACTGTCCGATCTCGCCGACGACGCAACCGCGAGCGAATTCGCCGCTCGCGGGCGGCGACGCGCCGATCAGTTCGATTGGTCGACCACCGGGCGCGGCCTGGTGTCGCTCTACCAAGCGGTGACGTGACCCGGTCCGCGGCGATCGACGTCGGGGTCGCGCTGCATTGCGGTCAGTTGCTCCAGCCTGTTCCCGGCGGAATCGGACGTTACGTCGACGCGCTGTTGACCTACCTCCCGAGGGAAGGCGTCGGAGTCGAAGCGTTTGCCGCGGGACCTCCGCCCGACGACCTCCCGGTCGATGTCGACTGGGTCGACCTCGGCGCCCCGCGCGGCGGACTCCGCTACGAATTGTGGCATCGCATCCGTCGTCCGCGTCTGCGAGTCGGTGGTTCGATCGTCCATGCGCCGAGCCTTGCCGTTCCCCCGCGAGACGATCGCCCGTTCATCGTGACCGTGCATGACGTCGCCTTTCTCCGCCACCCGCAGTCGACCACGCGACGCGGTGTCGAGTTCCACCGCCGCGGACTACAGCTCGCCCGACGCGACGCCGATCTCGTGCTCACGCCGTCGGAGTTCACCCGACGGGAGTTGATTGCCGAAGGCTTCGATCCCGCGACCGTGCGCACCGCCCGCCTCGGCTGCGACCCCGCGCCCGCCGTCGCGGATCCGATCGTCAACGCGCGCGTCGCAGCGACCGGCGTGAGCGGTCGGTTCATCATCACCGTCGGAACCGTCGAGCCCCGCAAGCGACTCCGCCTCCTCGTGGACGCGTTCCGCGAAGTGCAGCGCCGCCACCACGACGTCACGCTCGTGATCGTCGGCCCCGACGGGTGGGGTGACGTGGGGCGAATCGATTTTCCCGGCGTTCGCCGCCTCGGACGCTTGCCATGGAATCAAGTCGACGCGTTGTACCGCCGCGCCCAACTCTGCTGCATCACCTCCGTGTACGAAGGGTTCGGGTTGCCTGCGGCCGAAGCAATGGCGCGAGCGTGTCCCGTCGTCACCACAACGGGCAACGCACTGCAAGAGGTGGTCGGTGACGCGGGCGTGCTGGTCCCGCCCGACGACGTCGGCGCGACCGCAGCCGAAATCGAACGACTCCTCGATGACGATGCCGCGCGACAAGAACTGGCCCGGCTCGGGCCCGCGCGCGTCGCGTCACAAAGTTGGCAACGCACCGCGTCGGAGCACGCGGCCGTCTACCGGGCGATGGTCGAGCGGTAGACCGCGGTGCACCGATCGATCGCCGTGGTCGTCTTCCGCTGATTGCAACCGTCCAGACACCACGAATGCGGACGCAAGCAGGGCACGAACGTGCGGCCCTATTAGCGTCGAAGTCGATGGCCGCGCGACCGATCGCAGGACGAATCGCACTCGACGTGTCGGCGGTACCCGACCGCCCGGTCGGGGCGGGGGTCTACACCGTCGAGCTCGCGCGCGGACTCGCGCGGCGCGACCTCGACCTCGTGCTCGTCTGTCGTCGCAACGACGCGGCGCGATGGTCGGACTGGGCACCCAGCGCGACGGTCGTGCCCGAAGCGCCGAACGCTCGGGCCTCTCGGCTCGCGTGGGAGCAGTACGGCGCGCCCCGAATCGCCGATCGTGTCGGCGCGGCGTTGTGGCACGGCCCTCACTACACCCTGCCACTACGACTCGACCTCCCTCGGGTCGTGACGGTGCACGACCTCACGTTCTTCGACCATCCCGAATGGCACGAACGCTCGAAGGTGGTGTACTTCCAACGCATGATTCGTGCCGCGTCCCGAGGTGCGGCAGCAATCGTCTGCGTCAGCCAGGCGACCGCCGACCGACTCGCCGCTGTGGTCACGCCCATCGCCGAGTCCACGGTGATTCCCCACGGTGTCGACCACGGGCGATTCCAGCCCGAACCCGCGCCCGACGACCTCGTTCGCCTCGCCGCACACGGGATCCGTCGCCCCTACGTGGGGTTCGTGTCCACGATCGAACCACGGAAGAACGCGCCCGGATTGATCCGATCGTTTGCTCGGCTGGCCCACGAATACGCCGATCTGCAACTCGTGATCGGCGGGAGCCCGGGTTGGGGTATCGACGAAGTTCGGCGCGCGATCGAAGCGAGTGGCTGCGCGACACGAATCGCACGCCCGGGTCGCATCGACGACGACGCACTCGCTGCGTTCTACCGCCACGCCGCCGTCGTGGCGTACCCCTCGTTCGAGGAAGGGTTCGGACTACCGATCCTCGAGGCCATGGCGTGCGGGGCTCCGGTGGTCACGAGCCGGGGTTCGGCCCTCGAAGAAGTGGCCGGAGACGGGGCGCTGTGTGTCGACTCGGGCGACGATGTCGCGCTGGCGGCGGCGATCGGCGCGGCACTCGATCCGCGGACGGCCGCTCGATTGCACGCCGCCGGTCCGCTGCGGGCGCGTGGGTTCGACTGGGAGCGCTGCGTCGACGCCCACGTCACGCTCTATCAGCGGGTCGCGGCATGAAGGTCGTCATCACCGGCGGACGTGGGTTCGTCGGTGGGCACTTGGCTGCCGCCGCAATCGCGGCCGGCGACGAGGTCGTGACACTCGACCGATCCGACGTCGACGTTGCCGATCCGGTGGCACTCCGCGCTCGATTCCTCGAGATCCGTCCGCGGGTCGTGTTTCACCTTGCGGCGTTGTCACATGTCGGTGAGAGCTGGAACGACCCCGACGCGGTCGAACGCGTCAACGTCGGCGGGACCGTGGCCGCCCTCGAAGCCGCCGACGCCGCAGGGGCCGCGGCCATCGTCGTGGTCGGCAGTGCCGAGGAATACGGCCGCGTTCGCCCTGACGAGGTCCCGCTGCGCGAAACCCGACCGGTCGCGCCGGCCTCGCCCTACGGCGCGAGCAAGGCCGAAGCCACCCGGCGCGCAATCGAGTTCGCCGCGACGACTGCGATGCGGGTTGTGATCGCGCGACCGTTCAATCACACCGGCCCGGGACAATCGACGAAGTTCTTGATACCGGCACTGGCCGCGCGCATTCGCGCCGCAGGTCGGGAGGGCACGGGCGAGATCGCGGTCGGAAACCTCGACCCCATTCGCGACATCGGCGATGTGCGCGATGTCGTGCGGGCCTACCGGTTGCTCGCCGACCAGGGCGGGTCGGGCGAGGTCTACAACGTGTGCGCCGGCGTGGGTGTGAGTGTGCGCGAAATCGCCGAACGCCTCGTTGCGGCAGACGGACACGAACTCGAGCTTCGCGTCGACGAATCGCTCGTCCGACCGGTCGACGTGCCCGTCCTGATCGGCGACCACACCAAGCTCTCCGCCGCGACTGGGTGGCAACCCGAACACGACCTCGCGACGACGTTGCGCGACGTGTTGGCCGCAACGCCCTGAGTCGCGTCGCCCGCCACACGGCTCCGTCCGTGCCGGCGCGGCGGTCGAGGGCGCTGTCTAGCCTGGGGCCGATGGGAGTTCCGGCACTCAAAGAATGGGCCGCGATCGTGCACGCGTTGCTCGCGGGCGAGCAGATCGTCGACCTGCGCAAGGGCGGTCTGCACGAGTCAGGTCGTCACTTCTCGATCGAAACGAATCGGGCCTGGCTCTACCCCACATCGGAACACCAACGAGCCGAACTCCTGAAGCCGGCCTACCGAGGCTGGCTCGACCTCGCGTCGAGTGCGCCCGTCGGGCACGACATCCGCGTCGAGGGCTGGGTCGACGTCGTTGCCCACGCCACGATCGATGCGCCCGAGCATCTCGATGCATTGGACGCCAAGGTGATCTGGACTGGCGACTACGCGGCGTCGCGACTGCAATGGAAATCACGCGATCCACTGTGGGTTCTCGTGCTGCGCGCGCATCGTTTGCACGACCCGATCGTCGTCGAGTGGAACGACGACTACGGCGGCTGCACCAGTTGGGTCACGCTCGCTGGGCTGCCCGAGGATCCCGCGTCGTGCGCGTCGGAGCCAGCGTTGAGCGATGTCGCGTTCGAAGGACGCTGGAAGGGCGTGCGAGCGGCGCTGCCCGAGGACCGCTGGGTCAGTCGCTGAACGGCCGGTAGCCGCGGTTGCGGGCCTCGGCAATCGTGTCGGGAGCAAAGCACGCGAAGGACTCATTGGCCATGATGTCGTCGATCGCCCGCGCGACCGACGGGTCATCGGCGACTGCGTCTTGGTCGTAGACGATCTGGGTGCGCTTGTCGCCGACGAACCGGAAGTGCTCGAGTGCTGCGGGTCGACTCATGAGGGCGCACGATATCTCCCGAAGTACCCGTACCCCCAGAGAGCCCGACATTTGGGACGTACCACACCACCATTCCACTGTTCACTGTGGAAACGGGGTTAGCGTGTGTCGACCATGCGTCCATGTACAGGGGGTTCCATGAGAACAAGCAAGTGGATGCGGCTCGTTGCAGCCGCGTCGGTCGTCGCAGTTCTCGCCGCAGCCTGCGGCGACGACGACGAGGATCCGAAGACCGAACCGACGTCCGGTGACACAACCGAAACGACGGCGGAAGCAGTCGAAAACGTCAACCCGATCGACGAGAGCCTGACCGTGTACAAGTTCGCGAAGATCGATGACACCGAGGCCGGCGAAGCCGCGCCGACGTGCACGGGCGAAAGCGACGGCAAGCTCGTCATCGGCGAACTGCTGCCCGCGACGGGTTCGCTCGCGTTCCTCGGCCCACCCGAGTTCGCGGGAGCCGAACTCGCCGCTCAAGAAATCAATGCGGCTGGCGGAGTGCTCGACCAAGACATCGAGTTGCTCGACGGTGACTCGGGCGACACCAGCACCGACACCGCGAGCCAGACCGTCGACGGTCACCTCGAAGCGGGTGCCGACGCAATCCTCGGCGCAGCCAGCTCGGGAGTGTCGTTCACGGTGATCGACAAGATCACGGGCGCATGCAAGATCCACTTCTCGCCCGCGAACACGTCGCCTGACTTCACCGAGTACGACGATGGTGAGCTCTACTTCCGCACCGCGCCGTCTGACGTGCTCCAGGGCCGTGTGCTCGCCGACCTCATGATCGAAGAGGACGTCGAGTCCGCAGCCATCATGGCGCTCCAAGACCCGTACGGCGAGGGCCTCCTCCGCTACACCCAGGAGGCGTTCGAAGACCAGGGTGGCACGGTGAGTGAGAGCCTGACCTACGACCCGAACGCAACGACGTTCGACGCCGAGGTCGACCAGATCGTCGCCGCTGGTACGGATGCCATCGTCGTGATCGGCTTCGCCGAGACCAGCAAGATCCTCACGTCGATGTTCGACAAGGGTGCAACCCCCGACTCGGTGAAGATCTACCTCGTCGACGGCAACATCGGCAACGCACTCGGCCAGGAGTTCAGTGACCCTGGCGTGCTCTCGGGCATCGCCGGAACGCTGCCTGCGGCCGAGACCACGGCTGACTTCAAGGACCGTCTGCTCGAGGTCGACCCCGAGCTGACCGACTTCAGCTACGCGCCCGAGACCTACGACGCCGTCGTGATCATGGCGCTCGCGGCACAAGTCGCTGGCACCGACGACGCGGCGAAGATCGCGGCGAACATCAACGGCGTCACCCGTGACGGCACCAAGTGCTCCACATTCGAGGAGTGCAAGGGCCTGATCGAGGCAGGCGAGGACATCGACTACGACGGCCCCTCGGGACCGCAGACGTTCTCGCAGGCTGGTGAGCCCACGGAAGCCAGCTTCCAGATTCTGCGGTACGCGTCAGCCTGACGCCTCCCCGCTGCTCTGACGTCCGGGCCCGCCCTTCGGGGCGGGCCCGTTCGCGTTCGGGAGCCCGAAGCCCGGCCCCGGGTCGTGCGACCGGTTTCAGCCCTTGGCCAACGTGCCGAGGTAGAGCTCGATCACCTTCGGGTCGTGCAACAGCTCCCGACCCGTGCCGGTGTAGGCGTTGCGGCCCTGATCGAGCACGTAGCCCCGATCGCAGATCTGCAAGCACTGGCGAGCGTTCTGCTCGACCATGATGATCGACACGCCCGTTTCGTTGATCGCCTTGGTCTGCGCGAACACGAGATCCTGATTCGCTGGCGACAGTCCTGCGCTGGGCTCGTCGAGGAGCAGCACCGAGGGCTCCATCATGAGTGCTCGCGACATGGCCAACATCTGGCGTTCGCCACCCGACAATGCGCCCGCGCGTTGCTTCGAACGCTCGGCGAGGCGGGGGAACAAGGCCGTCACGAACTCGTATCGCTCGGCGTAGCGCTTCGGTGCGAGAAACGCACCCATCTCGAGGTTTTCCTCGACGCTCAGCCGCGGGAACACGTTGTTGTTCTGGGGTACGAAACCGATGCCGCGCGCGACGAGCGTGTTCGCCTTGAGCCCGGTGACGTCTTCGCCGCGCAACGTCACCGTTCCGGATCGGATCGGTACCAGTCCGAACAGGGCCTTCAACATCGTCGACTTACCGGCGCCGTTCGGGCCGATGATGCCGATGAACTCACCGTCGGCGAGCTCCAGCGTGGCGCCGTTCAAGATGTCGATCCCCGGGAGATATCCCGCGGTGATGCCATCGACGTGGACCAGCGGGGCTGCGTTCATGCTTCGCCTCCCGGCTCGTCGGAGGTGAGCGCGGCGTGCTGGCTCCCGAGGTAGGCATCGATGACCTGCTGGTTGCGACCGATGGCTTCGTGTGGACCTTCGGCGATGACCTTGCCTTCGGCCATGACGACGACCCAGTCGGAGATGTCACGCACGACGTCCATGTCGTGCTCGACGAAGATCACCGTCAATCCGTCGTCGGCCAACGCTTTGACGTGACCGAGCAAGGATTGCGTGAGGGCCGGGTTCACGCCGGCCATCGGTTCGTCGAGCATGATGAGCGCGGGCTCGGTCATCAAGGCGCGCGCCATTTCGAGCAACTTGCGTTGTCCGCCCGACATCGTTCCCGCGAACTCGTTGCGCATGTGGGCAAGATTGAACCGCTCGAGCAACGATTCGGCACGCGCCTCGATCGCACGTTCCTGCGACCGCCAGCTGCTCGTCCGAAGTGCGTCGAGCAGGCGTTCGCCGCGTTGGTGCTTCGCACCGAGTTTCATGTTGTCGATGACGGTCATCTTCGACAGCGCCTTGGTCAGCTGGAACGTGCGCACCATTCCCTTACGGGCGACTTGGTAGGCCGGGATGCCGGCGAGCGAGTCTCCGAAC
>SXIR01000032.1 GCA_005772765.1 Actinomycetota bacterium
GTTGTGGCGTCCGACGTCCTCGCGCGCGACCACGATGGCGCCGGACGCGTCGAACAGCGCAGCCGCGTGTAATCCGCCGGTCGTCGCGAACGAAGCTTGCGTCGTCGACAGGCCTTCGATCGCCGCCAGGATGCCGTCCCACGCGAACGACTGCTTGCGATCGACTGGATCGCAACGCGTCACGAGGTCGTCGATCGTCGTCTTCCCGCACAGGCCGCACGATGCCGTTGCTGCGAATGTTCGTTGACGCACCGAATCGCCGACCACGCTGCGTCGAGCGACCGTGACCACGTTGTATTCCTGCTCGCCGGCGCCGCCGAGGCAGTACTCCACGGTCGCAAGGTCGCTCGTGACGGCGAGCAAACCCTCGGCGACGCAGAAACCAAGAGCGAGCTCGAAATCGTGACCCGGCGTCCGAAGCGTGACGGCAACGGCGACCGGCGCCTCCCCCGGGCCGTGCAGACGGATCTCGAGGGGTTCCTCGGTCACGATGCGGTCGGGACGCGTGCGGCGTGCGGCGCCATCGACGGTCACCACGTTCACACGCGCGGTCGGGCGTCTCATGGTCATCGGGAATTCGACTCGTCATCCGCTCGCCGGTGTTGGTGCAACGACGGCGCACGCTCGACGGCGAACAGATCCGCTGGGTCGTCGACATCCACGAACGCCGCCGCAGGAAACGACGCGTCGGCGGCTCCGAGCGCGTCGAGGTCAAGGCTGCGAAACGAACGATCCCCTGCCGCGAACGAGGCTCGCAAACTGGCGATGCCGCCCGGCCCGTAACGAGCGGCGACGTACTGGGGGTGTCCGTCGATGACCGGAACCACCGTGTCGCGCTGGTCGTCGACCAGTCGGCGGACGACCTCGGCGGTCATCGTCACGTGATCGCACGCCAACACGACGAACGGCGGGTCGATCAGGTCGGCGGCGGCGAGCACCGCAGCAACGGGTCCACCGAACGCCGGTTCCTCGCGCACGCTGACGAGCCCCGAAGTGCCCGCGCCTACTTCGATCACCGGCGTGCACACACCCTCCAACAGCCGCGCCGCGCGGGCAGCAAAGGTCTCCCCACCAAGGCGCGTCACAGCTTTGTCCGACCCGAATCGGGTCGATCGCCCGCCGGTCAGCAATACGCCACCGGTCATGGGCGATCGTCGGCGCCCGTCGCGGGGTCGACCGGCGGATCCGTGACGAGGTTGTGCGCGACGACCTGCCAACGACCGTTGCGTCGTTCGCACAGCACCCGCGATCGGATGCCCGGGCCTGACGCGACCCGGAGCCGAGTGATGACCGACGCCGCGTCGGTCGCGGCGACGACCTCGTCGACTTCGACCGCAACGACCGGATCGGCGTCGGATCGAACGGTGTTCGGCGCCGGTTCACCGCCCCGTTTGGCCCGCACGAACTGATCGCGGGCCATGCCGTCACGAAGTTCTTTGGCCGATAGGTCGTACAACGTCGAGAAGTCGCTTCGCTGCCAGGCCAACTCGTAGGCGACGGCGACATCGCCGGGGCTCGGGCCTCGTTCGTTCCCCACGAAGATCAGCATCACGACGGCCAGCGCGGCGATGCCGACGAGCGCAACGACGAGGATCACGCGACGACCCCGGCAGCAGCCCGGTCGATTTCGACTGCGAGAGCGAAGTCACGTTCGCTCAGCCCACCGCAATCGTGCGTGGTCAATGCGATCGAAACTGTGCGCCAGCGCACATCGAGATCGGGATGATGATCCGCGGCTTCGGCGAGAAACCCAACGCGCACCACCAGCGCGATCGCGTCGGCGAACGTGCGGCAGATCACCTCGCGGTGGATCGCGGTATCGGCGCGGCTCCAATCGGGCAAACCCGCAAGGGCGACCGCGATCTCGGCCTCGGTGCTGCGCTCGATCGCCATGCCGCATTCTTGCCCGTGACCGGAGCCGCGCGAGAGTCGCGCCATGGGCCTCGAGATTCCTGACGGCGATCCACCGGTTGCGATCGACCTCGATCGAGGCACCGGCATCCGCTTCGAATGGGCCGACGGCACGGCGTCGACCTTCACCCTCGAGACGCTGCGGGCCAACTGCCCCTGCGCGCAATGCCGGTCCGAACGCGAGCGCGGCATCACGCCCTGGCCGAAATCGAGCTTGATCGAACAGGAACTTCGGGTGACCGACGCCGAACTCGTCGGCAACTGGGGTCTACAGATCACCTGGCACGACGGCCACAGCACCGGCATCTATTCGTGGGGCGTGCTGCGCGCCTGGGCCGGCCTCGACGGCTGAGCGGGCGAACATCCCCCTGCTGCGCAGCGCCCAGGTCGCGGCGGCGATCGGCAGCAGTCCATAGATGAGCGCCGACCCGCGGTTCCCGAAAGCGCCGAACGCGATACCGGCGGTACCGGTCGCGATCGCCATGGCCCAACTCCGCAATGCCTCGTCGAGCGCGAACACCCGTCCGTGGGTGTCGGCCGGCGTCGCACGCTGGATCAGCGTCCGCATCGGCGTCGTGAACCATGGCGTGACCGCGCCCCACACCGCGATCCCGGCAAACGCCACGACGATCGACGCCGTCCACATGTAGGCGATGAGGCACGCGCCCGACGCGCCCGCGGCGACGGCAACGACGGTCGCACTCGTCGAACGGTCACCGAAGCGGGCGACGACCAGACCCATCGCGACCATCGCGACACCGAACACCGTCTGCAGGAGCGCGAAGGTCGCGGGGCTGCGTTCGAGCACGTCCCGGACGTAGAGCGGCTCGAGCGTCACCCCCGAACCCCAGAGCACATAGACACCGATCGCGACTCCGAACAGGCGCATGACCCCTGGGCGGGCACGCACGACTCGCAGCCCGACAAGCGCGTCCTGCCAGGCGGTCCCGTTCGTCTGACGCTCGATCGGGCGAAGCTTGAGGGGCGCGACGACGGCGATACCCACGACGTAGGTGAGCGCGTCGATCAAGAACGCGGCGCGGGCACCGCTCGCTTCGATTGCAGTCGCGCCGAGCAGCGGCCCGAACGCAATCGACACCTGCATCGCCGTGGACAGCAGCGCGTTCGCGCGCGGCAGTTGCGCGTCGTCGACGATGCGCGGTGCCAACGCGCCGAATGCCGGGTGCGCGAACGATTTTGCGAAGCCCTGCATCGACGACCAGATCACGAGCATCCAATAGCTCCCACTGAACGCCATCGCGACCGCAAAGACCGCCGCAAAGACATCGGAGACGATCAGCACGCGTCGCGGATCGAACCGGTCCGTCGGGATGCCCGCGAACGGTCCCAGGAGGGCGCCGGGAACTGTCCAGGTCAGCCCGAGAATCGCAACCTGCCACGGATCGGCATCGAAACGTTCGGCGGCGTATCCCCAGATCGCGACAAGCGCGCACCAACTGCCGATTCCGCTCACTGCTTGTCCGACGACGAGCGCGCGAAACCTGGGGTCGCGCAGTGGGTTCACCCCACGATTGTCGCGCGCGTCAGGAGGCCAAGCGCCAATGAATTGGGTGGCGCACAAGCGCAGTGACGACTTCGCCCGACTGGGGCTTCGCGAAGTAGAAGCCCTGGCCCACATCGCAGCCGAGCGCTTCGAGCAGATCGAGTTGTTCGAGGGTTTCGACCCCCTCGGCCGTGACCGACAGCCCCAGCGCGTGCGCCATCGAGACGACGGCACCGACGATCGCTCGGTCGTCGGGGTCGCGATCGAGGCCGGACACGAACGACCGGTCGATCTTCAGACAGTCGACCGGCAGTTCCTTCAGATAGCCCAGCGAACTGTGTCCCGTCCCGAAATCGTCGATCGCGATTCGGACACCGAGCGACCGCAGCGCGTGCAAAATCGTCGCGGCGAGCACCGGATCCGACATGATCGTCGTCTCGGTGACTTCGACGAGCAACGTCGAGGGCGCGATCCCCGCGTGGCCGAGTGCGTCGGCGATCGTTCCGACGAGACCGGGGTGGGCCAACTGCCGGGCCGACAGGTTGACCGAGACCGACAGCGACGCTGCGCCAGGCAGATCCTGTTGCCATTGTGCAGCCTGACGGCAGACTTCTTCGATCACCCATGCGCCGATCGGAACAATGAGCCCGGTGTCTTCGGCGACGGGGATGAAGTCGAGCGGACCGACAAGTCCTCGTTCGGGGTGTTCCCAGCGCAGCAGCGCCTCAAAGCCGACGATGGCGGCGCCTTCGAACCGGACCAGCGGCTGATAGTGCACTCGGAACTCACCATTGCGCAGCGCGCGATGCAACGCCTTTTCGACCTCGACGCGCCGCACGACATCGTCGCGGACCTCAGCATCGAACAACGTGACGCTCCCACGCGCGATGCGGCGCGCTTTCGACAGCGCCGCGTGCGCGTCGCGCAGCACTCGTTGCGGATCGTCGTCGGCTCCAAAGCGAGCGATTCCAGCGCTCGCTGAGACGTAGATCTCGTCTTGGTCGAGTTCGACCGGTTCGGCGAGCGTTTCGACGAGCCGTTCGGCCAACGTGATCAAATCATCGTCGCTGCCCGCGTCGCACACAAGAACCGCGAACTCGTCGCCCGCCAAGCGAGCGACACAGTCGCCGAACCGTAAGCGCCGTTCGAGGCGTTCACCGATGACCCGCAACACATCCGATGCTGCAACCGGTCCCAGCGCGTCACCGATCGCGCGGTACTGATCGAGATCGCAGATGATGACCGCCGCGCCACTTCCCGAGAGTTCGGGACGCGCCATCAACGCGGCAAGCCGGTCGATGAATGCCGCAGCGTTGGGCAGTCCGGTCACCAGATCGTGACTCGCGTCGTATGCGACTTGCGCGGCGAGCGATTCTCGTTCGGTGACATCGATCGATGTGGCGACGATGTCGTCGCCGTGCCGCACGACCCGCACCTCGAACCGTCGCGCGCCGCGTTCGACGATCCCTTCGGCGGTTGCCGCGCCGTCGATCACGGTGGCAACCAACGCGGCCTCATGCGGTGCCCGATCGGCGAGTTCGCCATCGACGTACCCGCCGATTGGGTCAGCATCGATCAACGACCGAAACGCCGCATTCGCGCCTACGACACGGGGTCGCGCTTCGTCCGAACGGACAACGAACACAGGGTGGTCGATCAGGTCGAGCGCGCGGAAGTCCAGCGACGCATCGTTTGTGCCCGCGGCTTGCCGATTGAAGAGTGCGTGATCGTCGATCGTCATCGTTTCGTCAGGTGTCGTTGCGAACGACGGCCCGTTTCTCATCGGCGATCACCGCAGCGAGTTGACCCTCTGGGAGCGGAACTGACGAGTCGTCAGGTATTCGACGCGGTGTCCGAGCCCGACCGTAGGATTCGCCGATGATCTCCTGCCCGTCATGCGGTGCGAACGCACCTGACGGAGCGCGATTCTGTCCCGAGTGCGGACAGAGCCTCATTCTTCGGCCGGACGAGCGCCGCTTGGTCACCGTGCTCATGGCCGACATCGTAGGTTTCACCAGCCTGTCCGAACGCGCTGATCCCGAGCGCGTGAAGAATTTGGTCGACCGCTGCTTCCAACGACTCGTTGCCGACGTCGTCGCGTTCGGCGGTCATCTCGACAAGATCGTTGGCGACCAGCTCGTCGCCCAGTTCGGCGCACCGGTCGCTCACGAAGACGACGCCGAGCGGGCCGTGCGCTGCGCGTTGGCGATGCAGCAGACGCTCGTGGAGTTCACGACCGAGACCGGAAGTCGTTTCGACCTGCGCATCGGTATCAATACCGGCGAAGTGCTCGTCGGCGCCATGCGGGCCGGCGGCGACGCGACCGTCATGGGCGATGTCGTCAACATCGCCAGCCGGCTGCAGACTTCGGCCCAACCTGGCCAAGTCGTCGTCGGGCCCATCACGTACGGCGCCACCCAGACCTGCGTGCGCTACGAACCCCTCGGCGCGCTCACGGTGAAGAATCGTTCCGAACCGATCGAGGCATGGATTGCGGTCGAAGCGACGCTGCCGCCCGGCCGTCGCCGTCGCAAGGTGAAACGAGCGAGCCTCGTCGGCCGACAAGCCGAAATGGGCGTGTTGCGGCACAGTTTCCGAATTGCCTTGCGCGGTCGTGCCCACCTCATCGAGGTGTACGGAGATGCCGGGGTCGGCAAGAGCCGATTGGCGACCGAGTTCGCCCACGAAGTCAAACAATCGCATGGTGCGCTCGTCGTCGGCGGACAATGCGTGCCGTACGGCGACGCCAACATCTGGGGACCGATCGCGGAGGCCATCCGCGCCGCGTGTGGCCTCGACCGCGAAACCTCGATGGTCGAACACCGCGACAAGGTCTTGGCCGCGGTCGCCTACGCGCTCGACTTGTCGATCGGTCACGCCGAGGTCGACCGCGTGGCTGATGGTTTGGCGTTCCTCACCGACGGTTTCACTCGCTCAGGCGTCGATCCCACCCGGGCAAGAGACGAAGCGTGGCGCGCGGTGGGTCGCTACTTCGAAGGCCATGCACTCCGGCGACCGGTCGTCATCGGCATTTCCGACATCCACTGGGCCGACGCCGAGCTCTGCGAAGGGCTCGAACGGCTCTTGGTGCGGTTGCGTTCCTTGCCGTTCATGCTGATGACGACCGCGCGACCTGATTTCGTCGGGGAGTGGCAGCTCGAGCCAGGCCGCCACAACCGCATCGTGTTGCATCTCGAAGGCCTCGACGGCGAAGCCGCGGCCGAGTTGGTGCGAGAGTTGCTCGGCGCCGACGTCGATCACGACGTCGTGTCGTTCCTCCTCGAGCGCAGCGGCGGCAATCCGTTCTTCGTCGAAGAGCTCGTATCGCTCGTTCTCGAGTCGGCCGGCGACGGCGAGGTCCAGTTGACGAGCGAGGTCGTACACAGCCTCCCCGCCACCTTGCACGGCCTCGTCGCCGCGCGTCTCGACACCCTCGACGTCGAAGAACGCAGCGTCCTCGAAGACTTTGCGGTCGTTGGCGCGACCGGACAGGTCGCCGACGCGCTTGCGCTCGGCCAACGCGCCGACGGCGAACGCGTGGCTCGCGCCCTCGCCGACATCGATCTCCTCGAGATCGACGACGGCGAGTTCCGGTTCAAGTCCGAACTCGTCCGCGATGTCGCCTACGGCACGCTGACCCGCGCCGAACGTGCCCGCCGCCACGGCTTGCTCGCCCAGCAACTCCAAGCCGCGGGCGGCGAGAGCAAGGAAGAAACGGGTGCGTTTCACCTCGCCGCCGCCGCAGATCTCGTTGCCGGGCTCGGATCCGTTCCCGGGGTTCCTGCGGACGTGCGCGACCGCGCGTTGCAGGCGCTGATGCGATCAGCCCAGCGCGCCGGCAATGTCGAACACCATGAACGAGCGGCACGTCTGTGGGACCGCATCCTCGATCTCGCCGCGCCCACCGACCGCGACCGCGTCTGGCCGGCGAAGCTCGGTCGAGCGCGGGCACGAGACGCATTCCGCGACCTCGATGGCGCCCGCGACGACGCGTTGTCGGTGCTCGACGAAGCCCGCACCGCCGACGACGAAGTCACCATCGGACAGGCGCTCCTCGTGCTCGGCCGCATCGAGTCCGACGCTCGCAACTACCTCGACTCCGATCAGTACTACCGCGAAGCGTTGAGCCTGGCCCGCGCAACCGGCAACGAATCCAACGCGGCCGAGGCGCTCCGCGGTCTTGGGATGACCCAGTTGTTCCAAGGCGACGACATCGAAGCCGAACGATTGTCGTCCGATGCGCTGGCCGCATTTCGCGGAGCGGGAGATCGACGGGGCGAGGCGTGGGCGTTGCAGAACCTCGCCTGGATCTCGTTCGCACGGGGTCGCACTTCGATCGCCGAGTCCCGCCTCAACGAGTCCGCAGAGGTGTTCGCCGAACTCGGCGACTGGGGCGGGGTCGGTTGGGCGCTCGGCCTGCTCGCATTCGTGCGTTACAACCAAGGCCGCCTCGACGAAGCCGAGGAACTCGCGCACCAGATCGCCAACGAGATGGACACCGGCGACCGCTGGGCGCTCGGCATGCTCGACGTGCTGCTCGCCGACATCGCGTTGTGGCGCGGCCGCGCCGAAGAGTGCGTGGAGCGCGGCCAACAGTCGATCGCCTTGTTCCGCCAGATGGGCGACCACTGGGCTGAGGTCATGGTGTCTGCCCCGGTCGTGCGCGCGCTCACCAAACTCGGGCGTTTCTCGGAGGCACAGTCGACGTTCGCGGCGATGGAACCCGCATTGCGCGCACTCGCCGACGAACAGATGCGGGGCATGGGCCCGGCCACCTACGCAGCGATGCATCTCGAGCGTGGCGATGTCGGACCGGCGCTCGAATCGCTGGGCATCGGCGGGTACGAACCCCACGGCACCATCGTCGATGCCGACCTCGCGGGACTCCACGGGTTGGCCCTCGCCCAATCCGGCGAGGTCGAAGCGGCCCGCGACCTGCTCGAGGTGGCGTTCACTGCCGCAGAAACCGACGGAGCGCGCATGAACTTGGGCGGCTTGTCGGTCATCGTTCTCGCCGCGACCGGCGAACCGGATCGTGCGCTCGCGCGCGCCCAAGAACTCGCCCACCTCCGCGCGGGAACCGCCATGGACCGCCTCTTGCTCCACTGGGGATCAGGGCTCGCGCTCGCGCAGCTCGGCGATGCACCCGCAGCGGCCGCTGCGCTCGACGAAGCGCACGGCATCGCCTTCTCGACCGACTGGCGTCTGACGCGAGGCATCGCCTCCCTCGTGCGGGCAGTCGCGTTCGAACACCTTGGTCTGCCACTCGCGCACGAGGCCCGCAACGAGGCCAGCCTGCAGTTGCACGCGCTTGGGATCGACGCACACGACTGGAACCAGCTGTTCTTGCGCGCGCTGACCCCCGATCGCGACTCGGCCAGCGCCTAAGCCTCAGCGCGCAACGCGTCGAGAACCCGATCGACCGCCAATCCGTCGTACAGGGTCGGCATCCCTGCCGGGTCGCGAGCCACGACGATTGTTCGCACCAACTCGATCGCCCACGCGTGCATGGGCTGTACATGGTGATCGGCCCCATTCGATTCTGGCTCCCAGGTCGACGCCACTCCCCCGCGTTCGATCGAGAGATGTCGATCGCCAACGCTGGTGATCGTGCCATCGCGACCCGACACCACCAATCGCGGTACTGCTGGATCGGACGCGGCATACGTCGAGTCGATGTCGATCGCCACACCCGACGGCGTGACGAGCCGCGCGAGAAGACCGTCTTCGGCCGTGCAGGCGCGTTCGTTACCGTCGACATCGGGTCGCACGACGACATCGATTCGCGTTCGACACGACTCGACCGCGAGCGGCTCGCCGAGCAGCCAATGCAGCGTGTCGACCGCGTGCGATGCCCACGCGCCGATCCAGCCACCGCCGCGATCGCGATCGAACAGCCAGCCATGCTTGCGCAGCGGTTGCGTCGAACCCGCGGTTCGGTGTGTCCAACTGATGTGTTCAATCGAGCCGATCGCGCCGTGACGGACCAGTCGGCGCAGTTCGACCCGACACGGGTCGTACCGGAACTCGAAGTTGACGAAATGCTGGCTCCCCGATGCTTCGGCCCCGGCGAGCAACGCGGCGGTTTCGCTCGCCGATGGCGTACACGGTTTGTCGCACAGCACCGCCGCGCCTGCATCGAACGCCCGCTCCACGTGTTCGGCGTGGAGAAACGGAGGCGAGTGCACCGAGACCAGGTCCGCCGCCGAGTGCGCGATCGCGCCGGCCACATCGGCTCGAGCCGACACGACGTCAACCACTTCGGCCCCAGCGGCGGCGAGCGCAGGCGCGACGACACGAGCGCCGAAGCCGGTGCCGATCACGAGTGCGCGCAACGTCATTCGGCGAGGACCTCGCCGATGTGCTCGTCGATCGGTATGTGGAACCAACCCAGCGCGACGTGCGTGATCGGCCCGAGCGACAACGCGATCACGACCGTTCCGATGCCCACGCTGCCGCCGAGGAGCCAGCCAGCGAGCAGCACCGACAGTTCGAGCACCGTTCGCACCTTCCACACGGTGAACCCGCGGGCACTCAGACCGGTCATCAGCCCATCGCGGGGACCTGGCCCGAGGGCTGCGCCGATGTACAGGCCGCCAGCGAATCCGAACGTCAGGCACGAACCCACCAAGTAGCTCGCCCGCGCTGCGCCGACGTCAGTTTCGGGGAGGATCTGCAACCACAAATCGAGGCTCGGCCCGATGACGAGCACGTTGATCACGGTGCCGAGACCGGCGCGCTGGCGCAACGGAATCCAAGCCAACATCACCGCGACGCCAACGGACATGATCACGACACCGAGCGACAGGCCCGTGCGTTCCGCAACGCCTTGGTGGAACACGTCCCACGGTGCCAAGCCCAGGTCGGCCCGGATTGACAATGCGATCCCGAGCCCGATGCCGACCATGCCCAGCACCGCGGGCGGTAGGCGACGCCGAAGGTCTGATGCGGTTGGCCGCGTGACAACCGCTGACGTATCCATTAGGCGAGTCGCTCCGCCGTGGCCGACAGGCCTCGGGTCGCGCGAGTCGCGGTCACGAGAACTGCGGCAACCACCGCGACGTTGCGGCCAGCATGTCGTCCGTCATGCGCACCATGGCGTCGTAATCGATGCTGCTCGCCAGCGGATCGAGCAACATCGCGTCGAGCACTCGTGCGCGATCGCCGCGCACCGCCGCGTCGACGATCGCTTCCTGCTCGGCCGCGATGCGCCGCGCCTGCGCCGCGAGCACCGGCGGCAGCACGGTCGCCCCCCGTCCTCGGGCGCCCGACGCATCCACCGTGACCATGCTCTCTACCACGACATCGTCGGGGAGGTCGGGAACTTGACCGGCGTTGGCGATGTTCAGCGGTAGATCACGCCGCCGATCGCGCAGGCGTGCGTCGATGACGGTGGCGACCATCTCGCCACTCGGTTGCGAAGGGATTTCGGTCGCGTCGCGAAGCTGCTCGAACTCCCGGATGTAGTGCGCGAGCCATTGGCGGCGATCGTCCATGTTGGTGAGCGCAACACCCCATCGCGCGCCCCACCCCGAAGCTTCGGTGAGAAACCCAGAGAAGAACTCGACGAGATGACGATCCCCGGCCGCGGGCCACACCCCGAATCGGTCGAAGAACTCGAGTTTGATCTGGTTGCTCTCGAGGAGCGACGCAATGGTGAATTGCCCTCCGCCGCTGACGGCTTCGTGTCCGGTGATGCCTGGGATCACGAGCGGTCGCGCGAGCGCGTCGGGATCGTCCAGCAAGGTTCGGACGCGCGCGAGACCATCATCGCCATCGATCGCGAGGTCGGTGATGAACGGCAGATGGTTCACGCCAGCCACCGACAACTGCATCGAGCGCATGTCGCAACCGAGCAACATCGCCAGCGTGTACTGGGCGATCGTCACCTCGTGACACAGTCCGATCGCGCGCACCTTCGTGTGCGCGAGCACCGCGCGAGTGAGTGTCGTCATCGGATTGGTGAGGTTGAGCAACCATGCATCAGGACATTGCTGTTCCATGTCGCGAGCGATCGACAACAACACCGGGATGTTGCGCAGTCCGCGCAGGATGCCACCCGGCCCAACCGTGTCGCCGACCGACTGGCGGATGCCGTAGCGCTCCGGTATGGCAATGTCGTGTTGCATCGAGTCGAGTGCACCGGTCGAGATGCACACGACGACGTGGTCGGCGCCTTCGAGCGCGGCGCGTTGATCGGTGGTGCCGGTTGCGGTGAGGCCGAGCTTTCGCACCGACGCGATGTGTCGCACGAGATCGACCATGTCGGGTATCGGACCGGGATCGATGTCCTCGATCACGATCTCGGCGTCGGCGAGGCTCGGCGTGTCGGCAATGTCGAGCAACAGCTTCGGTGTCCATTGATACGAACCCCCGCCGACGAACACGATGCGGGGTGCCATGGGGCGAGGCTACCGAGTGGTCATCGTCCACTCGGTTGGAATCCTCGGGGGCCGGCCGGAATCACTGACCAGTTGAAATCACGGACCAGCCGGAACCACGGGCCAGTTGGAGTCACCAGCCGGTTGCAGTCCACGGGGCCATCGCATCGATCATGTCGTTCGTGAGCGCAACGACTTGTTCGTAGGGCAGGCGCCCGGCGAGTGGGTCGGCGAGCATCGCGGCGAGCGCGAGATCGCGGTCGACGGCCAGCGCGGCGTCGACGGTGAGCTCCTGGCTCACGGCGGCTCGGCGGACGTATTCGCCGACGATGCCTGGAATCGACGTCACGTCGCGGGGCCGAATGCCCATGGCATCGACGACACCCATGCATTCGACGACGGTGCCGTCGGGCAACGAGGTCACCTGGCCTTGGTTCGGGAGGTTGACCGGCACGTCGTGGGTGGAACCACCGAACAGCCCGTCGAGGACCGTGGCGACCAATTCGCCCGACGGCATGCGGGTGACGTCGGGGGCGTCACGTTGGCGTTCATACTCGGCAACGTCGTCGTCTGCGTCGGCGCGGTGCCCCTCGATACCCCAGTGCCGAACACGCCACGGTGCGCCGTGATCAGCATCGGAATGCACGAACCCGGGCATGAACTCGACGATGTGGTGATCGTTCGCACCCGGGAGCAGACCGAAGCGACGGAGGAGTTCGAGCTTCACCGCGAGATTCGCGATGACGTCGCGTTTGGTCCAACGGTCACCCGATGAAACCTTGTGCCAATGCAAGCCATCCGGCGGCTCCATCCACAGCGGCGTGTCGGGTGGCTCGTCGGCGATCGCGCCCAGACGTCCGAGTCCTTGGTCGTCGTCGCCGATGCGGAGTTGGGTGACGATCGGAAAGTGGTTGACGCCACCGACAACGAAATCGATGTCGTGCATCCCAACATCGAACAACAACGAGAGTTGGAACTTGAGCCCGACGAGCTCGTTGCACAAGCCGACGACGCGCAGGTTCGTTTCGCGGGCGATCGTGCGCGTGAGCGCGCTCAGGGGGTTGCTGACGTTGACGAACCACGCGCCCGGGGCGTGGGCCTCGACGTCGTGGGCCATCTGACGCACCACCGGCACGCTGCGCAACGCGCGAGCGACACCCCCGGGACCGACGCTGTCGCCGATCGGTTGGTGGATGCCGTATCGCTGCGGGATCTCGATGTCGTGCCGCATGCTCTCGAGGCCACCGACCGAGAAGGCGCTGATGACGGCGTCGGCGCCGCGTAATGCCGCCGCGACGTCGGCGACCGCTTCGACGCGCATCGGAATGCTCCGGCGCTTCGCAAACTCGGAACCGAGGCTGGCCATGCGCAAGGCGGCCACATGATCGAGATCGTGCAGCACGACATGGGTGGCGTGCAACGACGGCGTGTTGCAGAAGTCGGCGAGCAACCGCGGTGACCAGTGAAAGCTCCCGCCGCCGATGATCGTGACGCGAGGTGCAGTACTGGTGGTCACGGTCACCGCAATGCGACCTCGACCTCGATCTCGACTGCCGCGCCGCGGGGCAGGGCCGCGACGCCGATGGCGCTGCGGGAGTGTCGGCCGGCTGGTCCGAAGACCTCGCTCAGCAGACGACTCGCGCCGTCGATGACCGACGGTTGCTGCACGAATCCTGGTGCGGACGTGACGAAGCCGAGCACCGACAGGACGCGGTCGACCGCGTCGATCGTGCCGAGGTTCGATCGGATCACGGCGAGCGCGTTGAGGGCGCACCAGCGAGCCGCCTCGGCTGCTTGATCGACGTCGAGGTCGGCACCGACTATGCCGGGGTGGACGAGGTTGCCGTCGTGGTCGCGTGGGAGTTGGCCGGAGGTGCGGGCGCGGCCGGCGTGGATGATGACCGCATCGAGCGGATCGTGCGGCGGAAACGGCCCCGGCAACACCAACCCCAACTCCACCAACCTCGCCTCGAACGACATCCCCCAACCTTAGGTGCGTCGATAGGGTCCGAAATTCGGACCCTATCGACGCACCTTCAAGAAGGTGGGGACGTGGGTGCCGTGCCAGCGGTGATCGCCGTCGAACACGTCGTGGACGACCGCAGCGGGACTGGCGCCGAGCGCCGCGTACACGCGCCGCAACCCCGCCACCGTCGCCACCGCAGCATCGACCGGAAACAATGGGTCGTCGGTCCCCGACTCGACGAGCAATGGCCGAGGCGCGATCAGCGACGCGATGTCGACGTGTTCGAATCGACCCAACTGCGCGGGGACCACCTGCGATCCGCACATGTTCCACGGCACCGCGTGCGCCGACCGCCAACTCGACAGATACCCCGACACAACCGCGGCGCACACACGCTCGTCGAGCGCAGCCAAGAACAACGCCATCGTCCCGCCATACGACAACCCCGCGACCGAGATGCTTTGGGCGTCGACCAGCGGATGCTCGGCGAGCACCCCTACCGCGCACTGCAGATCCCACAGGTTCTGCGCCAGCGGGCTGACGCCAGCCATCGTCGCCGCGACCAGGTTCCAATCGCAGTCGTACTTGTGGTCGTGGGGATCCCATTGCGGGTCTTGGCGCTCGCCGAAGCAACGCAGATCCGGCGCCAACACGACGTGGCCGAGCCGCACCAACTGCAGCGCGTAGTGCTCGTGCTCGGGCCCCACCAACCCGCAGATCATCTCCTTGCCCGGTCCGTGCCCGTGCACCGCGAGCACGGCCGAGCCCGCGACCCCAGCGTCGATCCGAGTCGTCGGCACCAAGAGGTAGGCCGGCACCGACATCGTCGCTTCCGTGTCGAACACGACGCGGTGGCGCACATGGTCGCCGCAATCCACGGCGGCGCCGATCTCGACATCGAGCGGCACGGGTGGCGGCGTCGGGCCGAGCGCAGCGACCAGCCGCGCCCGCACACGGTCGCGCCACGCCGCGATGTCGGCGTCGAGGTCCGGGAGTGGGTCGTCATCGACCACCGCCTGCAGATGCAGCCGCCAATACGCCCACGGCGAGAAGTTGCGGACACGAGGCGAAGTCGTCACTCGCCGCCGCCGAGCATCCCTCCGGCCTGGGCGTCGAGCCGCAGCGACGCGAACGAGTACGACGGCAGGTCGGACAACACGACACGCATCGGTTCGGTCACGGTTTCGAGCCTCACGACGTCGACAGTACCGCCGCGTCAGGCAGAATGCACCCGTGGCCACGGACGAGACGACCGAATCAGAACACGAACTGCCTTTCGAGATCGACCCCGAACACCGCCACGGATTGTTGTACGAGGCCGCCATCGAGGCCGAGGTCGAGACCGGTCGCCACGAAGAGTCCGAGGCCGAGGCACGACGCGGCGTCATCGTGCGCCTCGCGCGCATCACGGGCGGGTTCGCCGTCTTGATTCTGGGCCTGATCGCCATTCCGCTCCCCGGCCCAGGTTGGTTGATCGTCGGCGTCGGTTTGGCGATCCTCGCACGCGACTTCGTCTGGGCCGAACGAATGCTGAACATCGTTCGCAAGCGCCTCCCGCAAGACGCGGACGGCAAGATCCCGCCGAAGACGTGGGTGATGATCGGCGTGGCAACGGCCTGCACGGTTTCGGCGAGCATCTGGTGGACGATGTATCGCTGAGGTCGACACCGTCGACGACACCGTCGTCGACACCCTCGTCGACGGTTCGGTCAACGATTCCCTCGAAGGCTCAGTCGTCGTTGCGAATCGTCGCGGTACCCGATGCTCGGCTGATCGAAACGCCTCCGCCACTTGCTCCTGACAACACCACCGCGAATGTCTCGTCGCCTTCGGGTATCCATTCGCGCGCGACGTTCACCGTCACCGTCTTGCTCGTCTGCGTCGCCGAGAAGGTCAACACGCCTGACTTCGACGTGAAATCACGTGTGCCGGCGCTGCCGCTCGACGTCGCGTAATTCGCGACAACCGTGGTTCCGGCCGCCTGGTTCAACGACACCGTGAACTGAACCTTCACGACCGACCCGAAATCGCCTTCCGGTACCGCGACGTCGCCGATCGCGAGACGCAAACCGGAGCCCGAGTCGTTGTCGAGGATCGTTCCTGCGCCGGTGCCGTCGCCGAGTACGGCACCTCCGGTCGGCGTGCCGAGCGCCACCGCGAACGTTTCGTTCGGCTCGACGTCGAGATCGGCTCGCGTCACAATCGAAATCGTCTTGCTCGTCGCGCCCGGAGCGAACGACAGCGTCCCCGACTTATTGGTGAAATCGACGCCGGCGGCCGCGCTTCCACCCGACGTCGAGTACGGCACCGTGATCGTTGTCGTCGCTTTGACGTTCAACGTCACCGTGAACTTCGCGGCGCGGGTTCCGGTGTCGCCCTCGACCACCGTCACGTCTCCGATTGCCAGTGCGGGCGGTTCGGAACCGATGACCTGATCGATCCAGTCGGCATACGACGAGACGCGCGCCCAGATACCGGGGAAACCCGCCGCTGCGCACCCGTTCCCCCAACTCGTGTCACCCACCAGCACTGGTGCCGGCGTGTAGGCAACGATCGGGCCGCCCGAGTCGCCCTGACATGCGTCCTGGCCTCCGCCGACCTCGCCCGCGCACAACATGTGATCCGAGATGTACGAGGAGCCATAACTCCCGCACGCACCCGTCGGCCCGGCAAGGTCGACGATCTCCACACCGTGGAGCGAATCGGGGTACGACGATCCCGTCGTCGACGTGTTCCCCCAGCCGTAGGTCCACAGCGATTGTCCGAAGGCGGGGAACGCCGGGTTGACGTTCCAGCCGATGGTCGTCGCGCCGACGGCCGGGGCAGCAAGGCGAAGCAACGCGATATCGGCGGTGTCGTTGGTGGCGTTGTATCCGGGATTGACGGCGACGAGGTCGATGTCTCGGCGATCGCCCGCGCTGTAGTCGCTGAGATCGGTCTCGCCCCACGCGACCTCGATACTCGATGCCGCCGATCCGTCGACGCAGTGCGCGGCGGTGAGCACCCAACGCTCGGCGATGAGACTCCCGCCACAGAACTGGGCTTGGTAGGAGTCGCTCACTCCGGCCTGTAACAACGCGACGGTCCAGGGGACGGTGGCTGCGTCGACCACTCCACCGCCGATGATCTGACCACCGCCGAACGAGGCGGCCGGACTCGGCGTCTGGGACAGCGAGAGCACCGCCGCGATGATGAGAATCCGCCCGAATCGCATGTCGTTCGGCAACCTTTCAGTAGTACCGCACCGCGGCTGGAGTGTTCGCGAGGAACGAACTAATTGCTGCCCGGCGAAATGCGAGCTGCATGTCGTTGGCGGCGAAGGCAAGGGTTCGATCGCCGAGGATCTGAAACTCGGAGAATCGCTGGCCGATCACTGTCCGCGCCTCGTCCGACAACGGCTTGCGCAACTCGATCTCGAACTCGAAGTTCGAATCGAACTCGATCGGGGCGACCGTCCCGTTCCGCACGCACTCGACGGCGGCAACCGCGGCGTCGAAGACGACGCGCTGGGCACGCACCGGAGGGATGATGACACCGCCAGTGTGCGACAGTGCCCGCTTCACGATTGCGCTGCACACGCCCGGGACGAGCTTTGCGACCTCAGCGCACACCACGTCGTCACCAGCGATGAGCGCGCACGGCACACCGTGCTGGGCCGCCGCAATGATGAACATCTCGGGTTCGCCGATTGTCCGACCGTTCATCCGAACGTCGGCATAGTCGCCGTAGCTGATCGTGTGCGCGCCGATGCCGGGATAGTCCCGCACCTTCGCGTGATGGCCGACGAGGAACATCGCGTCGAACGAGTCGTCGAGCGCGGCCATCGTGGTGGCTCCCCCGCGTGGCGAGCCGCGCACGATGTCGACCTCGGGGTCGATCTCGTCGAGCAGCAAGTTGCACAGCATCTCGACGCCGTGGTTCTCCTCGACGACGAACTCGGTCGCGCCGGCGGCTCGCGCCCCGGCGACCGCAGCGTTGACGTCGGCGGTCATCCACGAACGAGCGGCTTGGTAGTCCTGGCCCGCGGCGATGACATCCTGCCAGCGGGTCACGCCGCTGATGCCCTCCATGTCGACCGACAGGTAGATGCGCACATCGCGGAGCCTGCCACATCGGCCAGCAGGGGCTCCAGGCCCCCAGGGGTGACGCCGGGGTGACGACGGGTGACGACGGGTCGACCGGTGACCCTCACCGAGTGAGGGCGCCGCCGCCGTGGGTGGGGGCCAACGGCGACAGACGCCCTCGTCCGCCACGATATGCAACCCTGGCGGGCTGCGTTCGACTCAGGCGCACGACGCGCACCGAGGCGGGACATGGCGCGCGGTCTCGGCGCTCGGAGTAGGCCTTTCTTCACGATCGGCGATCCCCCGCAGGTGACGCCGCTACCCACCGGTGATGCTTCGTGCACCTGGCCCACTCCTACGCTTCGGTCGATGAGCGATGACCGCGGCGTGGTGATCCATGAGGACGACTGTCCCGAGGAACGGTGGGACGAAGTCGGTGGGGGCGCGGTGCCGTGGCGAACGTTGCTCAGCGCCGACCGGACGCCGACCTCCGCGATGACCGTTGGCGTCGTCGACATTCCTTGCGCGTCGAGCCGAGCATCGCTCACCCTGCATCGTCACGCGCCGCCCGAGACCTACTACGTGCTCCACGGCAGCGGGTTCGTCGAGATCGACGGACAAGTCAGCGAGTTGCGCACGGGCAGCGCCGCGTTCATCCCCGGCGGGGCTTGGCACCGGGCGTGGTCCGAAACCGACGGCGGGATGCGCATGCTCTACGCGTTCGCTGTCGATTCGTTCGATGAAGTCATCTACGAGTTCGCGCCAGGCGACTGAGCGACGCCGAGCCCCGCGGCTCAGCTGTTGGCGATCGCATCGAGCCAGGCCGCCCAGTACTCCTTCCAAACCTCGACCTCGTCCGATGTACGAAGTTTCTCGTGCGTCACGGTGACGGTGACTCGCCCGTTCGGTCGGACGAACAACGTGAACAGCACCTCGCTCACCGAAGATCCCGTATCGAACGCGAGGCGCGGTGCCTTCGTCGCTGCCCGTGATCGTAAGGTCACGTCGAACTCGGGAAACAGGGAGGGGTACTCAGCCGGGTCGACGAGCATCGCGTGCAACGCGCGTGCGTCGAGATCGACCGTCCTGGCTTTCGACGCGCTGAACGTTCCGTCGAGCATCTGGTACTTGGCTCGCCGACCCGTGATGCGCTCGTAACCGACGGTCACGGTCTGCTGCCACCAGTTGTCGAGATCGAACACATCGCAGAGATACGCGGCGATCTCGGTGTGGTTCTTTCCTGTTGCCGGCCATGCGTCGAGCAGGTCGCACCATTGGTCCCAGCTACGGCCGGTGGCTTCGCGAACGACAGCGTCGGCGACCTCCGGTTCGGCGCGTCGCACGCGCGGTCCGGCGGAGACCGCAGGGCCGGGCGACAGGTCGAGGATCGCTCGGCGTGCCGCGCCGTAGCGTTCGCCGGTCTTGGCCATGCGTTCGCGAATGCGGCGCTTGAGGGTTTCTTGCTTGGTCATGTTCGGCTCCATGTCACAACGCGAACAACCGACAACCCGTGCTTGTCAGCGTCCGCGTGGGACACATCCGATCCATGCCGATGCCGAGCACTCGAGGTCCCCTGTGCCTTCCGAACTCGGCGGCACGGGTGCCGAGGAGAAGGTCTGGCGTGGCAACGACGCCACCCGGAGCCTATCGAAGTCGAAGTGGGCCCGGCAGGGATCGAACCTGCGACCCAAGGATTATGAGTCCCCCGCTCTGACCACTGAGCTACGGGCCCGACGGCATCGGGAAAGCCAGCCTAGATGTGGAGCGGGTCATCACCGTCGTGCGCCCTGTGTGACCACGCATCGGTTGCGAGACGGCGCGCTGGCGTCGCTCGGCAAGCAACGTGCCCACGGTCACAAGATTTCACAACAGGGCCGCGCGGCCCATGGGCGAACCGACGAATCTCCGTCATTGTGGGTTTCAGCGCTCCGACGGACGGAGCATTCACCTCAGGAGCCGTTCATGGACCTCGAAATCTTCCGCAGCTGGATCCACGCCAAGTTCAACCTTCGTGACGAGCGTGGTGCCAACCTCGTGGAGTACGTGCTGTTGCTGGCGTTCATCGCCATCGTCGTGTTCGTGGCCGTCAAGGTCCTCGGCAGCACCGTCTCGACGAAGTTCAGCGCAGCCGACTCGGCTCTGCAGTAATCCCTCGACTCCGCACGGAGAACGAACGATTTGGCCGCCGGGAAACCGGCGGCCATTTCGCGTTCGGAGCACTCGGATGCGCTCGGCGGATCACTACTGTTGTTGCCGCTCACTTCTTGCCGCGACGAGTGCCGCTTCGGGAGAACGCATGGCCATTGGGCACATGACCACCGACGAACGCAACGCTTTTCTCGCCGACGTCCGTGTCGGGGTGCTCGCGGTCGAGGAACCGGGGCGCGGTCCGCTCGCCCTCCCCGTCTGGTACTTCCTCGACGGTGACGACGTCGTCGTCAGCATGGACGGTTCGTCGCTCAAGGGCCGGTTGCTGCGTGCTGCAGGGCGAGCGACCTTGACAGTGCAGAGCGAAGCCCCGCCCTACAAGTACGTGAGCGTCGAGGGCCCTGTCGAGATCGGCCAACCTCGGGCGGGCGACGACGACTTCGCATTGGCGGCGCGGTACCTCGGACCAGAGTTCGGCCGGATGTACATCGACGCGAATCCGCAGACCGCCGACACGGTGCACGTTCGGCTTCGTCCCGAACACTGGCGGACGTTCGACTTCTCGAAGATGCTCGGCTGACGAGCGGCCCACACGTCGTGAACCCACCCGTCGCCGGCTGGTGCGATGCACGATTCGTCGGCGTTCGCGATGCGTTCGCGGACAACTTCGCGACTCGGGGTGAGGTCGGGGCCGCCGTCACGGTGTTGATCGACGGACTACCCGTCGTCGAACTGCACGGGGGTTGGCGCGACGAATCTCGGACGCTTCCCTGGCAGCCCGACACGTTGGTCAACTTCTATTCGGTGGGAAAGGCGATCGTCGCACTCTTGCTGCTCCGCCAGATCGATCGCGGAGCGTTCGGACTCGACGATCGCATCGCGCAGCACTGGCCGGAGTTCGCCAACGGCGGCAAGACCTCGGCGACCATCCGCCACGCGTTGTGCCATCGCGCCGGCGTTCCCGCGATCGCCGAGCGCATGACCGACGCCGACCTTTCGCACTGGGATCGGATGACGGCCGCACTCGCGGCAACGCCGGCGTGGTTCGAACCCGGTTCGCGGCACGTGTACCACACCAATACGTACGGCCATCTCGTCGGTGAACTCGTGCGGCGAGGTGCTGGGGCCTCCGTCGGTGCCGTGTGGCGAGATTTGGTCGCGCCACTCGACGCCGACCTTTGGTGCGGGCTCCCGTCCACGGTTCACGCGCGCTGCGCGGATGTGGTGTGGGCCGGCCCGCCGCGGACCGCCGACCAGAACCCACTCGACCTCGACCTCGACGACGATGCTCGTCTCGTGCTCTCGGGGTACATGAACCCGCCGGGCTACTCCTCGATGGGCATCGTGAACACTGCAGCCTGGCGAAGCGCGCACGTACCATCGACCAACGGACACGGCACCGCGACGGGGATCGCGCGTCTCTACGGCGCGTTGCTCGAACCCGGGCGGTTGTTGTCGCCGTTGCTTCTCGCCGAGGCGACGAAGACACAGTCGGAGGGCTACTGCCCGGTGCTCGACGATGACGTCGAGTTCGGCCTCGGCTTCAAGCCGTCGACACCCCGACGACCGTTCGGCCCGACACGCGCGAGTTTCGGTCACTTCGGCACCGGCGGCGCGGTCGGGTTCGCCGACCCCGACAGTGGCATTGCGTTCGGTTACGTGATGAACCATGTGATTCCGCGTTGGCAGTCGACCCGCAACCGTTCGCTCATCGCCGCTGTCTACGAGGCGCTCTGATCGGATCGATCATCCGAAGTCGAACAACTCCGACAGCAGGCTCTCGCGCTTCTTCTTCTTCGGGTAACCGTCCCGGTCCTTGCGATCATCGTCGCGGTACTTGCGATCATCGTCGCGGTCATACGCATCGGAGCGCTCGATGATCTTGTCGAGCTCGCCGCGGTCGAGCCATACGCCCCGGCATTGCGGGCAGTAGTCGATTTCGATGCCAGATCGCTCAGCAATCACAAGGGGGAGCTTGTCGATGGGGCACAGCATGGTTTTCTCCTTCGCCAACCCGTTGGTCTCTCCCCCCGCGTACGGGCGGCGATGCCGGCCGAGGACAGGGCCTCGACGCGATGACGACATCGCCAGAGCGGGATACTCCCCTTCAGGCGACGCGAGATTACCGAAACTCGATTCGCACATCTCGTCGCGAACTGTGCGCAGCCACTCCGGGGTATGGCATTGCAGCCGAGGCGGGCCGCCGACCTTGCGCCCCGGTTGATCGACCGCATCGGCGCTGGTGTTGCCGACGGGTCCGACACGACGAGATCGACGCTCGGACCGCCGGATCCCAACCGCGCGACTCCAGTGCGACGCGACTCCGGTACGGCCCGCTGCCGCACATGTTCGATGTGCGGCAGCAAGCCAAACCGGTTCGCCCTGGCTCAGAACTCCAGCGGCAGGCAAGCCAGTCGAGCGCCAGCCGCGCCGGTGATCGGATCCGTTGGCGCGGCGTGGATGACGATCGAGCGCGCTGCACCGGCCGGGATCGCGAACGGCGTCCGCGCCACGGCGACGCCGGTCGAACCCCGCACCTCGAAGTCCAGCCAGACCTCGGTCTGGGCCGAGATCCCACCGCCGTGGTTGTAGTGCGGTCCCGCTGCAGCGCCGTTGCCGGCGACGCACGGCCCGGTGTGGACGTGGGCGCCGTGGACCGCACCGGATCTGTTCAGGTTGGTGGCGACCAACACGACGGTGGTGCTGTCGTTGCCAATGACACCGACCGCGAGCCCGCGTGCGCCATCGGTGTCGTCCGTCGTTGGTGCGAGGTCACTGAGTGGTGCGCGGTTGGCGACGACGCGCACGCCTGCGGCCGCCGCCGGCTGTGCACCAGCCCAACCGATGGCGATGGTCAACGCCGTCACGCTCATCACCTTGCGAGTCAACATGGTCGTGCTCCTTCGTGTCGTGGATCATCGAAGAAGCAGACGTCGCGCGCGCGACGCGCGGGTGACAGAGGTTCGCGAAATTCGCGACGCCCGCTGTCGGGCTCTCCTGTCCGGGACGGACCGACCGATCACATCGATCGGTCGGTGGGTCAGATCGCCGCGCTCCGAGCCCAGCACGAACGGCCGGACCGCTTCGCTTCGTACATCGCGGCGTCGGCAAGGCGCAACAACTCCTCGGCGCTCGTATGCGTCGCGCCGGCGAACGCGATGCCGACACTGCCGGTCAGTCGGAGATGCTCGCCAAGCTGGAGCCATGGAGCGTCGAACGCGGCGACGACGCGGTCCGCGACTTCGAGCACCTGGGATTCATCGTCGATCTGATCGAGCAGGATCGTGAACTCGTCGCCACCGAGGCGGGCGACCGTGTCGCAACTCCGAACCGCGGCACGGAGTCGGTACGCCGTTTCGATCAACGCCGCGTCACCGACCTCGTGACCCAGGGTGTCGTTGACCAACTTGAACCCGTCGAGATCGACGAACAACAACGCGATCCGCGATCCGTCACGCCCGGCGCGTTCGCACGCCTGCGCGAGGTTGGTCGTGAGCGCTGCGCGGTTCCACAGCCCGGTCAGCGCGTCGTGACCGGCGTCCCAGATCAACTGGGCTTCGAGCAGTCGCTGTTCGGTCACGTCGTGCAAGTTCGCAACGATTCCGGGACCTGTCGCGTTCAACTTACCGGTCACGGTCATTTCCACGATCCGTTCCTCGCCGCTGCGATGCACGAAGTTCGCGTCGAACAGCACCGGGCGTCCCGGCGTGGTCGACGCGGAGGCGAACAGATCGACCACTCGCGCCGCGGTTTCACGGTTCAGCAACCTGGCGACGGGACGATCGACGCATTCACTCGGTTCGTAACCGAGCAACCCCTTGATCGCTGGGCTCACATAGCGCACCGTGCCGCCTTCATCGATCACCGCGATGACATCTGTCGCGTACTGCACCAACTCGCGGAAATGCTCCTCGCGCTCACGAACTTCGAGTTCGGCACGTTCCGCGGCCTCTGCGGTCGTGCCGAGAATCCGGCTCACCAAGACGAGACACAGCACGCCCATCGCCGACGCGAAATGGGCGAGGCGAGGTTCGAGCAGTGTGGGTGCAAGCCCCATCCACAGCGCGATTTCTCCGAGCACGATCGCGGCTGTATTCCAGACGACTGCTGGCCTCCAACTTCTCGCGCCAGCGACGCCGAGGAGTTCGGCAGCACCGAGCGCATAACCAATGGCCAGAATCGAACCCCAGCCGGTCGTATGCAGCACCGCAGCCGTCGACAACGCCGACACCGCGACCCGGCCGTGCATCCGCACCAGTGATTGCGGATCGCGCGCGAGCCACACGTTCGCCGCGAGGTTCGCCACCGATGTCCCGACGAGCAACGAGACAACGATCCAGTACGGCGTGGGTGCGAGCAACCCGACCTGTCGCAACCAGTAGAAGGCGATGACCGCCAATGGCACCGACGTGTAGACGCCAAAGAGCGCAAGTCGACTCCCGAAGCCTCCCGCCGCCCGCTCGCTTGCCACGATCGAAGAATCGGTCGGAACGCTGGAGGGCTGGAGACCTCATCTTGCGGTGCGCCGTTTGTCGCATTTGCCGCAAGAGCCGCCGATCGCGACCACGATGCTGCCGTGAAGACGCCCAGCGACGACGGCCGCTCCCCGGTCCGTTGACCTGGGGATTCGTGGCTCCGGGGGAGAGACTCGAACTCTCAACCTAGCGGTTAACAGCCGCTTGCTCTGCCGGTTGAGCTACCCCGGAATGGTACGGGTGCTGGTGGAGCGGGTGATGCGATTGGTCGGCCCCGCTTCGCAGAGAAACGTTTCGGACCGGCCCGGCAATGTAGCAGCGGGCCGATCGAGGCCTGCGACCGTATCGGCAGCTCCGGTCCGTTTCGGAGTGTTTGCGCACCACCATCGCGCCGACCTCGACGGCGCTGGCGACAAGGGCGCCCGAAATGCGTATTGGCCGGTGCCGTACTGGACACGCCGCCCCATCCGCGCGACAGTCGCCTGATCGTGGCATCGGTGATCCCCATCGTGACAGCCGAGGAGGCGTACCGCGTCGGCGCGCTCTTCGATGGCGCTCGACGGGTTGCGCACACTGCGCTGTGTGTGTTGGCCCTCGACGATGTGATCGATCTCGGTCGCGATGTCGAGGCAATGGCATTGCGCACCGGCGTTGCGATGAACAAGGTCCTGGCCGCCTCCGACGCCGGGGTCATCCCGAACGTATCGGTCACCGGAACGACCCCGACCGAGCTGCACCCGGTCGAGACGGCAACCGTCGAGCAGATCGGCAACGGCGACGTGTCGGTCGACGAGTTGATGATCGAACTTCGTCGCAATCCTGCGATCGTCACGCTTGTTGTCGGATGCATCGACGCGGGGTTGGTGCGGCGCAATGGCGCCCGAGCGATCCGCAAATGGCCCGAGCGACTCGCATGGTCGCGCCGAGTCCCTGCGACGATCGACATCGAGGATGTCGCGACGCGTCGACTGTTGCTCGCGGTGCATGGGCCCACGCTGCTGTTCGAAATCGCGCCCGAGATCCCGCTGGCGCTCGGATTTCGTCGCCGCCCGCCTGATGCCGATTGGCTCAAGATGACCGGCGGCGGTTGATCGCACCGACCGATCCAGGCACGCGCCGCACGGACTCAGCGAGTTCCGCCCGGCTCCCACAGCGACTCGGCGTAGTCGGCCTCGAGCACTTCGTCGATCACCGACGCATCGATGTTGCCCATCGACGGAATCTGATCCTTGATGACGCAGCCCAGACTCGGCAGATCCTCGCGCTCGATCCGAGTCGCCGGGTCCCACAGTTGACTCCGGCGAAACGCCTTCGCGCAATGCATGTACTGCTGCGAGACCGACACGCCGATCGCGGCTTTGGGTCGTCGGTCCTTCACCGCGCAGGCATCAAGCACGTCGGAGTCGGTCGTGATGCACGCTCGGCCGTTCACGCGAAGGGTTTCGTCGATCCCCGGCACCAAGAACAACAGGCCGATCCCCGAGCCGTGCACGATGTTGGTGATCGAGTCGAGCAGGTTGTTGCCCGACAAGTCGGGAATCGCCAAATGTTCGTCGTCGAGCACGACGACGAACCCAGCCGGGCCGCCCTTAGGGGACACGTCACCGGTGCCATCGGGTGACGACGTGCCGATCAGCACGAACGGCGCAGCCGCGATGAACGTCCGTGCGTGGTGGTCGAGTCGGTCGAGCACCTTTTGGGCCACCAACTCCGATGGCGCCCGATAGAGCTCGCGGAGGTCGGCTTCGGTCTGGATCGTGTCATGGAACATGCCGCAGCGTACGTCGCCGCCACAGACCCGCACACGACCAGAGCCGACGCTGCCCTGCACCCGGATCGTTGGCCCGGTGTAAGCGTGCGACGCGCCGTTCGTCAGGGCGTCCATGACGAACAACACTGCAAACATCGACGCCGCCCTCGCTGCCTACATCGTGGACGGGCCCGAGCGTGTCGCCGAGGTCGTGCTGACCAAACTCGCGTTGCACGACGCCATCGACCTCGGTCGCGACGTGCGCCGCGTCGGCGATGCACGCTCGGTCAAGTGGTCCACCGCACCGACGGCCCAGAACCTCGGGATGATCCCGACGGTCAGCGTGTGCGGGCCGCTGCCGGGCGACGCCACCGCCCTCGACCTCGAGGTGTACGAACTCATCGGACGAGAACCGAGCCAAACCGTTGTGCGTCTCCTCGACCGCATCCCCGCACTCGAATCGGCGCTCGCGGTAATGACCCGCGCCGCCGAGCTCGGTTTCAGCAATCCGCAGAACGACCGCCGCACGCGGGCCGGTAAGGCAGTGGTCCGAGACCTCAAGGATGCCTACCCCCTCTTCACGACCGGTTACGACGACATCGTGATGGCGTTGGCCGTGCGCGGCCCGGTCGTGATGGCGCGAGTGCGTCCCGAGATCACGACGGCGCTCACGTCGCGAGGATCCGCCAGTTCGACGCGTTCGGTCTGACGCCGGACCCGACCGGCTCGACCGGCGGTCAGTCGGCTCAGATGCCTTCGAGGTAGTCGCGCAGCTTCTGGCTGCGGGTGGGGTGCCGCAGCTTTGCGAGCGTCTTGCTTTCGATCTGCCGGATTCGTTCGCGCGTGACGTTGAAGTGGCGGCCGACCTCTTCGAGGGTCCGGATCTGGCCGTCGTCGAGACCGAATCGCATGCGAACGACCTGCTGTTCGCGCTCGTTGAGCTCGAGCAGCGCCTCTTCGATGTCTTCACGCAGGATTTTGAGGTCGGCTTCGACCGCAGGCGACTTGGTGTTCGGGTCCTCGACGAAATCGCCAAGGAAGCTGTCGTCCTCTTCGCCGACGGGGGTTTCCAACGAGACCGGCTCGAGCGCGAACCGTTGGATCTCGCGCACCTTCTCGGGTGTGAGGTCGACCTTCGCCGCGAGTTCTTCGACGGTCGGCTCGCGTCCCATCTCCTGCAGCATCTGTCGTTGGATGCGCAGCACCTTGTTCATCGTCTCGACCATGTGCACCGGAATGCTGATGGTACGGGCTTGGTCAGCGATGGCACGCGTGATCGCCTGGCGA
>SXIR01000228.1 GCA_005772765.1 Actinomycetota bacterium
CCATGGGTGATGTCGCAGCCGTAGTTGCGGCGCTTCTCGTCGGGCCGATCTTTCGACCCCGGAACGACGAGACCGACGGAGAGTCCCAAGAAGCGATGAACCTGGCCCATCCACTCCGAGTCACGGCGAGCCAGGTAGTCGTTGACGGTCACGAGGTGCACCCCGTGTCCCGGCAAGGCGTTGAGATAGGCGGGCAACGTCGACACGAGCGTCTTGCCCTCGCCAGTCTTCATCTCGGACACCCATCCGAAATGCAGCCCGGCACCACCCATGACCTGGACGTCGTAATGGCGCTGGCCGAGAACCCTGCGGGCAGCTTCGCGGACGGTGGCGAACGCCTCGGGCAACAGGTCGTCGAGCGCGTCGTTGACCAGATCGCGTTCGTGATCGAGATCCTTCGCGCTCGACCGAACCCGGTCGATCTGCTCGCGGAACTTGACGGTCTGGGCCGCGAGCAGGTCGTCGCTCAGCCGCTCGATCTCCGCTTCGAACGCGGCTACCTCGGGCGCGATCGTCTGGAGCAACTTGAGCTTGCGGCCTTCGCCCGCGCGCAGGATTTTCTGGAAAACGCTCATTCGCGGCGAGCCTACCGGCCTGTTCGCGCGTTCCTCGGCGCGGCGCTTGCGGCGGCGCTCAGCGAGCAGCGATCTCGTCCATCAGCCAACGGCCGACCAGATCCGCCCCCGGATCGGAGAAGTGGAAGCCGTCGGAGTCGCGGGTCGCGGCCCACCGACCAGTCGCTCCGCACAAACGGTCTCGCAACGACACGAGTTCGATGTCGGCGCGTCGGCGAGCAAACCGGTGAATCTGGTCGTTGAGCAAGCGGCCGGCGGCGGCAAGCTGTCGACCTTGGCCGCAGGGTGCGTCGAGCCAGACAACGCGAGCACCGCGCGCACCCAACACGTCGGCGGCGACGGAGTATTCGGACTGGAGCCACCGATCGAACACTGGGTCACCAATGGCCCGCATCCGGCGCCACCCTTGTGCACGGTGGGGCATGGCGTCCCAGATCGGTGAGAGCACGACGATGACATCCGGGTCGAAGCCGTCGATCGCGGCGCTCCAGATCGTCGGCCAGCCCGAGCACTCCGGCGAGTGGACCTCTCGGAGCCCGACATGAATCGGGCCCCTCGGGATCCCGCAGGTTCGGCGACCGAGGTTCCACACTGCCACGCCGTTAGCCATTCCCCAGCGTTCGATCCCCCGCCCGAGCGTCAGGGCGACCGAGTCGCCGACGACCAACACCCGCGCGGGCCGTGTCCTCGCCCGGGCCGACGACAAGGGCCGGCTCGAATCGAGCGTCGGCATCGCCGGAAGTTGGCGATCGACGGCGAGGATCGCCCGGTCGGTCGCTGTGAGCGGACCCGTTGTGCGCGCCGCAACCGGTTCGAAGACCGTCGACGGCGGCACGGCAACGGCGGCGGCCACTGCCACCGCAACCCCCGTCGCGATCCACGCCGGCGCAACGCTGCGTCGCGTGGCTCGCGGTGCTCGCCCGCGCCGAATCGGCTGCTCGACAAGCCAATACGACAGCGCTGCTATCGCGGTCGTGATTGACATCCGCAAGGCGAACAACGGCAGCGGCGCGAGCCCGGTGCGCGCCGCGTCGGCCCACAAGAAGACGGGCCAATGGAACACGTAGAGCCCGTAGCTGATCCGACCCGCGGCGACGAGCGGGCGCAGCGACAGGCACGTCCGCAACGGCCCCGGAGCCATTGCACCGACGATCACCAGCCCGATCAGCGCAGCGTGGAGCACCAGTCCGCCACGGAACAACCCGACGGCGTCGTGGCGCGCGACCCTCCACGCCGCGGCGCAGAGCCCCAGTGCCGCGATCCCGATCCAGCTCGCCGACCGTGTCATGACGCTCCGTCGCACCGCCGGTGCCGCCAACCCGACGGCGAGTAACGCGCCGATGAGCAACTCCGCGGCCCGGGTGTCCGTCCCGAAATACGCGCGGCCGACGTCGCCCGATGCGCTCAGCCACCAACCCAGCGCGATCGATCCACCGGTCAACGCCGCGAGCCCGGCGGCGAACGCGGTGCGCGAGTGGCGTGTCACTCGCCACAGGCCGAGTAACACCAATGGAAACGCGAAATAGAACTGCTCTTCGATCGCCAACGACCAAAAGTGCAGCACCGGCGACGGCGAGGTCGTCACGCCAGTCGCGGCCGAAAAGGTCGACAAGTACCCATCGCCCTGGAGCCAGAATCGCCAGTTCGCCACGTCGAACAACGCGGCCAAGCCATCGCCGACGAACGCGTCGGCGACCTCGCCCGGCGCGGCGAATGCGATGTAGGCACTCGCCGCGGCGATGCCGAGGAACGCCGCGGGGAGCAGCCGGCGAGCCCGTCGACCCCAGAATGCGACCAACGCAACACCGCCGGAGCGCGTGTGCTCGGCCAGCAGGAGCGAGGTGATGAGAAACCCCGACAGGGTGAAGAAGGTGCTGACGCCGAGAAACCCGCCGCGGGCCCAAGCGAACTCCGCGTGGAATGCCAGGACAGCCGCAACGGCAACGGCCCGGAGCCCGTCGAGTCCTGGTTCGTACGCGAACGATCGCGATTGGTCGGTCTGCACCCTGCTATCCCCGTCGTCCGCCCCGCGGGCGGCCCGCCAGTGTGCCGGGCGAACCCTCGACCGGGCAACCTCGTGGACGGGCTGTGACCGAGATCGCACGATCGGTCAGGAGACCGGGGTGGCACCTCCGTGGGCACCCGGACCGCCGTCGCGTCGAGCCGCCGGTTTGTCGACCCGGCGCTCGTGCAGCTTGCGCAGCTGTTCTTCGGCCTTCCCTAGCGCCCGATCGAATGCCCGCTGCAGATCGCTCGCCGAGGCATGGCCTTTGATCAGACGACGCTTGACGTGGACGAGCACGTCGCACTCGCACGCTTCGTCCGCGCGACGAGCCGCGACGTGACCGAATTCGACGTCGACTCGGCGAGTGTCGGGCGCGAACCGAGGCAACCCTTCGAGTTTCGCGGCAATGTGCGCGCGCAGCTCTGCGTCGACCTCGACGTGCTTGCCGACCACCACGACTTCCATCTCGGCTCCTTGATCTCAACGGCTGGTCGACCCGGTCGGTCCGAGCACTCGCGACAGGAACGGGTCGATGGAGTCGCGGAGCTTACGGCTGGTTGATCCCCGGACGGCGCGCCCGAGCGAATGTCACCGCGACGATCTCGCTCGCACCGCGCCAGCGCAGCACGCGCGCGGCGGCGCCCAACGTGGCGCCCGTGGTCGCGACGTCGTCGACGAGAATCAGCTTCGTTGGCACTCGACCCAGCGCACGGAACTCCGGAGGCGCGCCGCGTCGTGCGGCCGCGGGCCGACCGGTCTGGGCGCGATGGTCGACCCGGCCGAGCACGGCGCGGGTTTGCAGGCCACAACGTCGGCCGAGGAATCGCGCGATCTGTTCGGACTGGTCATAACCGCGTGTGCGGCGTCGCCCGCTGGTGGTCGGGATCCACGTGAGGGTCGCGGCCGAATCGAAGTGCCCGACCTCGGCCAGCGCTGCGGCCATGAACGCGGCTGCCGCCCGCGCCCCGCGGTACTTGGCCGCGACGACCAGCGATCGGGCCGCGCCGACGTAGTCGTACACCGCGAACCAGCGATCGATTCCCACGGGAGGCGGTGTTGGCACGGCCGGGAGCAACCGACGGCGACAGTCGTCGCAACACCACGAACCGACGCGACCGCAGCCGGCACAGCTGGCTGGGAACACCGCTGCGGCAAACCGATCGCCAAGCGGGCTCGGCGCCATCACGGGACGGCCGCGACCTGAGGCACTGCACGGCGGATCAGCCACGTTCCCGACGGTATCGGTCGGCTCGGACACCGACGTCGGACGGCCGCGCACCGTGCTCGGCCAGCGAAGGTGCGCGAGCGTTCGATTCGCAGGTCAAGCCGGGTTGGTCCGGCTCGGTTCGGTCGCCGCCGAGTCGGTGACCAGCACCGTCACGAGCTTTGCGGGCGTGACATCGAATGCAGGGTTGTAGACGTCGGATCCCTCGGCCAACACGAGCCGATCGCCGATCCGAGCAACCTCGTGGGCCGGGCGGGTCTCGACCACGATGGCTCCCCCATCGGGGGTTGCGGCATCCAGCGTGCTCGACGGCGCGGCCACCATGAACGCGATGCCGTGGTGGGCCGCGAGCACCGCCAACCCGTACGTCCCGATCTTGTTCGCGACGTCACCGTTCGCTGCAACCCGGTCGGCTCCGACAATGACGACGTCGACCTCGCCGTCCGCCATGCACGACGCGGCGGCGGCGTCGACGATGACGCGGTGGCAAATTCCCAACCGACCGAGTTCCCAGGCGGTCAATCGCGCGCCTTGGAGCAACGGACGGGTCTCGTCGACCCAGACGTGCTCGACGAGGCCGTGGGACGCGTGCGTCCGGATCACGCCAATGGCGGTCCCGTACCCGACCGTCGCCAGGTGTCCGGCGTTGCAGTGGGTGAGCATCCGCAGCGGACGATCGCCGAACCGTGCGCGCAACCATTGCGAGCCGAGTTGGCCGATGCGTTCGTTCATCGCGACGTCGTCGGCCGCGAGGGCGTGGGCGGCGCGGAGCGCGCCGGCCGCGCCGTCGGTTTCGTAGGCGGCGAGCGCTCGGTCGACGCCCCATTGGAGGTTCACTGCGGTCGGTCGCGCCTCGGCGAGTCGGCGGGCTTCGTGACGAACCTGGTCGGCGTCGTCTCCGGCGCGGCCCGCGGCGAGGACGACTCCGTACGCGCCCGCGGCGCCGAGGGCTGGTGCCCCGCGCACGGCGAGTGTCGCGATCGCCTCGATCAGTGCGTCGAGGTCGATGCAGTCGAGCAGCACGACCTCGGTCGGCAGGAGTCGCTGATCGACGATCCGCACGACGCCGTCGACCCATTCGATCGTGGGCGGCAAGTTGGTCACGCCGAGATCCGACGGGTCGCTGGCTTCGGTCGGCGTGGCGCCGTGTGTCTGATCACCCGAGGAGGTTGAGCGCAGGATTGGTGCGGTTCCGGGTCGAGTCGAGACGGGCGTTCACGGCGTGCATCCACATGTCGTTGTCATCGTGGGTCAGTACCCAGAACTGTTCGTCGCGTATCGCCTGGAACACTCGCTCGGCGACCGCATCGGGATCCATACCGTTGTCGATCATGCTCGCCAGCACTTGCGCCATGTCGCCTTGCGCTTGGGCCTCGGTTTCCTGGTCGTCCCTGAGATCCTCGGGGCGATTCCGCTCGCTGGTGGCGATGTTCGTGCGCACCCAGCCGGGGCAGAGCACCGACACCTTGGCGTTCGTCCCGGTGAGCGCGAACTCGTGGTGCAGCGTCTCCGACAGCGCCACGACCGCGTGTTTGCTTGCGTTGTAGGCACCCATCATTGGCGCCGCGACGAGTCCGGCGACCGACGCAGTGTTCACGATGTGGGCCTCATCGTGTTGGAGCAGCAGGGGCACGAACGCGCGGATCCCGTGGATCACGCCCCACAGGTTCACGCCGATGACCCACTCCCAGGTCGAAAGGGGCGACTCCCACGACAATCCCCCACCGCCGACACCGGCGTTGTTGCAGAAGATGTGCACGGCACCGAATCGTGCAGTGGCGGCGTCCGCAAGGGCTTGCATGCTGGCCGCGTCGACGACGTCGGTCACGACGCCGACGACTTCGATGCCGAGTGATTCGAGTTGCTTCACCGCTTCGGCGAGGGCGTCGGTTTGCACGTCGCCGAGCACGACCTTGCAACCCTCGGATCCGAATCGTTTGGCGAGCGCAAGGCCAATCCCGCTGGCACCGCCGGTGATGACGGCAACTCGACCTTCGAAGTTCTGCATGCCGTGATTGTCGCCCGCGGCGACGGTCCTGGTCGACTCGCGAGGAGCGGACCCGTCAGGCTGCGACGAGGTCGAACTCGGGTGCCGCCGGCGCGTAGCGCGCTTGGCGCATGCACACGACCTTCTGAGCGATCGAGCGGACGCCCATCACGATCGAGGCACCGGTGACCACCGCGAGCACGCCGTAGACCACGACGGGCATGTCGCGTCCGACCACGACGATGAAGATGTCGGGAGCGAAGTCGGTCAACACTGCGACGATGCCCCAGTTCCTCGCCTTGCGCATGTCACGATCGACGAGGGCGCAGACGACCCGAGCCGACGAGATACCGAGCGGGATCGATGTCGCGAGATCGAGGGCGAGGTAGCCCCAAGGATTGACCCCGTATTGGGCCAGGGTCGCGCCGACCAGCAAGGCGCGCGCCATCCCGTAACCGACCGTGGCAAGGACCCAGATACGTTCGAGCACGACACGTCGGCGAGTGCGCGCCGAGGCGGAGCACTCCGGCGCCGACATTGACATCACGGACAACCTATCGGCACACGAACCGCCCACCTCGACCAGAAGTCCCGAAATGGACCCTGACCGGCCACTACGCTCCTCCAACCAGCCGGTCGCTCCAGACTCGGCGACTTCAGCCGATCGGGACTGCATGAGCCGCGATTCCTACGACGTCGCCGAAACCTCGGGCGACGACCTCCAACTTGCCCCCGGCGAACGGACCTGGCGGGCGCTCCTCGTGCATGCCGTGACCGCGAGCGGTGTGGTCGTCGGATTCCTCGGTCTCGAGGCCGTCATCAACGACGAACCGCGCGCTGCAATCTTGCTGTTGATCGCCGCGCAGATCCTCGACGGCATCGATGGACCGATGGCGAGGAGCTGGCAGATCAGCCGGCTGTACCCGAAGATCGACGGCTACGCGCTCGACCTCGTCGTCGACTACGTGACCTGCGTCGTGGTGCCGGTGGCGTTCTTCCACCATTTCGGACTCTTACCATCTGGCTTGTCGGTCACGATCTGCGCGCTCGTCTTGTTCACATCCGCGCTGTGGTTCTGCCGGACCGACATGATGACCGACGACCATTGGTTCCGGGGCTTTCCTGCGACCTGGAACCTCGTGGCCCCCAGTGTCTTCCTGCTCGGAACCAGCCCGCAGTTCAACGCCGTGGTCGTGGTCGCGCTCGCGCTCGTGCAACTCACCGACCTTCCGTTTGCGCACCCGGTGCAGGTCGTCGAACGGCGGACCCTCAACATCGCGGTGACCGTGGTGTGGATCGCGAGCATGGCCGGGGCGGCCATCGTGTGGCCCGACACGAACGCGGCGCTCACGGTGTTGTTGATCGCAGCGCCCCTCTGGACGCTGATCACCACGATCGAAAAAGCGTTGCAGCAACGCACCGCGAGCCGACTCGCGTTCGTCGAGACCGACTAGGCGTCCCAGCCAGTCTTCGACCGACGTCAGCCGATCGGCGCCTGCAGAATCTCGAAGTTTCCGTCTTCGACGTACACCACGAGCAGCGTCGACGCACCGGCGTCGCCCTCGATCTCCATCGATGCGAGCGACTCGCCATCGACGCAACTCGAGGTCGACTGGATGTCGACGAGAGCAAACGTGCTCCCGGCCGGGAACGGCCACGGTTGGGTGATGCTCGTGCTTCCGGTGCTTGCGCACTCCTCGCCCTCGACGCCAAACGCCGGCACCACGGTGCCCAAACCGTCGAAGAGGTTGTACGACACGAAGACGCTCACGTTGTCGCCATCGTCGGTCGCGGCATCGTCCTCGTCGAGCGTCTGCCACTGGAGTTGGCTGCCGTCGTCGGTTTGCTGGATGACCAGCGAGATGCGGTCGTCGGGACCGTCGACTTCGTTGACGGTGATGTAGGTGTGCGAACCGTCGAGTCGTGACGTACGCCAACTGGCATCGGCCGGGTCCGGCACTTCGCCGGCAGGGAACAGCACAAGTTCGCCTTCGCCGGAAAATGGGTTGATCTGGACGTCGAGATAGTCGCTCACCACGCCATCGGCGATGTCTTCGGCCACGAGAACCGGATCGCCGTTGGCGGTGTCGCTGCCGTAGACGTCGAACACAACCCCCGAGATGTTCGCGATCCGGATCTTCGCCATCTCGTCGGTGATCCCGCTGGGTTCGATGCTCGGGAACGGGAAGTCGTCGTCACCCGGATCGTCGATCGCTCCGGTCGAGCCGGGCGACCGGTCGGTGGACGCGCCGCCGCCTTCGCCGTCGTCACCCCCGCCGCAGGCGGCGAAGGTCAGAACCGCAACAATCGTGAGCAACGGGCGAAGCGGGCGCATGTGGTCTCCTCGGTCATCGACACCGGCGGTGTCACGCTAGGAATGGATACGCCCCGAATCGCGGATCTTACAAAGTTCTTCCCTCATCTCGTCGTGCCGCCCGAGACAACGCTCGGGCGGCTTGACGCGACAGGTGTGAACCTCAGTACCGGTAGTGATCGGGCTTGTACGGGCCC
>SXIR01000229.1 GCA_005772765.1 Actinomycetota bacterium
AGCCGTGCACCAACAGGAGCGGCACGCCGCCGTCGCCCACGCGCACGTACGCCAGGTCGAAACCTCGACACCGACTTGTTCGTCGTTCGAACGCCTCGGGATCGAGCGTCACAGGCGGCTGCGCAACAACGCGACGCCGTCGCCCTCGAGCTCGTCCAAGACAGCACGACGCCCGAGCATTGCCATCATCAATGCTTCACCGTTGCCGCGCACGTCGGCACCCGATCCCGCAGCCCAGCCGATGTCGGTTGCTTCGAGCGCAAGGCCGTCGAGTCGGCCCTTCTTCGTGAATCCCGAGGTGGCCTTCTTCGTCGTCAGGAAATCGAGGACCGTGGTGATCCGTTCCGGTAAGAACGCGGCCGAGAGTCCGAGTGGCCGACGAATGTCTTGACCGTGGGCGATCGTGTCGGTGAGCGGCGCGAGTGAGCCGTAGCCGCCGGGCGGCGTCCACCGACTGTCGAACACGTTGTGCCACGCCGCCGCGATTGCCGCGCCCGAGCGCGTATCGCCCTGGGCGGTTGTGGTCGTGAACTTCTCGACGTTGAACCCGCTCTTCACGAAGTTCAAGAACATCTTCGCCGTGCCGTGTTCGTGCGGCCAGATGAGATGGGCCGCGACGTCACGCACCGTCCAACCCGCGCACAAACTCGGGGTGGCCCACTGCTCGGGGCTGAGCGCATCGAGGGTCTCGGCCAAGGCCGCGCGTTCGGCAACGACGTGCGCATGTAGGTCGGTCATTGGACTCCCTTGTCGTCTCGGGTGGTTCCGGCCGGGCGGTTCCGCTTACGGCGACGACTCGCCACGATCGGAGTCGGCCCCTAGTTCGCAGGGGTCTTGCGCCACTCGGCCATGGCCCGCAGCACCAAGACTGCCACGATTCCGGTGCCGACCGCGGCCATGATCGCGCCAGCCAACGTGCCGCCGAGTTGTGGTGCGGTACACGATCGCTGTGGCGCGCCGATGAGCGGCTCGGCGCCGGCCAGCACCCGCTGCAAGAGCGGCGGTCGTTCCGAGCAGGTCGCGCCGACGAGCGACGAGCCGATCAACGCACCCATCAATCCGCTCGCGACCACGAGCGCAAACGCAAGCCAGACCGGGCCCTTGCGGGGGGCGTTGGGGTGCGTGTCGAGCAGTTCGAAATCGGACAACCCGGACGTCGCCGCCGCGGGCCGACCAACGTCGGGCTCCGGCGGGCTCGGTTGCGGGACGTCGGCGTCAGGCGGGTCGGACGACATTGACCGCGAGCGTATTCGGGGTCGCTCGCGATCCGGACTCGTGGCCCCGGATCGTTCGAACCGAAACCTCCCAGCGGCGCGCGAGACTCACCGGGTGGAGTGGCACGAGTGGACGGTCGCCGGCGCACTCGTCGAGTCGCCCGATGGAGTGTTGCTCGTACGGAACGTTCGCAGGGGCGGGTCCGAAGACTGGAGTCCACCCGGTGGCGTGATCGACGCCGACGACGCCGATCTGGTTGCAGGTTTGGTGCGCGAGGTCGAAGAGGAGACCGGCCTGCGGATCACGCAATGGCACGGTCCGGTCTACGAAGTGATCGCCGAAGCCCCGGACATGGGGTGGCGGATGCGCTGTGAGGTGCACCACGCGGCCGCGTTCGAAGGCCATCTCGTGATCGACGACCCCGACGGCATCGTCCAGGAAGCGGCCTTCGTCGTCGCCGAGATGATCGACGGCTACCTCGAACGGTGCCCGCGCTGGGTCAGTGAGCCGTTGTCGGCGTGGTTACAGGAGCGGTGGTCGGCGACCGAGCCCACCCGAACCTTCGCCTACGACGTCGCCGGCACGCACCGCGAGCGGCTGCGCATCACTCGCCGACCAGGATGACGCGCCGATCGTGAGCGGCGAGCCCGTGACCGATGCGGCCATCCTGCACGTCGATCTCGACGCGTTCTACGCCTCGGTCGAACAGTTGCTCGACCCGTCGCTGCGCGGTCGGCCCGTGATCGTCGGCGGGGCCGGCCGGCGCGGTGTGGTCTGTGCTGCGAGCTACGAGGCGCGTCGTTACGGTGTCCGTTCAGCCATGCCGGGCGTGCGCGCCCGACATCTATGTCCCGACGGCGTGTTCGTCGCCCCACGCATGCAGGTGTACGGCGACTACTCCGAGCAGGTGATGACCATCATTCGCTCGGCAACACCGTTGGTCGAACAGCTCTCGGTCGATGAGGCCTTCTGCGACGTTCGGGGCTTGCGCCGTGTCGCGGGCGACGGCCGGACCGTCGCCGCCGCGCTGCGAGGACGTATCCGCGACGAGGTCGGACTGATCGCGTCGATCGGCGTGGCCACGACGAAATTCTTGGCGAAGGTCGCGAGCGACCACGCGAAGCCCGATGGGTTGTTCGTGGTCGAACCCGGCACCGAACTCGAGTTCTTGCATCCGTTGCCGATCCGTGTTCTGTGGGGCGTCGGACCCAAGACCGCCGAGCGCCTCGAACGATTCGCGGTCCGTACGGTTGGCGATGTGTCCCGTCTGCCGCTCGAGACGTTGGTCGCCACGTTGGGCAAAGCGGCCGGCGAACATCTGCACCAACTCGCCCACAATCATGATCCGCGCCCGGTGATCACCGACCGCGAAGCCAAGAGCATCGGGCACGAAGAGACCTTCGGGGAAGACCTCTACGACCGCAGCGCAATCGAACGAGAGTTGCTTCGCCTCACCGGCAGCGTCGCAGCGAGGATGCGTTCGGCCGGCGTCCGATGCCGCACCGTGAGCCTGAAGGCCCGGTACCCGGATTTCTCGACGTTGTCGCGCGCCCGAACGCTTGCGAGCCCCACCGATGTTGGTGCGGTGGTCTACGACGCGACCCGGCAACTCCTCGATCAGGTCGACTACGCCCGTGGACTGCGGTTGGTCGGAGTGCATTGTTCGAACCTCGTCCCCGGCGACGAACCGATGCAGGCCGCCTTCGACTTCGACGCGCCGCGGTCGGCGTCGCCCGCACCCGACGATCCACGTCGGGCCGACATCGAACGCACGATGGACGACGTCCGCCGACGTTTCGGCAAGGATGCGTTGCGGCCTGCCGCATTGCTCGATGTCGCCGATCGTCCGAATCCCGCGTTGCGCGAGGCATTCGACTCGTGACCCTGCACGATGCTGCCGACCCGAGGTGAACTGACGATGCGAATTGCACTGATCGGATGTGGCCACATCGGCACGGTCCACGCGTATTCGTTGTCGCAACTGCACCGTGCCGAACTCGTCAACGCGTCGCTGCACACACTGTTCGATCACGACGTGGCGCGAGCCGAGAAGATTGCGCGCCATCACGGCGGCACCGTGTGCGACACACTCGAGCGTGCCCTCGACGACGCCGACGTCGCGTGGATCACGACGTGGACCGACGGGCATCTCCGCGCCGTCCGGGCGGCCGTCGAGCGGCAACTCCCGGTGTTCTGCGAGAAGCCATTGGCGCCGACATACGCGGGCTGCGTCGAGGTCGCATCGTTGCTCCACGCCGTCCCGCACCAAGTCGGGCTCGTGTTGCGCTGGTCGCCGGTGTTCGAAGCCATCGCCGACGCCGTCGCCTCCGGGCGTTATGGCGCGCCGCAGGCGGCGATCTTGCGCGACGACCAGTACTTCCCGATCCAAGGCATGTACGGCTCGACGTGGCGCGGCGATGTCGAGCGCGCCGGTGGCGGCACGCTCATCGAGCACTCGATCCACGACATCGACGTGTTGCGATGGGTGCTCGGCGATCCCGCCCGCATCAGCGGACATACCACCGAACGGTTCGGTCACGCCGGGATCGAAGACATCGCTACGGTCACGATGACCTACGACAACGGGGCGCAGGCGTCGTTGGTGTCGGTCTGGCACCAGATTCTCTCGCGCGGATCCGGTCGGCGACTCGAGGTGTTCTGCGAGGAGGCCTACCTCCATACCGCCGACGACTATCTCGGGCCGCTGACGATCGAAACCTCCGAGTCTTCGGTCGAGGTGTTGGGGTCGATGCCGTCGTGGGCGGACCAGCTGGCCGTTCCCGAGGTCTACGAAAAAGCGGTCGCGCACTATGCCAGCGCGAACAAGGCGTTCCTCGACGGTCTGGAGGCGGTGGGGGGACCGCAGATGGGGCGACCGGCGGTCGACGACGCCTTGGCCGCCCATCGCATCGTCGATCTCGCGTATCGCTCCGCGGCCGCGGGTGGCGCGCCGATGGAGTGGTGACGACCGATTCGTCCGTCGAACCCGCCACAACCAAGGGTTGCGTTGTTGGCATGTCCGGCGCGCGCGACAATGGGGCGACGGCCGAGGCCCCCGTCGAGTCCCGCGGCTCCGCGTGGGTCCGTCTCGAACACGAGGTGTGAGCGATGCCGCTCTCCGAAGAGGAACTGAAGATCCTGCGCGAGATCGAGGCGCAGCTCAACGCGACCGATCCCGCGCTCTCGGACCAGGTCGCGAACACCACCGTGTACCGCCACGCCGGACGTAACCTCAAGCTCGCCTTGGTCGGCGTCGCGGTGGGGCTGGTCATCGTGTTGACCCAGTTCACGACGAGCACCGTCGTGGCGGCGATCGGGTTCTTGGTCATGGTTGGCGCAGCGTTCGTGGCCGTCGACAACCTGAAGAAGTTGGGCAAGGCCAGCCTGGCGGACCTGCTGGGCAGCGGGCGGATCGGCGTGCCGCGCCCCGCGTCCCTCGACGCGCTGCGCGACCGGTTACGTCGCCCCGAGCGCGACGACCCCGAGTTCTAGGCGAACGGTCGCCCACCCCGGACGCGGCGCCGCCAGCGCACCCCGCGGCGGGTGGTTGCGGCAACGGATCGTTCGATCTGCACGACGTGTTTCCACGCGTCTTGCGCATCGTCCTCGCTCGGCGGAGTCGGCGCATAGAGCGCGCTGGAGTGCAGGTGTGACAGTGCAAGCAGCGCTGGGCCCGCCGCACCGATGCCCGCGGCGGGTGCCTCCCGCATGGCGAACTCGACCGGAGTCGCAGCGGGGCGCCTGCGGATGCCCGCCTCGGCGAGTCGTTCGGTTGCTTGTGCCCACGCCCCGACGATGCGCGCTCGGGCGTCGTCGGCACGGGCCCGTCGTCGGCGCCGCAACGCAGCGCCGACGAACATTGTGGCCACGGCCGCGAGGGCGAGCCCGATCGGCACGGCGACCACCCACACTGCCGCGGTCAACGCGGCCGACGACCCACCCGATCCGGGCGTGCTCCCGCTCGCACCGGCCTCGATGTCCTCGCGCGGGCGCAGGGTCGGCGGGGGGCCGGAGGCCCCAGGTCCGGTCGTGGTCGGGCCGCCAACCGTTGTCGACGTCGATGGCCCGGTGCCGGGATCGGGTCGAGCCGGATCGTCGCCGTCGCCGTTGTAATCGGTCTGGGTCGGCTCATAGCGTCCGGGTGTCGGCTCGAACCGGACCCAGCCGAGTCCGTCGAACCAGATTTCCGGCCAGGCGTGTGCATTCTTCGTCGTGACGACGAACCGATCGCCTTGCGGGGTCCCGGGGGTGAAGCCGACCGCGACTCGAGCCGGCAGCCCGACCGCGCGGGCCATGGCGGCGTAGGCCCCGGCGAACTGCTCGCAGAACCCCTGGCGTTCTTCCAACACGAACTTGAAGAGCGCGTCTTCGTCGTGGCCCTTGATCTCGGTGTTGTAGGTGAATCGGTCAGGGTCGCGGAAGTAGGCCTGTAACGCCAACGCCTGATCGAAGGGGGTCGACGCTCCCGCGGTTGCGGCTTCGGCCTCGGCGGTGACCGCTTCGGGGAAGTCGTCAGGCAACTCGAGGTACTTCGCGAACGCATCCGGGTCGACGGGCCCGATCGCCGCGAGTGTCGACGCGGTCGGTTCGGGCATCAACGACTCGACTTCGTAGACGAGCCCGTCGTAGCCGCCGTCTTGATCGAGGAACAACGTCGCAGACTCGTGGATCGAGTATTCCTCGGCGAGGAATCGTGTCTCGACGGCCTGGTACGCGGCAGGGAGGAACGGTCCGCCGAGTGGTCCCATCGTGAACCGCTGACGAATCGTTCGCGTGGGCGCGCCCGCGAGCGCGGGCGCGTAGCCGTCCTTGGCAGTGGTGTTCTCGAGCCCCCAGACCTGACCGTCGTAATCATCGAGCGCGACGAGGCGCCAGTACGTCGCGACGTTGGATTGGACCGTGAACACTTCGGCTTCGTCAGGGTTGTTCAACTGATCGCCGATGTCGACGAGCGGGGACACGATCTTGACGCTGCCCGACCCGCCGCCACCTTCGCCCCACTCTTGGTAGGGGATGAGCCCCGCGCTCCGCGCGCTCGGCAGGTTCGGTCCGAGGACGGCGCCCGCGACGGCGATCGCGATCACGCTGGTGACGCCGCCGGTCAGGACACGACTCGGACGTTGATTGCTTGCGTGAAACCAGGTTCGGCGATCGTTGAGCCCGAGGTGCTGGCGAGCCAACAGCAACGCCGCGCCGGCCGCGGCGTACCCGGCAGTGAGCAACGCGTACGGTCCCTCGCCGAGCGCGCTGACGGCGACGAACAACGCGAGGGTCGGAACCATGGCCCCGAGCGTTCCGTCGAGCCGCAACGCCGACCACGTTGCCGAGGCGTTGGCCGCCCAGGTCGCCGCCAAGGCGAGCAACAACGCGCCGCCGACGGGACTGACCGGCGTGGTCGCGCTCGTGAGAATCTCGGGTGCGTCACCCAATGCCGCGAGCCAGGAGCCGAAGGCGGTCGGCGTGGGGATCCCCGACGCGGTGTCTCCTGGGGCGACTGCAACCACGGTGTACAGCACGCCGCTGCCTGCCCAGGCTGCCAACGCGGCGAACCCGTTCCAGCGGGCGCGTTCGACAACCACGCCGATCGCAATCGGCCCGATGACCGCGCCGAGGATCGCGAACAGCCAACTGCGCTGATCGAAGACGCGCGTCAACGCCAGCGCCGAGGTCGTGCCGAGGCCGACCAGCGCCGCGCCGACGATCAGCGCAGAGCTGCGGGTTGGGTCCGGTCGGTTCGTTGCCATCGCAATACCGATTGGTTCCAGTTCGAAGCGAAGGACTGGTCGGGTTGGTGGTGGACGAGCAGCGGGGCGCGTCGGCGGCGCGCGACCGTCGTAGCGGTCGTCGCGGTCGTCGTCGAGCCGTTCGAGGCGCCGGTGGTCACGATGGCAAGGCCGCCGCCGTTGCGCACGACGAGATCGACCGCGGCGCCATCGCGGTCGACCAACACGCCGGTCACGTAGACGACCGTCGTCGCTCGTCGCCCGGCAAGGACGGGAACGATCCGCTCGCTCGCCGCGGGTTCGATGACTGCGAGCGCGTCCATGATCGACGCGAGGCGGCGCTGACCTGGTTGACCGATCGCCTCGCCGGTGCTCGTGACGACGGAGTACGGCCGACCGGCGCGTTCGAGGGCCCGGGCAATCGAGGCTGTCGCCTCGACCGCTTGCTCGAACGACGCACGATCGTGTCGACTCGCGCGGATGTCGAACAACACGAGAATCGGCGCGCGTCGCTTCGACTCGTCTTGGCGCACCATGAGCCGTTCGCGCCGGGCCGTTGCCTTCCAGTGCACGCGACGGAGATCGTCGCCCTCGAGGTACTCGCGCACGAGATGGAACTCGCCACCGATGTCGGGGCGGCCGACGAGTTCGGCCGCGTGGGAGTCGAGGTCGTCGCCGCCAAGTTCGGGTAACGCAACGATGTCGTGCACGCGCGGGTGGACGAGCACCTCGGTGCGGGGCGCGAGTTCGGTACCGCGCTCGGTGAGGCCGAATGGATCGCCGACGGTCGCAGTGAGCGGTCCGAGTTCGAATCGGCCCCGCCGATCGGTCGGGATGCGATACGCGGCGCGGGCCACGTCGCCCGCGCCCAGCGGAGCAAGCAGGAAGCGTGCCGACCGACGCCCCTGATCGAACGCGTCGGTGAGTGCCAGCGTCGGGGTGACGTTGTCGCCCTGGTTGCGAACGACGAGATCGACGCGACCTTCGACGCCGACCTGGAGTCGTTCGGTCGGGTGGCGGTCGGCACCGATCGGCACCCGACGGCTGTTGGTCCAGGCGAGAGCGATCAGCAGCAACGCCAAGGTCGCGGTGGCGAGGATCCAGAGCTGGGGCAGGCCGAGTAATCGTCCGCCGGCGAACAGTCCCGCGGTCGCGCCGACGAACGACCAGCCGCGGCGCGTGATGTTCACGGCGCCGGTGCGAAGTCCGCGGGGTGGGCCGCGTCAGCTGGCACGGGAACCGAATCCAGTACCCCTTGCACGATGGCGTTCGCAGTCGTGCCCCGCAGCTGGGCTTCGGGCTGCAACACGACCCGGTGTTCGAGCACAGCGGGTGCGAGTGCCTTGATGTCGTCGGGCACGACATAGGCGCGTCCGAGGCTGGCGGCCAAGGTGCGTGCCGCACGTTGGAGCGCAAGCGCGCCGCGCGGACTCACGCCGAGCATCAGGTCGCGGTGGTGGCGGGTCGCATCGACGAGGTCGATGATGTAGCGCGCCAACGCCGGCGCCATGAACACGGTGGTCGCGTGGTGTTGCAGCGAAGCGATCGTCGTCGCGTCGGTGACGGGTTCGAGCCGCTCGGCGTGCACTTCACCTCCACCGTGCGATTCGAGAATGGCGATCTCGGCGTCGCGATCTGGGTAGCCGAGGCGGATGCGCATCAAGAACCGGTCGAGTTGTGCCTCGGGCAGGGGATAGGTGCCCTCGAGTTCGATCGGGTTCTGGGTTGCGATCACCATGAACGGCCT
>SXIR01000230.1 GCA_005772765.1 Actinomycetota bacterium
CTGCTCGATCGAGCCCGACTCACGCAAGTCAGCGAGCAACGGGCGTTTGTCGTTGCGATACTCGACCTGCCGGTTCAGCTGCGCGAGGCACACGACCGGCACATCCAGTTCGCGAGCCAAGATCTTGAGTCCCCGCGACAGTTCGGACACCTCGACTTGGCGACTCTCGACCCGCTTGCTCGACGACATCAGCTGGAGGTAGTCGATGACGATCAATCCGAGATCGCCGTGCTTTTGGCGCGTCCGGCGGGCCTTGGCGCGCATCTCCATCACCGTGCAGTGCGGGTTGTCATCGATGAAGAACGGAGCATCGGCCAAGCGCCCCACCGCCTGGTTGAGCTTCGGCCACTCGTGTTCGGCGATGCGCCCGGTCTGCAGCGCGCGCGAATCGATTCGAGCTTCGGACGCGAGGAGTCGCTTGGTCAGGTCGAGGTGGCTCATTTCCATCGAGAAGAACAACACGGGCTTGCGCGCTTCGAGCGCGCAGTGCAGCGCGGCGCCGAGCGCCCAACTCGTCTTGCCCTGACCGGGACGAGCCGCGACGATGATGAGGTTCGACGGCTGGAGTCCGAGCAGGATCTCGTCGACCTCGCGATAGCCCGTCGGCACACCGACGAGATGCGAGTCACGGTCGTAGAGCATCTCGAGTTGGTCCATGGTCGCCTCGAGCGCGGGGAACAAACCCGTCAGCGAATCGCTCACGCGTTTTTCGGCAACGTCGAACACCATCGTCTCGGCTCGGTCCAGGGTGTCGCTCACATCGTCACTGCCGCCGTACCCCATCTCGGCGATATCGCCCGCGACCCCGATCAGCTTGCGCAACAGCGCCAACTCGCTCACGATCTGCGCGTAGTAGGCCGCGTTCGCCGACGCCGGTGTCGCCGCCTGAATCCGCAGCAAGGTGGCCCGTCCGCCGATGGCGTCGAGCAGCCCTCGCCGACGCAACTCCTCGGCCAGCGTGATGTGGTCGACGGGTTCACCGCGTGCATGCAGGTCGAACGATGCTTCGTAGATGTGGGCGTGCGCGGGCTTGTAGAAGTCGCGCGCATCGACATGCTGTTCGATCGCCGCCATGATCGCGTCGCGCGACAACATCATCGACCCGATGAGCGACTCTTCGGCCTCGATGTTGTGCGGTGGGATGCGACCGCCCTCAGCGGGGCGGGGGGTCGGTCGTCGCGATTCGTCGAAGAACTGGACCACCGATATCTCACTCCCCTGCCGGACTCGCCGGCCCCCACCTCTGCCCCGAAACCACGCGTGCGTCGCCCCACGCGTGGAGGAGCAGCAAACCACGAACGGGCTGTGGGTCGATAGGGGTACAACTCCACGATGTCGTGTGGATCAGCTGGGGACGGCGTGTGGACAACATCGTCGTCATCCACAGATCATCCCCGTCGGCGACGACAGTCACGCTCTGCGTCGAGCCGGCTACCACCGGCTCGGGCCAGCAATGCCTCGCGAGACGATGCGCCGTTCGCGACCCGTCAGCCGAATCGAACCCATCAACAGGTCGTCCCCAACGATTTCCACAGGGAACCTGTGGAAATCGTTGGGGACGGAGAAACGCTGGCGCACGGCGCCAGAGCTACTGGGCGACGACCGCCAGTGCGACCGTCGGCGTGACGGCGCTGTGGAGGCGGACCGTGACCTCGAAGGTGCCGAGTTCCTTGATCGGTTCGGCAAGGTCGACGTGCTTGCGGTCGATTTCGACACCAAGCTGCGCGCCGATCGCGTCGGCAACGTCGCCGGCGGTCACCGACCCGAACAGCTTGCCGCCCTCGCCGGCGCGCACCGTCAACTCGACGGCCTTGCCCGCAAGCTGGCGAGCCTGGCTCTCGGCCGCTTCCCGCAGACGCTTCTCGCGGGTCTCCCGATTGCGTCGCATCGCTTCGGCCTGCTTCACCACGCCTTTGGACGCCGGCAACGCCAAGCCCTTGGGGACCAAGTAGTTCCGGGCATACCCGTCAGCAACGTCGACCAGGTCTCCCTTGATCCCCAGATTGTCGACGTCTTCACGCAGCACGATCTTCATCAGCCTTCACCCTCGTCGTCAGCGCCGACCGCAACCATTTCGGCGTCGAGCTCGAGTGCCGCGCCACCGATTTCGTCGACCTCGGTCAGCTCGGTCAGCTCGGAATCGGCGCTCTCACCGCGCTCGCCCCGATCACCACGGTCGCCGCGGTCACCGCGGTCGCCACGTTCGCCGCGACCTTTGCCCTTCGAGCGCTGGGTGACCTGCCGCACGCTGTAGGGCAACAGGGCCATCTCGCGAGCAACCTTGATCGCCCGCGCCACCGCAGCTTGTTGCTGCTGGTCGTTGCCGTTCACCCGGCGGGCACGAATCTTGGCCCGTTCCGACATGAACCGGCGCAGCAGGTGCACGTCCTTGTAGTCGATCCAGTCGACCTTTTCGGCTGAGAGGATCGATTGCTTCTTCTTAGGAACGCGGCGTTTGTCGTTTGCCGGGCTCTTGCGTCGTTGGTTCGCCATGTGTGTTCGCTACCTACCTAGAAGGGTTCTTCGCCGATGTCGTCGTAACCGCCGGGTCCGGGAGGCGGGCCCATCGGGGCGCCGCCACCACCGCCGCCGCCACCTTCGCCCGGGCCGCGCCGTTCGGTGCGGTGGATGTCGGCTGTCGCGAATCGCAGGCTCGGGCCCACTTCATCGGCGATGATCTCGACCACGGAGCGCTTGTCGCCCTGTTCGGTCTCCCAGCTGCGCTGTTCGAGCCGACCGCTGACCATGACGCGCATGCCTTTTTTGATCGACGCTCCGACGTTGTCGGCGAGCTCGCGCCAGCACACGACGTTGAAGAAGCTGGTGCGCTCTTCCCATTCGTTGGTCTGCTGGTTGCGCCACGACCGGTTAACCGCAACGCCGAGCGTGACCTGCGAGATGCCGCTCGGCGTGTAGCGCATTTCGGGGTCGCGGGTCACGTTGCCGACGACGGTGATGCTGTTCAAGTTGGTGGCCATGTTTGTTCTCCCGTTAGGCGTCCGCAGGCGCGGCAGCCGCCTTCGGCGGCCCGTAGACCGACTCGGGGATGCGCAGCACCTTGTGACGGATCACTTCATCTGCAAGGGAGAGAACCCGGTTGAGCTCGTCCATCGCCGCCGGCTCCGCTTTGGCCTGGAGGACGACGTAGATGCCCTCCCAGCGGTGCTTGAGCTCGTAGGCGAAACGGCGCTTGCCCCAGACGTCGATGTGGCCGCGCTGCGCGCCCTTCGACTCGAGCAACTTCATCCACCGCTCGACGTGATCCCGGACTGTCTCCATCTCCAGGTCGGCATCGAGGATGACCATGACTTCGTAGGCCCGCATGGGCCTCCTTCCTTCGGACCACCGTGTGGACGGTGGGCTCCCGGTCCGAACCGAGCCGGGTGGGGAGCAGGGTTGGTGCTGTCGATGTCGTGATCGTCCCAAGGGACGAATGCGACCGACGGACGCTACCAGCCGTGTCCTCGACGACTCGGGTCGACATCGTCGATGGCACCTGCACCCCGAACGAACGACCTATCGCTGCGCACGGTACACGTGGGCTGTGACAGTCAGGTCGGACAGGCTGCGAGGGCGCCGCCCGGCAGGGCCCCGGACCCGACCTCGAGTGCATAGCGATACCGGCCGGGAGGGCGGTACTCCGGGCAATCCTCGGGCACTGGTTCCGGGCAAGGCTCCATGTCGGTGCGCCCGATCGGGTCGCCGTCGGGGCCATACCAACCGATGGTCAGCGGAATCCGCGTTCGGTACATGTAGAACGCCGAGTCGACGTCGGTATCCCAGACGAACAACATGCCCGCGAAGCGCCCGAGGGAGTCCTTCTCGGACAACCCGATCGCGCGTTCCTCGGCCGTGTCGGCGACCAGCACATCGAGACAATCGTCGCCGATCCGCACCCGAGCTTGGGCCTCACCAGCGACGAGGGCAGACGCGACCGGCTCGGGCGGCCGCGTTGTCGAGGCGGCCTCGATGCCCTCACCGTTGTCGGCCCCGCAGGCGACGAGCACGCACGCGAGAGCCGCCGTCGCGCACCAGGCACGAATCCCATCCATCGACCGTCGAGGGTATGCGTCGACCCGCGCAAGCGTCCGCCACAGCGGCGATCGTTCGCGTCGAGGTCGGTTCAGGCCGAGGCGTCTTGGGTGAGTCCGCTGGGCTCGGTCGTCATGCCGCCGTAGAGCCCGAGGCTCTCGGCCAGCTGATCGGCCACGTGATACGTCTCGGCGCTGCTCGGGAAGCGGCCTTCGCGAACGTCGGCGACGAACTCGCGCACGGCGTCGGTCGCCGTGAGCTCGAGATCGGCGTAACGACGCACGAACTTCGGAGCCTTGCGGTCGGGTGCAGCGAAGCCCAAGAGGTCGTGCCAGACCAAGACCTGCCCGTCACAGTGGCGGCCGGCGCCGATACCGATGGTCGGCACATCGATCGAGTCGGTGATCATGCGGGCGACTCCATCGGGCACTGCTTCGAGCACGATCGCGAAACATCCTGCGTCAGCCAGTGCGATCGCGTCCTCGACGATGATCCGTGCGGCGTCGAGTTGCTTGCCCTGCACCTTGAAACCACCGAGTGCGTGCACCGATTGCGGCGTGAGTCCGATGTGACCCATCACCGGGATCTCGATGTCGAGGATTGCCTGGACGGCCTCGACGCGTTTCTTGCCGCCTTCGAGCTTGACGCAGCCGGCTCCGGCGCGCACGAGCGACGCGGCGTTGCGCACGGTCTCTTCGCGCGACACGTGGTAGCTCATCCAGGGCATGTCGCCGACGACGAGCGCCTGCGGTTTCGTGCGCGCGACCGCGCCCACGTGATGGCGCATGTCGTCGATCGTGACCTGCAAGGTGTCGTCGTATCCGAGCACCACCATTGCCACCGAGTCGCCGACGAGAATCATGTCGGCGCCGGCCGCGTCGACGACGCGTGCAGAGGGCGCGTCGTACGCAGTGATCATCACGAGGGGCTCGCCGCTGCCCTTGCGGGCCGCGACGGCGGGTGCCGTCATCGAGGCCATGGCGTTGTCTCCACCGTCCAGGGCACGGTCGGCTCCCGGCGGCACCTCGAACGATAAACCCGAACCGGGGTCCCAGTACAGTCGGATCTCATGCCCGGGTCGTCGTGTGACAACTGCGCCATTGACGACGACGATCTCGTCGCCGTCCGGCGGGTCTACCGAATCCCCGAAACCTGGGACACGCCGGCCTCCGAGCAAGTTCTCGACGAGATCGAGTACTGGTGCGTGTCGTGTTGGACCCAGTACCCCAACACGACGCCGCCGACCTGAGGCCATTCCGTGGCCGAATCCGTGGCCGAATCGGTGGCCCGATCTCAGTCCCTGACCGCCGCCGAGATCGGCCGGACCTGATCGGTCGCTCAAGAACCGAGGCGAACCAGATCGTGGACGAGTTCCACCCAACGCTGCCGCGAGTCGCGCCAGTCGTGGCGTTCCGCGGCGACTCGACCCCGCCGGACCAGTTCGGCTCGACGTGCTCGGTCGACCATCACGTCGAGGACCGCAGCGGCCATCGCCGACGCCGAGTCGACCACGACGGCTTCGTCGGGGCGCAGTTCCAGTCCTTCGGCACCCTTGGTCGTGGCAACGACCGGCGTCCCGAGCGCCAGCGATTCGAGGATCTTGATCCGGGTGCCGCCACCCCGCCGTAGCGGTGCCACCGAGCACGCGGCCGCGCGCACCGCGGGCGCAATGTCGTCGACGCGACCAACGAACTCGACACCGTCGATGGTCGGGAGCACGACGCCTTCGGTCGCGCCGGTCACAACAAGGCGCGCGTCCGGGCGCACTGAGCGAATCGCGGGCAACACGTCGTGGCCGAACCACACCACAGCGTCGAGGTTGGCGTCATATTGCGGGCTGCCGCAATAGATCAACCGGTCGGGATCGACCTGTGCGTTCGGATCGGGTCGCAAACGATCGGTGTCGACCCCGTTCGCGACCACCTCGATCGTCGCGTGCGGTCCGAGCACACGCAGGTGATCGCGTTCGAGCGCCGATGGCGCGGTGGCAATCGCGCTCGCGGCCAACACCCGCCGGTGATAGCGCCGGTTCTTCGCCCACGAGAGCCGGCCGCGCCACGATGCATCGTCGACGAGGTGTCCGACCTGGAGTTCTTCCACCATCACCGGCAGATTTCGCCCCAATCCATAGTGCGCGGTGTGGATCTCGTCCGCCACGATGGCGGCGGGACGCGTCGTTGCGCAATAGGCATCGATCCGCTCGGCCGCCGCGCGCGAACGCGTCGTCACGACCGCACGCGGCGTCGGGTTCGCCAACGCAACGATCGAACGGATCCCGCGCGGGTCGAATCCCGGCTGCGCGAACCACTCGACGCAGGCGGGCACCTGAGCGATGTCGTTCGCGTCGGGCGCGACGTCGAGCAACGAGAACCAGTCGACGTCGAAGTGTTCGTCGAGCGCGGCAACGAACTGCGCTCGCCGGATACGCGCTCCGTTGTCGGCCGGGGCCGGCAACCAGCGCGACACGACGAGGATTCGCTCGCGGGTCAAGGAGTCGTCAGCCCGCGTGTCGGCGGCCGACGAGAAACGTGCGGGTCAGATAGTTCCACTGGCACGCCAAACAGACTTCGACCACGTAACACGAGAACTCATCGTGTCGCCTCGCGAGTCGGTCGAGTTCGTCGGGACCGGTCAGCGGACGACCGTTCGCGACCTTGAGCGCGTCACCGTAGGCGTAGAGCACACTGCGAAGCGGCGACTCGGAACAGATCGGGCACGCATCGTGGGTGTCGTGACCGAGATGCCGGGCGGCCCGCACGAGTTCGGGGTGCGCGTCGCAGACGTCGAGGCGACTCAACTTGCCCTGCTGGAACTCCCGGACCGTGGCCCTGCGGGCCAGCGCGTAGTCGATTTCGCGACGCACGGGCCCGAGTCTACGAGCGCGGTGCGCCGCCGCCACCGGCGCCCGCCCCGCCGACCCGGGTCAGTCGATTCGCAAGCCGCAACGCGGGCCGTTCGACGAGATACCAACTCCCGGCGGCGACGGCAAGCACGAAGGCGAAGAGCCCCACCATGAGCAGCGACACGTTGAAGGCGCTCATGTCGTTGACCGCGTCCTGATCGACGTGGTGATACATGAGCGAGTGGTGCCACAGGTACCCGCCGTAGCTGACGGTACCGATCCAAACCAGCACTGGGTTCGCCAGCAGTCGCAGCCGACGACCACCGACACGCCAACCCTGTCCCGATCCGAGCACAATCGGCGCGACCAACGCGATCGCGAAGATCGGCGCCAAGACCTTGTGCCACAACAACGGTGCACCTTCGCTCAGGATCGCAAAGAAGACCGAGCCATACGCGAGTCGGCTCATGGCCACGAACACGCCGATCGCAGCCAGATGCCATGGCCAGCGTCGTCGCCACAGCCGGGCAAACCCCGACGACCAACGAGTTCGGTGAGCCATCGCAATCGCCATCAACATTCCGGGCCCGAGCGCAGCAAATCCGGACGGCAACACGTGGACCCACGGCCACACGCGATGGTCGACCGCCCACCATCGCACGAGCAGTCCCACGATCGCGAGCGCCGCGAGCACGACGACTTCGAGGCGCACCGACATCCGACGGGCAAGCGCGGCCCACATCGGAACAAACACGTAGAACGACACCTCGACGACCAGCGTCCACGCCACCACCATGCCGGGCTCGCGAGTGCCGACCTTGCCGAAGTCCGACCAGTACAGGTGGGTCAGGCTTGCGTGCTTCAGGTAATTGACAAACCCGTTCACGTAGATGTCGTCGCGCACCAACAGCACCGACAGCGCCAGCCAGTACGCCGGGTAGATCCGCAGCGCGCGGCGAATGGCGTAGTGGCGCAAAGCCGGTCCCGGTTGCCGTTCGGCGCGCGCCCGAGCGAACGGGGCATAGATCAAGAACCCCGAGAGCACGAAGAAGACCTCGACACCCATCTGCAGGTTCGGGATGACCCGAGAACCCCACGTCGTCGGCGCTGCGCCGAAGCTCGGTCCGAGCGCCAACAACGGACCCGAGAACAACCCGAAGTGGTAGACGAACACCGCGGTCATCGCCAACGCGCGCAGCCCATCGAGCTCGTCGAATCGGCGCGTCGGGTCGGATTCGCCTGCCGGCGCCGCAAGCGGGACGTTGCTCATCAGGTGATTGTTCCACGCGATCGCGCGGCCGCGGTCGGCCCTCCCGTCGCTGCGGTGTCCGTGGGGCACAATGGTGACATGACGAACATCGAGGCGTGGGACCGCATCGCCGCCAAACTCGTTGCCGAGGCCGGCGCACCCAACGATCAGATCAGCTACGGCTCGCTGTTCGGGGGGAACGACCTGCCGAGCGAACGCGACCTGCGCCTCCTCGGAAACCTGAACGCCAAGCGCGTACTCGAACTCGGTTGCGGCACCGGCCACAACGCCATCGCGCTCGTCCGCCAGGGTGCCAAGCCGATCGCGATCGAGACCAGCGAACAACTCGCCGCGTGCGCACGTCGCCTCGCCGACCGCGAACAGACCCGCATCGAAGTCCACACCGGCGACCTTGCTGATCTGGCGTTTCTTCGGGCCGAGAGCGTCGACATCGCGCTCAGCACTGGCGCGCTCGGCGAGAACGACGACCTCGACCGCGTGTTCCGCCAGGTGCACCGTGTCCTGAAACCGAACGCGATGTTCGTCGCGGCGATGCCCCACCCGTTCTCCCTGTGCGTGACCCGTGAAGGCGGCGGCGATGGACCGTTGCCCCTCGGCCAACTCGCATTGACTCGCTCGTACCTCGACGAGGGCACCGTCGCGGTCGAGCGCATGGGCGAGACCTTCACGCTCCAGATCCGCTCACTCGCGTCGACGTTCGCTGCGTTCAGCCGCGCCGGGTTCGGCGTCGATCAACTCCTCGAACTGGCTCCGGTCCACAGTTCCGATCCGGGCCCGCGTCTGCCGACCACGGTCTTGTGGCGCGCCCGGCGCGAGGGCCAATAGCGCCCGCTGTCGCGCCGCCGAGTCTCAGTCGCGCGGTTTGGCAGCGGCGACCCGAGCGCCCGCGGGTGCGATGTTGCGGCTCCGCGCCCAACCATCGAGGGCCGCGTAGGCCGAATCGAGATCCATCGGACCGTCGTCGAGGCGCTGCTCGAGGAGATGGTCGAGGGCTTCGCCAACGACCTTGCCCGGCTTCACGCCCAAGTACGCAATCACCTGCACACCATCGAGCGGCGGCTTGATCGAGGCCAGTTCCTCTTGTTCGGCCAACTCCTCGATGCGCCGCTCGAGATCGTCCATCCTGCGTGACAACTGCTCGGCCTTACGGGCGTTGCGGGTGGTGCAGTCACAGCGCGTGAGATGGTTCAACTGGTCGAGCAACGGCCCCGCGTCGCGTACGTAGCGACGCACGGCGGAGTCGGTCCAGCCCATCCGATAGGTGTGAAACCGCAGGTGCAGGTACACGAGTTGCGTGACGTTCTCGATCATCTCGTTCGAGTACCGCAGCTCGGTCATGCGCTTCCGGGTCATGCGCGCGCCGACGACTTCGTGATGGTGAAACGTCACGCCCCGGTTGGAGATCCCGCGAGTCTTGGGCTTTCCGACATCGTGGAACAACGCCGCGAGCCGAACCGTCAGTTCGGGTCGCGTGTTCGCAACCACCGCGATCGAGTGGGTGAGCACGTCTTTGTGGCGGTGGATCGGATCTTGTTCGAGACTCATGTCGTTCAGTTCCGGGAGGAACTCGTCGGCCAGCTTCGTCGCGGCCAGGAGCCAGAGTCCGGGGCTCGGGTCGTCGGCGACCATGAGCTTGTCGAGTTCGTCGCGGATGCGCTCGGCGCTGACGATCGCGAGACGCCCACGCAGTCGTTCCATCGCTTCGACGACTTCGCCCGCGGGCGTGAAACCCAGTTGCGCGGCGAAGCGGGCCGCACGCAGCATGCGCAGCGGATCGTCGGTAAAGCTGATGTCGACCTCAAGTGGCGTGCGCAGCACCTTGGCCATGACGTCGCCCAGACCGCCGAACGGGTCGATGAGCTCGAGGTCGGGAAGTCGCAACGCCATCGAGTTGACCGTGAAGTCACGTCGCCCGAGGTCGGTGACGATGTCGTCGCCGAACTGGACCTCCGGTTTGCGACTGTCGTCGTGGTACACCTCGGCGCGAAACGTCGTGATCTCGAAGCGAGCCCCGTCTTTCGCCGCGCCGATGGTTCCGAAGCGGGCACCCTGTAGCCAGATGTTGTCGGCCCAAGGTCCCACGATCCGACGAATGTCGTCGGGACGGGCATTGGTGGTCAGGTCGAGATCCGCGATCGGGCGATCGATGAAAACATCGCGCACCGGTCCGCCGACGAGGTAGCACTCGAAACCGGCCGAGGCGATTCGCTGCGCCAATTGTTGCAGCGGCGTTTCCGGCCCGAGCAAGGGCGCGAGTCGGGGCGGAACCGCGTTCACCGGTCCATTGTCGCGGACGACCCGCGCGGACCTCGGTTCGATTGGCCGCGCGGTCCGGGCCTCAGGCCGATTCGGCCTGCGCCAAGGTGTGTTGTTCGATCATCAAGCGCAGGTCATGCGGTCGACTCGACGCAGCCAGCGCCTCGCGCAGGTCGATCGCGCCTCGCTGATACAGCCCGAGCAGAGCCTGGTCGAACGTTTGCATCCCGTAGTACTCACCGTCGGCGATGATCTCGTCGATCTCGTGGGTCTCCTCGGCGTTCACGATCTTGTCGAACACTCGACCGGTCGCGACGAGGACCTCCACTGCGGGAACCCGGCCCTGCCCGTCGCGACATTCCACGAGACGTTGGCTCACGATGCCGCGCAACGAGCCCGCCACCGCCATCCGGACCTGTCGCTGTTCGTGGGGCGGGAAGAAGTCGATGATGCGGTTGATCGTCTCGGTCGCGCTGATCGTGTGCAAGGTCGAGAACACCAAGTGGCCGGTCTCTGCGGCCGACAAGGCAGTCTTCACCGTTTCGGGGTCGCGCATCTCACCGATGAGAATGACGTCGGGGTCCTGGCGCAAAACCCGCTTCAACGCGCTGTGGAAGTCGGCGGTGTCCGTGCCGATCTCGCGCTGGTTCACGACCGATTGCTTGTCGCCATGGAGCACTTCGATCGGGTCTTCGACCGTCACGATGTGGCGCGACATCGTTGCGTTGATGTGATCGATCATTGCGGCGAGCGTCGTCGTCTTTCCCGAACCGGTCGGGCCCGTCACCAACACGAGACCCCGCGGGTTCTCGGCCAAGCGGCGAACGGCGGGCGGCAGTCCGAGATCTTCGAAACTCAAGATGGCACTTTGCACCCGGCGCAGCACGAGGCCGACGGATCCTCGCTGGCGCAGCACGTTCACTCGGAAACGCCCGAGACCTGCGACCGAATGCGCAAAGTCGGCCTCACAGGTGTTCAAGAACTCTTCGGCTCGCTGCTTGGGCATGATCGCGAACGCGATGCGTTCGGTCTCGGCCGGCGTGATCGGAGGGTGGTCGACCCGTTCGAGACGGCCATCGATACGCAAGATCGGAGGTGATCCGACCTTGAGATGGATGTCGGAAGCCTCGCGCGCCGCCGCTTGACGCAGGAGTTGTTCGAGATCGAGCACGGGCCTGGGCCTCCCCTGGTGGTCTGTGCCTTTCATCGGCACCACCGGCGCTCGACTGAACCGCCCAATCACCCCGAACGCCACAAAACTTCGCGACATCCTCGGGCCTGGGCACGGCGCGAGCGCAATCGGCAGCGATCTCAGTCGTCGATGCGGGTCCAGAAATCGCGCACACGCTCGACGAGGTCAGCGCCGGGACCCCCTGACGACCGCGGTTCTGCCGCGACGGAACGCCCGAGCAACGTGGTTGCCGTCGCTTCCACCCCGTCGCGCAGCGCCTCGAGGTCGTAGCCGCCCTCGAGGAACACGATCGTGCGGCCACCGCTCGGAGCGAAGTCGACGACCCTCTGGGTGAGTTCGACATAGTCGCCGGCCGACCAACCGAGGTCGGTGATCGGATCCGCACGATGCGCGTCGTACCCCGCCGACACCAACACCCAATCGGGCGCGAACGCCGCGACCCTGGGTTCGACGATGTCGTCAAAGGCGCGCTCGACCACGTCGCCGGTTGCTCCGGGAACCAACGGCACGTTCACCGTGGTTCCGCGCGCGAGGGGCCCGCCGATCTCGTCGGGCGCACCAGTTCCCGGATACAACGGCCATTGGTGGGTCGACACGTACATGACCGTCGGCTCGTCCCAGAAGATGTCTTGGGTTCCGTTGCCGTGGTGGGCGTCCCAGTCAACGATCAACACGCGGTTTCCTGCGCCGACCAATTGGCGCGCGCACACCGCGATGTTGTTGACGAGACAAAACCCCATCGACCCGGCGGGGACCGCGTGATGGCCCGGTGGTCGCACCGCCAAGAACGCCGCGTCGGCAAGCCCGGCTTGGAGCTGTTCGACCGCCGCCAACCCCGCACCGGCCGCAAGGACGGCCGCATCCCACGACGCCGAACTCGCGACCGTGTCGGCGTCGAGGCGGCCGCCGCCGCTTCGACACGTCGCTTCGAGTCGGTCGAGATACGACGAGGGGTGAACCGTCTCGAGTTCGGCGCGCGTCGCTCGCCGCGGCGTCAGTCGTGCCGCCGGATCGGCAAGACCGGCGCGGCGAAGCCCCTCGGCGACCGCGTCGAGTCGCTCCGGCCGGTCCGGGTGGCCCCGACCCGGATCGTGGGCCGCAAACGCGTCGTCGACCGCGGTGAGCACTCGCACGACTCGACGATAGGACAGTTCCCCGAATCCCGAGCCGGCGCGCGTCGTGCCGCATCGACCCACACCTCCACCACCGACGTGACGACGGATCGTTCGAATCAGGGAATTCGGTCCGCGCCGGCTCCGCGCGCGACCCGGACCTACGCTCGGACGGATGCGACACGCTCGGTGGCTCCTCGTGGCCGGCTTGCTCGTCGCCGCGTTGCGTCCAGGACCCCCCGTCGCGGCACAAACCGCGCCCGCCGCAGTCAGCGTGACCGTCATGCGTCAACGCCCGACCGTCGAACTCGGCGGAACCGCCGACCTCCGCCTGCGGATCCAGGGTCCGATTGGCCTCGGTGACGGCCTCGAAGTACAGGTCGTCGCGCATCCCAGGGTCGACTCGTTCGAGGCGTTGATCGAGTCCATCGCGACCACCGACATCGAGGGGTTCAAGGACTCGGTCGAGTTCGAGTTGGCCAGCCTGCAGCGCTACGCCGACGGTGACGTCGCGGTCGATGTCGACCTGCAAGAAATCGACGGTGGCTTCGATTTCCAGAAACTCAACATCCAGGTTGCCGGGGTCTACCCGATCGAAATCGTCGTTCGCGACGCCCGCGAAGACGACCTCGCCCAGACGATCTCGTGGTTGGTGGTCACCGAACCCGAGACCGAACCGTCGATCCGGATGAACGCGATCTGGGTCGCGCCTTCGGATGTCTTGGTCGAACGCGACGGCGTCTCGCCGAACGCCGACTTCCTGACGTCCACCGCGGCGGGCGGCGCGCTCCACGGATTCGCCGAACGCCTCCACACCACGCGACTCCCCGTCGCGCTCGCCCTGTCGCCCGCAGCGATCGACACGTGGGCGCGCGCCACGTCGCTCGATCCCGACAGCGCCACGTCGTTCAGCCGTCTCGAAACCGGGCTGGCCGAGGGACGGTTCTCGGTCCTCCCCCAGCCGTATGCCGAGATCGACGGTCCGTCGGTCGAGGCCGGCGATCTCGGGAGCCGCGTCCCCGATTCCTTCGTCGACGGCGCGCAAACCCTGCAAGAGGTCATCGCGGTCCGGCCGCAACCGTCGACGGTGTACGCGCCGACGCTCGACACCGCATCGGCAGAACGACTCGGAGCGACCTTCGCGTACCAACTGGTCGTCGAACCCGCAGCGATCCGACCGTCGCCGCCGACCGGAACATTCACGCTCCAGGCGGGCGAGCGCGACTTCGCCGCGACAGTGGTTCGCCACGACCTCGCAACGCTGGTCGCACCGAACTCAGGGCGGGGTACGGCGAACGCGTCCGAGAGTCGACGACTCCAGCAGTTGTTCGCCTTCTTGGCTCTCGAGGCCGATGTTGATCCTGATCGCCCGCACACGGTCGTCATCGGGAACGACTTCGATCGCGACCTGTTTCGGCGTCTCGAACGGTCGCTCAACGATCAGTCGCTCATCGACTTCGTTCCGCTCGACGAAGCGTTCGTCGAGCCGCCGCCCACCCCCATCTTCACCCTCGCGCCAGCCGCGACCGCGGCACCGATGATCACACCACTCGAGGTGTTCGAGATCGAACGGCAGATCGACGCCTTCGTCGCGTTCGTGGGTACCGAGCACCCAGCGGTTCTGGCCGCCGAGGCCAACCTGCGCCTGGTCTTGGCCCGCGACCTACCGGTCGCCGAACTCCGTGATCGGCTCGACGATCTCGACCGCGCCATCGCGGGGTTCGTCGGCGGCATCGGCACCGAGTCGAAGCACGTCACGCTGACCGACCGTCGGTCCGAGGTTCCGTTGTCATTCCGGAACGACACTGGCCGCGAGGTCGAGGTACGCGTTCGCTTGTCCAGCCAAAAGCTCGTGTTTCCTGACGGGCCCGAGCGCGTGATCACGCTCCCGCCGGGCCGCAACACGCAAGCGGCATTCCTCGTCGAGGCGCGCGCATCGGGCACCTTCCCGTTGGAGGTCGCGATCACCAGCGTCGATCGCTCGCTCGCGGTCGGCAGCCCAACCCAGATCACCGTCCAATCTGCCGTGTTCGGCTCGGCAGGAACATGGCTCACCGTCGGCGCGCTCGTGTTCCTTGCGTTGTGGTGGGCGCATCACATCTGGCGCTCGCGTCGGGTTCGGCCTGCCGCCTCGTGACCACCAACCCACTTCGCGCCAGCAGTCGTATCGCGCTCGGAACATTGCTGTCGCGGGTCACGGGATTGGTACGCGTCGGCGCGACGGCCGCGGTGCTCGACATCGGCGCGCTGACCGACGTCTACAACAGCGCAAACTCGACCCCGAACCTGATCTACGAGTTGTTGTTGGGTGGTGTGCTCACCGCAACGCTCGTGCCGCTGTTCGTCGATCTCGGTGCCCGCGACGACCGCCGCGGCACGCAAGCCGTGATGGGCGTCGTCGGCACAACGCTCATCGCGCTCAGTGCGTTGGCGGCGGTGGCCGCGCCATTGATCGCTCGTCTGCTGGCTGCGCAGGTCGACCCGGCAATGCACGGTGACGCCGTTGCCCTCGGTACATCTCTCATCCGTTGTTTCGCGGTGCAGATTCTCGGCTACGGGTTCGTCGCAATGGCTTCGGCCGCCCTCAACGCACACCGACGATTCGCGGCGGCGGCCTTCGCACCGATCTTGAACAACGTCGTCGTGACCGCGGTGTTGGTCCTCGCGGCGCAATCCGCGAGCCTCGACCAACCCGGCGACCTCGCGCTCGACGCCGTCGAACGCAACCGATCGCTGACCTTGCTGCTCGGGTTCGGCACATCTGCTGGTGTCATCGCGACCGCACTCGCGCTCGTGGTCCCGTTGTGGCGCGCCGGCATCCCGCTTCGACCACGCTGGCTTCCGCGCGACCCCGCCGTGTCGCGACTCGTGCGCGCGTCGGGTTGGACCCTTGGCTATGTCGTCGCCAACCAAGTTGCGTTGTTGTTCGTGATGGTCATCGCCCGCGACACGCCTGGCGCGCTCAGCGCCTACCAGTTCGCCTTTGTCTTCTTCCAACTCCCGCACGGATTGATCGCGGTGTCGATCATGACGGCCTGGCTCCCGGACCTCGTCGCCCAGGCCCGCGCCAACGACCTCGGCTCGTTCGCGGCGCGTTTCGACGACGGCCTGCGTTCGATGATGTTGTTCATTGTTCCCGCGGCAGGGGGTTACCTCGCCCTGTCGCTGCCGATTGTCGACTCGTTGTTGACGGTCGGTGCCAGTTCCCCCACCGCCACCGCAGCGGCGCTGACCGGTTTCGCGGTCGGGCTCATCCCGTTCAGCGCCTACTTGTTCGCGCTTCGCGGCTTCTACGCACTGAACGACACCCGCACGCCGTTTGTGATCAACGCGGGCGAGAACGCGTTGAACATCGTCTTCGCTGCGTTCGGTTTTGCGCGTTATGGCGTGCGCGGGCTCGCCCTCGGCTACAGCGCCGCCTACGCCATCGCCGCAATCGTGGCGCTGATCACGTTGCGGCGACGCCTCGGCGTCTCGTCGTACCGAATGCCTGGTCGTCACGGAATCGCCGTCATGGTCGGAGGCATTGCGTGTTGCGCGGCCGCGTCGGCGGGCTCTCGATCGGTCGACGCACCCGGTGTCGCGTTGGTCATCGGAGGGTTCGCGGGCGCGGGCATGTATGGCCTGATCGTTGCGACCACGAGTCGGGCGGAGATCCGACGTCTGGTCGGTGGCGCGGGCGTGACGCGGTCGACTGCGAACGCAGAACCACCCACCGAAGCGTTCGGCGTGTAACGATGGACGCAACCGGGGGTCCGATCCGCGATCTGCCTACCAGGGCCGGTTCCGACGCGGAACCGGGGGAGGAGCCAGCCATGGGTACCAGCAATTCCACGAACAACGGCCGCGTACGCATCGTGACCGACTCTGCGTGCGACCTGCCGATCGGATTGTGCGAAGAACTCGGAATCTCGGTGGTTCCGCTCACGATCCGATTCGGCGAGCAGGAATACGTCGACCGGGTGGAGCTCACCAACGATCAGTTCTGGACGAAGGTTCGCACCGCCTCGGCCCTGCCCGAGACGGCGGCGCCCAGCGTCGGTGCGTTCGAAGAGACGTTCCGAGCGCTCGCCGACGACGGAGCCGCAGGTGTGGTTTGCGTGAACCTGTCGTCGAAGATGTCGGCCACGATGCAGTCCGCCCAAGTTGCCGCAAAGGCACTCGACGGGATCTGCCCCATCGAAGTGGTTGATTCGAAGAACGCAACGATGGGAATCGGCCACCTCGCTGCGCACGCGGCGCGCCTGGCCCTCGAAGGCGCCGACGTCGCAACGATTGTTGCCTCCACCGAAGAACGCCGCGAGCGTTCTCACCTGCTCGGCATCGTGGACACGCTCGACTTCTTGCGTCGAGGCGGTCGAATCGGCGGCGCGCAAGCGTTCCTCGGCTCGGTGCTCTCGATCAAGCCGATCATCGAAGTACGCGACGGATCGGTTGAAGCCGCCGGCAAAGTCCGCACACGATCGAAGGCATTGCGGTTCGCGGTCGACAAGTTGAAAGAAGTCGACGTCGAGTCGCTCGCCGTCATGCACGCGCAGGCCGACGACGTCGAAGAATTTCTCGACATGCTCGACCCGATCGTGCCGCGAGCAGAAATCCTCGTCGGCGAGATCGGTCCCGTCGTCGGTGTCCACGTCGGCCCGGGCACCATCGGCACCGTTTGGACCGTGCGCGCCTGAACCTCGGATCGGTCGGTAGCGTCGAGCACCGTGGTGCGCAGCGACGACCGGCCCGACGACGAACTTGCCGCGTCTGCCGCTGCTGGTGATCGGCGCTGCCTCGAGATCCTCCTGGATCGACACGCCGACCGTATCTACGCGATCTGTCGACGAGTGCTCGCGCACCACGACGACGCGCTCGACGCCGCGCAAGAAGCCATGATCGCCATCGCACGCGGCATCAACCGCTTCGACGGGCGTTCGCTTTTCACCACGTGGCTCTACCGAGTGGCAACCAACGCTGCGCTCGACGAGGCCCGCCGCCGCGGACGTCGGCCTCGGCCCGTCGAGCACCTTCCCGAACCGGTCCGCATCGACCGTACCGATGCGATCGTCGACGCCATGGTGATCGATGAAGCGTTGGCCGAGATTCCGCCCGATTTTCGTGCTGCCGTGGCGCTGCGCGACCTCGCCGGCCTCGACTACGCGGAGATCGCCGAGGTCCTTGGCATCCCGGCCGGCACCGTGCGGAGCCGGATCGCCCGGGGCCGCGCGGCACTCGCGGAGCGCATCGGCCCACAATTGTCCGAATCCGGGAACCAAAGCCCGCCTTCCAACGCCGTACCCGAGTCATGAACGTTCCGACCGACCCGAGCCGCGATCCCAGCGCGGATGCGACGACGCCCCACGAGGTCGACGCGTTCTCGCGCTTCGACGACCGGCCGCCCACCGACGCCGAAACCTGGTGCGCCGACGCCCTCGATGGCGTTGCGCTCGATACCGCGCCTGACGGCGCCGGCGAGCAACTCGACGCGATGCGGGCCGTGGTCGCCGGCATCGGTTCGGTGCCGGCGCTCGACGAGGTCACCCGCGCCCGACTGGTCCGCCAAGCCCTGGCGGCAACCTCCGAACGCGCGACCGGCACCGAGGCCGCGCCGCCGGGAGTCGACCATCCGCTCGGAGACTTGATCGCCCGCCGTGATCGCTCGCGGCTGCAGCGTTGGATTGCGCCCGTCGGCGCGGCCGCGGCCTCGATCGCGATCGTCGCCGGGTTGCTCGCTGCGAACAACGGCGACCCAGTGCGGCCCGCGGCCAATCCCAAGGACGCAATGATCGAGAGCGCCGACCTCGACGCCTCCACGACCGAGGGCGCGCCCGCGAACATTGCCGACTTCGGCGAGATCGCCGACCCGGCAGAGTTGCGCCGCCAGCTCAGCGCATTCACCGCAGCATCGAACGACGCGGGAACGACGCCACAAGAATCCGGTGACCCCGAGACCGGTGCCACCGGAGGGAATGACGCGAACCCACCCGGTTCGTCTCGGGTCTCGTCGGTCGAACCCGACACCACACCTGGCGGTGGAGTGGTCCTCTCCGGCGGGGCACTCCTTCCGGACCCGTGTCTCGCGTCGCTGAATCCGGGGGGCGTCACGCCCGTCATGGTTGCGATCGCGACCTACGAGGCCGAAACCGTCGCGGTGGCGATCGCGAATGAGCCGAATCGGGCGTTGGTGTTCGTTGTGTCCTCCGACTGTCGGATCGTCGCCAACCAACAACTCGCAACCGACTGAGCCAGCCCGACCCACCGGCGATAGCCTGCCGCCCGTGGAATCGAAGCCAGCGAACGACAAGGGCACCGATCACGCGGTTGGCGCGAGTCATGCGAGCGCATCCGGTGACGGCGATTGGGTCGACCAGGTCACCGACCTGATCATCACGGCGGTCGACAACCTGCGTCGCTACACCGTCGATCCCGTTCGCAGCGCGACGAAGGCAATCGTGTGGGGAACCTTGGGGATCGGCTTCGCGCTCCCAGCGCTTTGTCTTGCCATTCTCGGGTTATTTCATCTATTGGTCCAGACCGTCAACGCCGCGACCCCCGGTCCCGACGACAACGCCTGGATCGTGTGGTACGTCCTCGGTCTGGTCGGCGTGATCGCCGGACGGCTGTTGTTCGCGAAACGTAACGCCACCACCAATTCCTGAACCATCCCCGGGATCGAGCCGAACGGCCGACGGGATTCGTCCCCAGCATCACCGCATGAGGAGCAGCAGTGAGCGAGATTCATGATGTCGTGATCGTCGGCTCGGGCCCGGCCGGACTCACGGCTGCGATCTACACCGCGCGAGCGAACTTGGCTCCGGTCTGCATCGAGGGGATCGGGGCGGGTGGACAACTCATGTTGACCACCGACGTCGAGAACTACCCCGGATTCCCCGACGGCATCATGGGACCCGATCTCATGGCCAAGTTCCGCGAGCAAGCCGAGCGCTTCGGCACCACGTTCATCACCGACGACGCAACCCGCGTCGACCTCTCGGCTTCGCCGTTCGGGGTTTGGGTCGGAGATCGAGAGTTCCGGGCGCGCTGCGTCATCATCAGCACCGGCGCGACCGCCAAACTGCTCGGGCTTCCGTCCGAAGAGCGACTGTTCGCGCGCGGGGTTTCGACCTGTGCC
>SXIR01000231.1 GCA_005772765.1 Actinomycetota bacterium
GCCACCGCCGCCGCCACCGGGGCCACCATCGGGAGCGCCGCTCGGGTTGTTGCCCTGTCCGGTGCCGACCGAACCGCCACGGCCGCCGTCACCGCCATTGCCGCCGTCACCGCCGTCACCGCCGTCACCGCCGACACCGCCTGAACCCGCAGCGATGGTCGAGGCCGCATCGGCGGTGATCGTGGCGTTCACTGCGTAGACGCCGAAGCTGCCACCGCCGCCGGTACCGGCACCGCCACCCGCGCCGAGTGCACCCGCGCCGCCACCACCGCCGCCGCCGCCACCCGTGTCGTAGCCACCGCAGACTGGTTCGAAGAGAAACGCGTCGCTACCGCCGCCAGCACCGCCACCGCCGCCGCCATGTCCCGACGTGCCGTTACCGCCGGTGTTGCCGTTGTTCGAAGTCCAGCCGCCGGTTCCGGCCGCCCCGCCGCTGCCCGCCGAACCGGACGAACCCGCCGAACCAGCCGTTCCGCCGCCGCCTCCGCCTCCCGGGTCACCGTTGCCGCAGACGACACTGCCGGTCGGTGTGCCACCGAAACCGCCGCCGCCACCGCCGCCCCCAGACACCGCTCCGTTGCCGCCGCCGTTGCCGCCGCCGCCGCATTGCCCGGCACCGCCGCCACCGCCATTGCGGGTACCCGCCCCGGCGCTGCCACCGGCACCGGAGCCACCGGGACAACTCGAGTTGCCGTTGCTCCCGATCTCGCCGCCGTTGACGCCGTTCCCGCCATTCGTGCCCGACGAGCCATTCGAACCCGCGGCACCATCGTTGCCGGCCACGCCATTCTCGGCGTCAGCGGCCGCGTTGACCAATGCCACGGTCGCACCGCTGTGGGCGCGCACGCCGTACACCGAAGTCCCCGCGCTCATTCCGGTGTTCTTGCCGCGCACCGTGATCGCGTCGAGTGTGACGTTCGTCGATGCACCCGAGATCACCGCGCCGGCCGGAGCCGCGTCGATGTTCGTGAAGCTCGCCAACGGCGTGCCGGGAACCGATGCACTGCCCGGTCGCGACCATCCGACCAAGTCTTCGAACCCGCCGAGCACACCAACGGTGCCGCTCGCCACGGTCAGGGTCGACCCGTAGGAACCACTCGCGATCGCCACCTGCGGGCGTCCCTGGCTCACGGCCGTCGAAGCACCCGCGGTCGCGGTCGCCTTCGGCGATGCGGCCGTTCCGGCGTTCGCGTCGTTGCCGTCGGGCGACACGAAGACGGCGTTGCGCACCTCGAAGACGTGCGCTGCCGACAAGCCCGTCTGGCCGACCCAGTCGGTCTGCTCAGCTTGTGCCGTGTAAACGCCTGGCGCCAGCGTGGCCGCGGTCGTTGCGGACCACTCGCCGAAGTTCACTGCGCCCGTGAGCGTCTCGATCGGCGAACCCGTGACGAGCGGACCGGAGTAGATCTTCACCGTGACATCTGCGGCGTCGCCACCGACGAGCCCGGTCGCGCCAGCGAGCGCCACCGGCCCCATTGCGTCGGTGTTCGCTCGGTGCTTCGGCGACGAAATCGTCGGCGCTGCCGCCGTGTCGTCCGTGTTGGCGTTCGCGGCTCCCGAGGCGGCCGCGGGGCCGACACCGTTGAGGTTGACGGCACGAATCTCGTACTGGCACGAGTTGCTCTCGCCGCAGTCGTGCGTGAACGACGTGTTGTCACCTGCACCGGTGACCGACCAACTGCCGAAACCGGCGGCGTTGGTGTCGACCCGGAACTCGTACGTCGTGATCATCCGGCCGCCGTCGCTCGCCGGCGCCGTCCACGAAACATCGACACCGCCGTTGTCGGCGGGGCTCGTCGCCGCAACCACTCCGGTGGGGGCACCCGGCTGGTTTCCGCCGCCGGTCTCGGTGATCGTGATTGCGCCTTGCGCGTCGGCTACGGGGGCCCCGACCGCCGAGCTCATGTTGACGTAGAACACCTCGTCGGACTCGGCGATCGCGTCGCCGGGCAGGGTGATCTTCATCTGCTTGGTGCGCTGTCCAGGCGGAATGCTGAACGCCTGCGACTTCGTGATGTAGTCCGAGCCCGCGGACGCGGTTCCGGCGGCCGTCGTCAAGACGAAGGTCACCGTGGTGGGCAGCGTCTGGCTCAACACCGCATTCGCGTAGACATACTGCACGCCACTCGAGGTTTCGAGCACCTTCGCGTCGGCGACCGACAACGAAGCCGCGACCGGAGCAGCGTCGTCGTCGAGAATCGTGACGAGACCCTCGAAGTCCTTGAGCAACGCGTTGGTCGGGCCTTGGAAGCGCACGATGAACTGCTCGTCGCCCTCGGAAACGTTGTCCCGGCGGATCGAGACCGAAATGACCTTCGACTGCTGTCCCGTGGTGAACGACAGCGTCCGGTTCAGCTTCGGCGCGTAGTCGTTGGCTCCCTCGGTCGTGACGTCGATCGTCGAGTAGTGCACCGTGACTGGTGCCGCCGCGGGAGCCTCGAGCGAGACGGTCAGCTTGATCGTCTGTGAACCTGTGCCGTCGCCCTCGACCACCGTCGCGTTCGAAATACCGATGTCTTGGTGCCCGGTGTTGTTGTCGAAGATCTCACCTCGGGCCGAGTCGGTCGCGCCCGTCGCAAGAATGCTCGTGTTCAACGTGAACAACTCACCGTCGGCTTCCCACAGCGTGTCGGTCGAGATCGGCACGCTCAGCGACAACGGGCCATCGCCCGGTTCGAAGGTGTGACTGCCGGAGGTCGTGGTGTAGTCCGACCCCGCGAGCGCGGTGCCGTTCGCCGTCGAGTAGTTCACGGTGACGGGAGCGCTGGGCTGGCCGCTGAGCGCGATCGTGAACGGCACGGCAGCGCTGGGCGATCCCTCCGTTGCGGTGCCGCCCGTGACGATGAGCGACGGAACTTCGTCGTCACGAATACGTCCGACCGCCGTGGAGTCGACTGCAATGCCTCCGCCGACGACACCGAGGTCGAGATCGAGGGTCTCGGTGCCTTCGAGGTCGGGGTCATCGGTGACCGGAACCGACACGATCTGTGTCCGCGGCCCGCTCGGGGTGAACGTCAACGATCCCGAGGTTGCCGCGTAGTCGACACCCTCGGTCGCCGTGCCGCTCGAAGTGCTGTAGGGCACCGTCACGTTGCTCGTCGGCCGACGCGTCACACCGACGACGAAGTCGACCGTCGATCCACCATTTTCGTTGGCCCAGTCGCCCGTCACCGTGACACCCGGCAGCGCGACGACGTTGTAGGTGACGCTCGAAACGCTGGGGCCGTTGCCCGAGTTGTCCGTGGTGCTCACGCTGAAGACGTGCGAACCCAACGAGGACGTGTTGATCGCGACGCCGTCTGGCACCGTTCCCGCACACGTCGCCACACCGGTGCCGTAGGGGAGGTCGTCTTGGCACGCGTAGTCGGCGATGACCGTCGAGCCGAGCGCGTAGGTGCCCCCGTTGACGGGCACGGTGATCGTCGCAGTCGGCGCGGTGGTGTCGACCGGCACGATCAGGGTGTCGTGCAACGACTGCGGCGGCGCGCCGTCGGCATAGCACTTGACGAACACGTCGAGCGCGCCGATCACCGGTGCGTTGATGTTCGCGGTCAGGGAGTACGACGGGTTGCCGGGGTTGTTCGAGTTGAAGGTCGGGCTCCCGCCGCCACGCACTGCGATCGTGCTGAACGTCGCGCCGCTGGCGTTGAGCGTGAGGTTGACCGTCGGCGGAACGAAACTCGAGCCGCCTGCATACGAGTTGGTCGTCGACAGCGTGATGACACCGCCACTGTGGTTCACCGACCAGCCTGCAGTGATCCCGCTCAAGGTCGCGCTGACGTACGACGAGTTCGCAGGAACCGGAACCTTCAACACGATGGCGCGGATGTTGTTGACCGTGTTGCCGCCGAAGTCGGTCGGGATCACCTGCGGATCCATGGAGACCTGCGCGAGGAAGTTCTGACCCTGCACCACTTGATCGGGCGCGTTGACGTTGAGCGTCAGCGACTGGTCTGCGTCTTGCGGTCCGGCGAGCGACGTGTTGGGGTACGCGACGCACTGGAACGGCTGGTTGGTCGCCTGCGAATGGGCGTCAACGGGTTCGGCCGGACTCAACGCGAGACCCACCGGAATGCCGAGTGCGGCGACCGCTGCGATCACGATCCCGCGCCGTGGCTTGCTGACCATGCACTGCCCCCCAGTTAACCGTTGCCAGGTCCCCTGGCGACGGTGCCCTTCGACTACTTCGACTGCCGACTGCCTCACCGCTGCACGAACTCGATCCGACCAACGCATCACCCGCACCAGCCAACAGCGTTCGCGGCCGCGCGTCGACGCGCGACCTCAGCCCGCTCATCCGCCCGTACGTCCCCACGCGCCCGTCGAAATCGAACCGAACCCTACTCACTGGTCAGTTTCGTCGCGAACCGCTGGTCAACGCAAGGACTTCGAGACGAATTGGCCGATCGCGGGTACCCGCCACACCGGGTCGGCGTCCGGGCCAAACGTGGGCACCCCAGCCCGACGAATCCGATCGATCGGCCCGCCGTGCGAGGCCGGGCGCGGGAGCCGGCTCGGGGATCAGAATCCGGCGTCGGGCGGGCGCGAGATGTCCAAGAACAGCGCCGAGACGAAGATGAAGGCCAGCACCGACAAGGTCGCCACCATCACCGGCAACAGGCGAGCGAAATCGACCCGCACCGCGCGTCGACGGATCCGGCTGGCGATCGATTCGTAGCTGGCAACGGCGATGTGACCACCGTCGAATGGGAGGAGCGGCAGCAGGTTCAACAGACCGACGAACAGGTTGATCGAGGCAAGGAGCGCAAACACCTCGACCCAACCCGCCCGCACGGCGTCGCCCGCGACCCGGCCGAACCCGACGGGCGAGATGAAGCGGGTGTCGCTCTGCTCGGACTCGTCGCTGCTGAAATTGCCCAAGTACTCGCTGATCCCGGCGGGCGAGAAGATGTGGCCGATCGCACCCACCGTCTCGACCGCGCCTTGATAGGTGCGGATCGGTGCGAGATAGAGCGCTTCGCCGACGCCGACGGCCGGAATATCTGCCTCGGGCGCGAGGCCCGCGAACCCGCGTGGCTCCCCGCCCTCGAACGGCTCGATCTGGACCCTGCGCCCCGTCTTGTCGCCATAGACCGCCATGATCGTCATTGCGATGTCGACCCGCTCGCCGGCGCGCTCGACAACGAGTGCGACCTCCGCCCCAGGTCGATCGCGCCACTGTTTGCTGACCTCGGCCCACGTCTCGACCGGCTCGCCGTCGACCGAGACGATCGTGTCGCCAGCCCGCAGGCCGGCGGCTGCAGCCCCGGAAGGCACTAACTCCGGGTCGTCGGCGGCGACGTCGACCGGAATGCGCTCGGTCACTTCGTCGATCGTGAGTGTGGCCTTGGCTTCGCGGAGGTCGCCGCCGCCGAGCAAGATCGCGTACACGAATCCGATGGCAAGCACGAAGTGCGTGACGGGACCCGCAACGACCGTCGAGACCTTGGCCCACCAGCCCTTGGCGCGATAGGTACGCGGTTCGTCGACGGGGTCGATGTCTTCGAGGTTGGTCATCCCGACGATCTTGCAATAGCCGCCGAGCGGCAACGCCTTGATGCCGTACTCGGTCTCGCCCCGTCGCATCGACCACAACCTCGGACCGAAACCGATGAAGAACTCGGTGACCTTCATACCGGCGCGTTTGGCCATCACGAAGTGACCGAGTTCGTGCAGCCCGATCATCACCACGAAGAAGAAGAACAACACCGCGACGGTGCCCGCGAGCACCGGGTTCACCAGCGTGAGCAGCACGCCCGCGACAACGAGCCCCACCAGCCCTGCGGCGATTTGGCGGATCTCGATCGCTACGTGTTCAAACGGGTCTTTCATGATTCCCTTCGGAGTCAGGCACCGAGACGCTCGAGCGCAGATCGGGCGCGGGAGCGCGCGGATGCGTCGGCATCCAGGATGTCAGCGATGTCGTCGGCCGGCCCGGCACCGATCTGGAGGGCCTCGTCGACGATGTCGGCGATCGCGGTCCAGGCGACCCGCCCCTGCAGGAATGCGTCGACGGCAATCTCGTTGGCCCCCGAAAGGACGGCGGGCGCAGTTCCGCCGGCCCTCCCGGCCGCGTAGGCGAGCCCGAGACACCGAAAGGTGCCGATATCGGGCGGTTCGAACGTCAACGAGCTGAGGGTGGCCCAGTCGATGGCGCCGAACGGTTCGTCGAGCCGTGACGGCGCGCCGAGGGCCAACCCGATCGGCAGGCGCATGTCGGGCATCGACAATTGGGCAATTGTGGCGCCGTCGACGAACTCGACCATTCCGTGCACCACCGATTGCGGATGCACGACCACCTCGATGCGGTCGTAGTCGATCCCGAACAACTCGTGCGCCTCGATGACCTCGAGGCCCTTGTTCATCAACGTCGAACTGTCGATCGTGATCTTGGCGCCCATCGACCACGTCGGATGGGCCAGCGCCTGTTCGACGGTGATGTCACGGAGTTCGGCGTGGGTGCGCCCGCGAAACGGTCCGCCGCTCGCCGTCACGATGACCTTCGCGACCTCGCGGTCGCGCCCCGAACGCAGGCATTGATACAACGCGGAGTGCTCGGAGTCGACGGGCACGATCTCGCCGCCGCCTTCGGCGCGGGCCTTGTTGACGATCGGACCACCTGCAATGAGGCTTTCCTTGTTCGCCAGCGCGAGCCGCTTCCCGGCGCGCAGCGCACCGATCGTGACCGGAAGGCCAGCAAAACCCACGACCGCGTTGACGACCACGTCGACGTCGTCGAGCGCCGCCAACTCGGCGAGTTGGGTCTCCGCGGCTCCGGCCACGGCCCGCTCCGTCGCAACGCCGTGCGTGCGGCGCTGTTCCTCGAGCAACTCGACGTTTCGGCCCGCCGCGAGCGCGACCACCTCGAACTGGTCGCGGTGGCGGGTCACGACGTCGAGGGTCTGGGTGCCGATGCTGCCGGTCGAGCCCAGCACAGCAACGCGGATCGGTGCCATGGAGCGAGGTTAGGAGGCCTGACCGCCTGCGAAGGGTCGGAGGCGGCCCTGTGGCACGCGCCGAGCGCAGGCGAACCCGCGATCGGCCGATTGCGTCAGTTCGTGAACGCCAGCATCAAGAAGTACACGGCGGGGAGGGCGAAGAGCAGGCCATCGAAACGGTCGAGCACTCCCCCGTGGCCTGGCAACGTGGCGCTGAAGTCCTTGATGCCAAGATCGCGTTTGATCATCGACTGCGCCAAGTCGCCGAGCAGCGCAGCACTGGGGCCGAAGATCCCGATGAGCACGACCCAGGTCGCGTGGTCTTCGAACGGTGCGAGGAACCGCAACAAGATCGCAGCGGTGATCACGAGCCCAAGCAGGATGCCGCCGACGGTTCCTTCGAGGGTCTTGTTCGGCGACACGCTCGGGGCCAACTGGGTCTTGCCGAACTGCTGACCGCAGAAGTACCCGAACACGTCGTAACAGATCGTCGGGATCAGCGCGGCGAGCAGCCACTCGACGCCTTGATCGCCCGAGAGCAGCAGACCCGCGAATCCGCCGAGGCCCCCGACCCACGCAAACGCGAACAGCGTCATCGCCGACCCGATGAGCGGGCGCCCGGGGCCGGCTTCGAAGAGGAACCACAGCAACGTCGTGACCACGACGAGCCCTGCGACGACGGTGACACCGAGCGTCCCGCGCCACCACCCGGCCAGCGGCATGGCGGCCGCGCCGACGATGACGACGAGGTGGGCCGTCGCGAGGTTCTTACGCCGCAGGGTCGCGACGAGTTCGCCGCTCGCCGCGCCGAGGATGACTGCCGCCAGCAACGCCGTGAGTCCCTCGCCGGCGATGAAACACAGCACCGCAACGGTGCCGAGCAGACCCGCGGTGGCCAACGCGACCGGCAGGTTGCGGCCCGACGGCGCTGCGGCCTGGGTGCCGGCACCGGGCCGAGCGGTCGGCCGGGGTGCCGCGACGCGCGGACGTCGCCGTGGCGTCTCGACCTCGCGGGAGCCACCGCGCCGCTGTGCGACAGCGGCGGCGAACTCCTCGTCGCTGGCGTTCGGGTCGGCTTCGGGGGTTCCGAGCGCACCGCCTTGCATGGCCGGGTCGGCCGCGGCGGCTTCGGCGAGGTCGTCCGCGAACCCGTCGTCGTCCCAGTCGCCATCACCGGATCGGAACCGCGGTTGGCTCCCGGTGATGGCAGCCCAATCGTTGGCGCGTTCGGAGTCGTCTTGGTCGAACACCGCCGGCATGGATCCGGTGGGCGGTTCGCTCCAGTGCGGCATTTCCGACTCGTCGAAGCTCGGGGGCTCGGTGTCGAGCGCGTTTGGCGCAGGCGTGTCGGCGAGGTCGAGTACCGGAAAGGCCATGGTTGCGTCGCCGGAGTCGGCGTCGAGGTCGGTGCTCGAACCGATGTCGTCGGCCGCGACGTCGTCGTTGACGGGTTCGGCGAGCACCGGGTCTTCGGCCGCGGCCCAACTCGGCCCTTCGTCAGGCCAGTGCACGGCTCGCGCCGGAGCTTCAGCGGGGCGCGTCGGCCCGGCCGCAGGCTCGGCGCCGAGGATGCGTAACCCGTCTCCGGGCGTCGCGACCTCGTCGTTGCCTGCGTCTTGCGGCCAGCGGTCGTCGGCCACGCTTCCTCCCCCGGCGGTGATCCGCCAACCATACCGGCGGGCCCGGTGGTCGCCGCGGAAGCGTCGACCACGGCGGCGCCGGGCATTCGGTCTGGATCCCAATCAGGACCCGGACCGCCATCTCGGGCTCGATCAAACCTCGAGCAGTTCCTTTTCTTTGTGGTCGAGCACCCGGTCGATCTCGGCAACCACGTCGTGGGTCAACTTCTCGAGCTCTTTTTCGACCCTCGCCAGATCGTCGTCGCTGATCTCGCCATCTTTGGCCTGGTGCTCGAATTCCTGGCGGGCATGGCGACGGACGTTGCGGACGGCGACCTTGGCGTCTTCCGCCTTCGCCTTGACCACCTTGACCAGGTCTTTTCGGCGTTCGGTCGTGAGCTCCGGGAACGTGATGCGCACCACCTGGCCGTCGTTGCTCGGGTTCACACCCAAGTCGCTGTGCGCGATTGCCTTCTCGATGGGCTTCAGGTTCGCCTTGTCGTAGGGCGAGATCACGAGGACGCGGGGTTCGGGAACCGAGAACCCGGCCACCTGTTGCATTGGCACCTCGGACCCGTAGGCCTCGACACGCAGCTTCTCGACGAGCGCCGGAGTGGCCCGCCCGGTGCGGACCGCACCGAACTCGTCACGAAGGTGCTCCACCGCCTTGGCCATCTTCTCGGCTGCGTCCGTGAGACGATCGTCCATGACGACCCCTTTCGTCGACTTGCGCACTCCGCATGGTCGCCAGGTCCCGGGCGAAGGTCGGAGCCGTTGGTTACGAACTCGTCAGTGCGTGACCAGCGTGCCGATCGGCTCGCCGGTGAGCACCCGTTGGATATTGCCAGGCTCGGTCACGTCGAACACGACGATCGGGATCTCGTTCTCGCGACACAGCGCAATCGCAGCGGTATCCATCACACTGAGGTCGCGCTCGATGACCTCGCGGTGGGTCACATGGTCGAACTTCACCGCATTCGGGAACTTGCGCGGGTCGGCGTCGTAGATGCCGTCGACGCCCGAGTGGGTTCCCTTCAGCACCGCATTCGCACCGATCTCGGCGCCGCGCAGCGCGGCCGTCGTGTCGGTGGTGA
>SXIR01000232.1 GCA_005772765.1 Actinomycetota bacterium
GGAACGCGAGCTTGAGGTTCGCGAGGTCCCCGTTGATGTCGAGGAGCAGCACGGGGCTCTCCGCGCGCAGCGCCTCCTCGACGAGCACCGTCACCAGGCCCGTCTTGCCCGAGCCCGTCATGCCGACGACCACGCCATTTGCGGGGGTCGTCTTCGGGGATCCCGGCCTCGACCGTGCCGACGAGGTCGGCACCGACGTCAGCGGCCTTGGTGAAAATGCCGCCACCGACCCGCAGGAACAGCGCGAGCAGCGATCCACCGAACCCGAAGCCGACGAGGATCGCCGAGCTCGTGTTCTGGAAAATCATGATGATGATGGTCGCACCGATGAGGCCGAGCCCCACCGTGAACATGCCAGCCACACCACCGGTGCGGAACGCGACTTGGAGCGCCGCGGGCATCGAGCCGGTCTTGGCCGCTGCAGCCGTGCGCACGTTGCCACGCACGGCGAGGCCCATGCCGATGTAGCCCGTCAGGCCCGACATCACGCACCCGGCGACGAACGCCAGCGTCCGGAACAAGCCCGACTCGAAGAACGAGAGCGCACTGTCGCCGTTGGGCTTCAGAACTTCGGTACTCGTCACGAACACGATAACGGTGAGCGGGATCAAGATGAAGCCGATCGTCTTGAACTGTCGCTTCAAGTAGGCCATCGCGCCTTCTTGAATCGCAGCTGCGATCTCCTTCATCTTCGGAGTGCCCGCGTCGGCGGCGAGCACGCCCTTCATCAGGATGAATCCGACCGCGATGGCGAGCAACGCAGTGACGGCAGACCCGATGAGAACGACCCACTCACCTCCTCGGAGGGTGAACTCCTGGTACCCGCCCTCGGCGGCCAGCAGGTTGGTCATGACGGTGTTGTCCTTTCGATGTCGGCGAGGGGATCGCCCTCACCCGCACACGGTGGCCGCATGGATCTCACGCGGTCTTTCTCACGAAAACCTGGTTCGCGACAGTGCTCCCCAGGGTTCGTTCCTTGCCATCGACCCGCAAGACGAGCGGGCCGTCGAACGGGTGCTTTTCTTTGACCTCGACGGTGACGCCCGGACGCAAGCCGAGCGTGTCGAGGAACTCGACGATTTCGGGATCGGTGCTGCCGGGCACGGCGACGACGGCAACCTCGCCGACCTCGAGTTGGTAGAGCGGGGGCATCGCTGGCATGTCGCCAGTCGCGCGCGCCGGAATCGGAAAACCGTGCGGGCAGCTGTCGGGCCGATGCAATGCGAGGAACAAGCGATCTTCGACTTCTTGTGGAAGTTCGTGCTCGAACGCCGTCGCGAGTCGGTCGGCTTCGTTCCAGGCGTAGCCCAGCATGTCGGCGAGGAATCGCTCGACGATGCGATGCCGACGAATCGCGCCGACCGCCGCCACTCGACCGGTTTCGGTGAGTGCGATTTCTTTGTACGGCGTGTGATCGACCAAGGCCCGATCGGCGAGGCGCTTCACCGTCGCGGTGACGGTCGCCGGCGCGACACCCATGCGATCGGCGACCGCGCCCGTGTGGGCGCCGGCTTCGGTGTCGGAAAGCCGGTAAATGGCCTTCAACGCCTCGCGCTCGGTTTTCGTCAGGGAGTCGAGTACGCCTTCGATGGCGTGAATCTAGATTTCACGCCCCCGAAATCTCAAGTTCGGTCCCCAAGAACCATCCGGAGTGGATCAGACCTGCGCCCCATTCGGGTCGCCGACTCCCGCAAGTGGGCCACGATCGCCTGCGCGGGGCCAAATGTGACTGGCGAGGTGGTCGAGGGTCGCACGCAGGTCCGCCGCAGTGGCGTCGTAGATCGCCTGACTCTGGTGATACGGGTCGAGCACCGACAAGGCGGGATCATCGCCCAACAAATCCACCCGCCGCCGATCGAGACCGACGCGCCCCAGCCATGCGGCGAGGGTCTCGTCGAGCCGGCGCGGACCGTGACGTTGGGCCCGGGCGTCGAGTTCGCGCAGGGTGAACGTCTTCGGCCAGGCAGCATCGTCGAGTGCCACGACCTCACGCACGTGGCGAGGTTCCATTCCGATCACGAGGTTGGCCGCCGCGATCTCGGCCCGACCGAACGTCGCGCTGGAGTGCGATTCGAGGTCCAGCCCCAGCGCCGCCATCGCGTGGCGCGCACCGTCCGAAGCCGGCCGACCGGTATAGAGCAATCCGACCGACGACACCTCGGCGTCGACTCCGCCGGTGGCGAGGCGGTCCCGCAAGATCGCCTCGGCCATCGGGGATCGACAGATGTTGCCGGTGCACACGAACATCACCCGGACCGATTCGAGCTGACTCATACCGTCATGATCGGCCACGAGCAGGCTCGGATTACGCGTCGAGGTGGTACGGCACCGACGTGACGACGGTGTGGCGACGGAACAACAGCCGCGCCTTCAACAACAACGCAGTCTGGTTGTGGAGAAGCTGTCCGAACCAGCTTTGGACGACGAACTCGGGGAGCACCACCGTCACGATGTCGTTGTCCCAGATCGTGTCGAGTTCGTCGATGTAACGCAGAATCGGGCCGGCGAGCTCGCGATACGGCGAGTGCACGATGTCGAGCGCAACGTCGAGGCCACGGGCCTCCCACTGCTCCTGGATCCGGCGTTCTTCGTCGGAGTCGGACACCACCGTGACGGCGACCAGGTGATTCGGAGCAAGCGACTTGGCGTAGGACAACGCCTCGAGCGTGCCTCGATGCAGGTTGCCGACAAGCACCACGACCGTGTGGTTCATGCGGCGCGGCTTGTAGTCAGCATCGATCCGAAGACCCTCGGCGACCTTGGTGTAATGACCTTTGACCGCTCGGAAGAATGCGATCACGGCGAGAACGACGACAATCGAGATCCATGCCCCGGACCATGAATCCGGCGACTTGAACTTCGTGATGGCGACCACGAGCAGAACGACAAACGTCGCCGACCCGCCCGCGGCGTTGATCGCCACGTTTCGCTTCCAGCCGGGCAGACGAAGGCGAAGGTGATGACGCACCATGCCGGTCTGACTGAGCGTGAACGAAGTGAACACCCCCACTGCATAGAGCGGGATGAGGGCAGTAGTGATGCCACCGAACATGACGATGAGCACACCGGCTGCAACGGCGAGCACCAACACGCCGTTCGAGAACACCAACCGGTCACCGCGGTTGCTCAACTGACGAGGCAGATATCCGTCCTTGGAGATGAGTGAACTCAAACGCGGAAAGTCGGCATAGGCGGTGTTGGCCGCCAACACCAAGATCGCGGCGGTCGCCAACTGCAATACCCAGAACAGCAACGAGCCCTCACCGAATACCTGTGCGCCGAGCTGCGCGTTGACTGTGATCTCGTGACTCGGAAAGGGGTGCAGCCGCGACGCGAGCACTGACACTCCGAAGAACAGGGTTCCGAGGATCAGACCCATCGCCGCAAGGGTCGTCGACGCGTTCTTGGCTTCCGGCCGCCGGAAAGCCGGAACGCCGTTCGAGATGGCCTCAACACCGGTCAAGGCGACGGCACCCGACGAAAAACCCTTGAGAATCAGAAACAATCCAAGGTCGCCACCCAGCAGGCGCTCGATGCCCTCGGCCCGCTCGGGAACCGCCGCCGACAACTCGACGACCGGATCGATGTCGCCGAAAAAGACCCGGAACAGTCCGTAACCGACGAGGAGCCCCAGCACGCCGATGTACACGTAGGTCGGCACCGCGAAGATGCGACCGGACTCCTTGACGCCGCGCAAGTTCATCACAGTGATGAAGGCGATCAGCACCAGACACACGAGGACTCGATGCTCTTCGAGGTCACGAAACTGAGGTATCGACACGATCGCAGCGACGCCAGCCGAGATCGAAACAGCAACCGTGAGGATGTAGTCAACCAGCAAGGAGGCGCCCGCGACCATCGCGGCTCGCGGTCCGAGGTTCTCGCGACTGACGACGTAACTGCCGCCGCCGTCGGGGTAGGCGTGAATCGTTTGGCGATACGAAATGATGACGACGGTGAGCAACACCGCAACCGCGATCGAAACCGGTACCAAGACGTCGAGTCCGAGCGCGAGACTCGACGCACCGACTGCGGTGACGAAGAGGATCTCCTCGGTCGCATACGCCGTGGACGAGATCGCATCGGATGAGAACACGGCGAGTGCCGTCTTCTTGTCGAGCCGCTGATGATCGGCTTCAGAACTTGCGATTGGTCGACCGACGAGCATGCGTTTCGCAGTTTCGAGCAATTCGAGCCGCCTCTCAGTCGTTTCGGAAGTGATACGGCACCGACGTTACGACGGTGTTCTTGCGGAACAGCAAACGACCTTTGAGCAGCAGGGCGGTCTGGTTGTGCAACAGGTGCTCCCACCAGCGAGACACGACGAATTCAGGCAACACCACGGTGATGATGTCGTTGTCGTAGTTCGAGTCGAGTTCGTCGACGAATGTCAGTACCGGTCGCGTCAGTTCTCGGTACGGCGAGTGCACAACCTCGAGTGGGATGTCGAGACGGAAGCGCGCCCACTGCTCTCCAATCCGTTCTTCTTCTTCGGCGTCCGAGACCACACACACCGCGAGCAGACGGTTCGGTGCGAGCGACCGCGCGTAGGCCAACGCTTGGAGCGTTCCCCGGTGCACGCTGCTGACCAATACGACGACGGTGTGGTTCATGCGCGGCGCGCGGTAGTCGTCGGGAACCGCAAGCTGTTCGCGCAGCGATTCGTAGTGGCTCTTCACGAGACGGAACAACAGCACGATCAGCGGCACGACGATCGCCGGGACCCAAGCACCCTTCGTGAACTTCGAGACGACGACGATGCAGAGCACGATGAACGTCACGGAGGCGCCGAACATGCTCGTGGCGCCACCAAAGGTCCATCGCCCGCCGGCCTCCCGGCGTTGATGCACCACCATGCCGAACTGGCTGAGCGTGAACGACGTGAACACGCCCGTCGCGTAGAGCGGGATCAGCGCCGTCGTAATGCCGCCGAATACGACGATGAGGATCGCGCTCAACACGGCGAGCAGAATCACGCCGTTGGAAAACACGAGTCGGTCGCCTCGGTTGGCGAACTGACGCGGCAAGAATCCGTCCCGAGCGATGATCGACGAGAGACGAGGGAAGTCGGCGTAGGCCGTATTCGCCGCAAGGAGCAGGATCACGGCGGTCGCGATCTGGAGCAGGAAGAACACGGCGTTGTCGCCAAACACGTGGAGTCCGAGTTGGGCGATCACGGTTCGGTCATGACTCGGAATCGGATGGAGTCGGCTCGCCAAGACTGCGGAACCGAAGAACAGTGTCCCGAGGATGACCGCCATACTGATGAGGGTGATGGCTGCGTTGCGCGGAGCTGGTCGGCGAAATGCGGGCACACCGTCGGCAATCGCTTCGGTACCGGTGAGCGCGACTGCGCCCGACGAGAATCCGCGCAACAAGGCGAGGATGCCCAACGCGCCGCCTGTCTCTTGCACGTGATCCGCGAGATCCGGATCGAACTCGATCGGATCGATGCCGCCGAACCAGCCGAAGAAGCTCTTGGTCAATCCGAAGGCAAGCAGCCCGGAAAAGAACAGGATGTAGATGTAGGTCGGAAGCGCAAAGATCTTTCCTGATTCCTTCACGCCACGAAGATTGACGAGCGTGATCAACGCGATCGCACCGAGACACATCGGCACTCGGTATTGCTTCAGGTCCGCGAACGCGGGTATCGAAATCACCGCCGCGACGCCGGCGGCGATCGATACGGCGACGGTCAAGACGTAGTCGATGAGAATTGATGCGCCCGCCACCAGCGACGGACCACGACCCAAGTTGTCGCGGCTCACTATGTAACTGCCGCCACCGTTGGGGTAGGCGTAGATCGTCCGCACGTACGACGAGACCACGACGACCAACAAGATCGCGACGGCAATCGCGATCGGCACCAACTTCGAGAGGCCGACATCGAGGCTCGACGGGTTCGCCGCCGTGACGAAGAGGATCTCCTCCGTCGCGTACGCCGTCGACGAGATTGCGTCGGACGAGAACACCGCGAGACCGACGAGGATCCCAATTCGTTGGTGGTCGAGGTCGGCGCTCGACAGCGGCCGACCGACCACAAGGCGTTTGACGGTGTCGAGCACAGATTCCCTGCTTTAGGAATGGTCCAGCGAGATCCGGCACAGCCTGCCAGGTACTTGCCCGCGGACCTCGGATCGATCGGTTTGTCCGGTGCTTCCGTCCTAGCATCCGATCGGCCGCGCGAAGCGGTTCCGACCGAGGGAGTCAACGTGCACGTCGTCGTGGTGGGTTGCGGGCGGGTGGGCAGCGAACTCGCCCTCACGCTCGAGCAGCAGGGGCATTCGGTCGCGGTAATCGACAAGGACGCTCGATCGTTCCGGCGCCTTCACGACGGCTACGCGGGCCGCAAGGTCGTCGGGTTCGGCTTCGACCGTGACCACCTTGGCGAGGCCGGGATCGACGAGGCGGGCGCCTTTGCGGCGGTGACCAACGGCGACAACTCGAACATCTTGTGCGCTCGCATCGCCCGAGAGACCTTCGGCGTCGAGCGCGTCGTCGCTCGCATTTACGACCCGCGTCGGGCCCTCATCTATCAACGCCTCGGCATCCCCACGGTCGCAACGGTCGCCTGGACCACCGATCAGGTGCTGCGCCGCATGCTCCCGGCCGAAACCCCCCACGAGTGGATCGATCCGTCCGGCAAGGTCTGCTTGGTCGAACGCACGATCCCCGCGGCAGCAGTCGGCCGACGCCTCTCCGACCTCGAACAGCCCGGTCGGTTCTGGCTCACCGCAGTCGGTCGGTTCGGCGAGGGCACGATCCCGAGTGAGGACGTCGTCGGCCAGGACGGCGACTTGCTCTACTTCATGTGCGCGATCGACGCGCTCACGGGCCTCCAAGAACGGCTCGACCAACCGGGAGGTCACCACTAATGCGCATCGCCATCGCCGGAGCGGGCAATGTCGGCCTGTTCATCGCCGACGACCTCGCGGCCGGGGGCCACGACGTCCTCCTCATCGAACAGAACCCGTCGATCGCCGAGCGAGCCGAGACCAACTCCGCAGTCGACTGGTACGTCGCCGACGCGTGCGAGGTCAACTCGCTGCGAGCGGCAAGGCTGGAGGGCTGTGAGGTGGCGGTCGCCGCGACCGGCGACGACGAAGACAACTTGGTCTTTGCGTTGTTGGCGAAACAAGAGTTCGCGGTACCGCGGGTCATCGCTCGAGTCAATCATCCGAAGAACGAATGGCTGTTCAACGAGAACTGGGGAGTCGACGTGGCGGTGTCGACGCCACATCTCGTCACTGCGCTCGTCGAAGAGGCCGTGTCGGTTGGTCGTCTCGTGCGGCTGTTGTCGTTCGAGGGCGGCAACGCTCGGCTGGTCGAGGTCACCCTCGCGCCCGACTCGCCCGTCATCGATCACGCCATCAAAGACCTCGACATCCCCCGCGACGCCACGTTCGTCGCCGTCGTGCGCGACGAACACGTCGTGATGCCGCGTGGCGACACGGTGTTCGAACCCGGCGACGAGGTGCTCGCGATGGTCACTCCCGATTCCGAAGACGACGTGCGCCGAATCCTCACCGGTAGCTGAGCGAATCCGCGAGGGTCGTCAGCGCAGTTCGTAGATCGGGTTGAAAATCAAACAGCGCGCGCCGTCACGCGCCACCATGCCTTCGATCACGATGCGGCGTCCGGTGTTGATCCCGCCGACCCGCCGACGCCCGAGGAACACCGCGACCACCGACCCGCCGCCATCCGACACGGTTGCTTCGACCGCCGCGGCTCCAGCGCGCGGCACGATCCGTACGCTACGGATCTCGCCGGCGACGCGACCAACGCGACGGGGCACGAGTTCGGTAATCGGCGCGGTGCCGCAACTCGCGCAGAAGGCTTCCAGCTTCTCGCGGTCGACCGCTTCGGTTGACTTGGTGATCTTGTGCACGAAACGACGTAGCGCCATCGGACCTCGACTCGTCGTAGGTGACCGGGAATGACACCGTATCGCTCCGACGAGATGGCACACTGACCCGATGCCGCGACCTCATCGCTTCGCGCACGTCGCAGCGGCGGTCGGCGCATCGCTACTGGTCGGTGCGTGCAGCGGTGGACAGAAGTCCTCGGAGTCGACGTCCAGCACGCGAGCCGACGGAACCACCACCTCGACGACCGCGGTCGAGGTATCGGTCGATGTGGAGATCGCGACGTCAACGATCGTCGGGGTCGGCGTCGCTCCCGACGCCTCGCCGCCCATCGATCCGACCGTGGTCGGCGAGCTCCGTTCGACCATCGATCGCTACGTCGAAGCTGCGCTCACCGGTCCCTTGACCGGCGCAGAGGCCGACTGGACCGATCTCGTCACGATGGCAGTTGCGGGCCGGCTCGCGGTCGGCTCCCACGACCGCGGCGTCATCACGACCGAAGGACAACCGAACGCTGATTCGGTCGACGCAACCCTTGCGCCGGTGACGCTGACCGGCCTCACCGAAGGCTTCGGTTCGCTCCCCTTGGTCACCGCGTCGATCGATTTCACCGCCGACATGACTACTGCCGACGGCCCGCTGACGGTCCGTCACTTCGGTGAGGTCGTGCTGACCAATATCGACGGATGGAAGTTGCACGGCTACGAGATGATCGTCGTCCGCGACGACCACGCGGGGACGCCGACCACGCTGACCGCGAGCACGACAGGAACAACCCCGTGAGCGCTCGCATCGCGTTCCGACACCTCACCGCAGTCGCGTTGGGTTTCGTGTTCGGCATCGGAGCGTTGCTGACTGCCTGGATCAACGGCGTCGATGTCCCGCTCGTCAGCGGTCGGACGACGATCGACATCGTCAAGCTCGATCGAGCCGGATACTCGGGCCAAGCCGATGGCGTCGTCTTCATCGCGCTCGTGGGCAGCGACTATCGCCCCGGACTCGGAGGCGAACGCGGTGACGGAATGCACGTGGTCGCGCTGAACCCCGCGCTCGGTGAGGGCACGATCCTGAACGTGCCTCGCGACACCTGTGCGAACGTCCCCGGCCGCGGCACGAGCAAGATCAACAACGCGCACAGCGAGGGCGGACCGCAACTCGCCGGCGAAGTACTCGCCGAACTCACCGGCGCGCCCATCCAATATGCCGTGTCGGTCGACTTCGCCGGGTTCATCGGTATCGTCGACGGTGTCGGCGGCTTCGAGGTCGACATACCGTTCGAAATGAGCGACCGATACTCGGGTGCGTACTTCTCGCCCGGACCGCGCCAACTCAACGGTGGCGAAGCACTGGCGTTCGCACGCAACCGCCACGACTTCGGACCCGGAGACATCCAACGCACCTGGAACCAGGGGCATCTGATCATCGCGGGCATGCAGAAACTCCGTACCGCCTACGCCTCGCCATCGCAACGGTTCACGGTGCTCTCCCTGTTGCACCGTCACGCCAAGATCCACGGTGCAGGGTTGCGCGACCTCTTCCAGATCGCTCAGGCCGCATACGACGTCGATCCGGCCCGTATCAAGGGCGTCGCCATTCCGACATCGGGCGGCGAATGCCTTTCCGTGTCGAGCGCCGCCGACGCACTGTTCGCCGATTTCGTCGACGACGGCGTGCTCCAGTCGCACGCCGGGGGCACGCCCGAGAATCCGACCGGGCGCTGAATCGAGCCGAGGCGTCGCCTACGGTCGCCGCATGGACGCGTTCGAAGCACTCGACGCCCTTGCGGGTTCACCGCTCGGGCTCGAACGGGTCCGCCACCTCGAGTCGCTGCCGAACCGTCCGGCCCGCCACGCATCGACGAAGGAACCGTTGTCCGACGACGTGCTGGCGAGGCTCAGATCGTTCGGCATCACCGATCTCTACGCGCACCAGGCCGCGGCCATCGACCACATCCGTGCTGGGCAGTCGGTTGTTGTCGCAACCGGAACCGCCTCGGGAAAATCGCTCTGCTACCAAATCCCGATCGTCGAAGCGATCGCATCGGGCCGCCCGGCGACGGCGCTCGCCCTGTTCCCCACCAAAGCGCTGGCCCAAGATCAGCTTCGTTCGCTGCGTTCCTGGCTCGTCCCCGGGTTGAAGGCGGTCACCTACGACGGCGACACGCCCGATGCGGACCGAGCGTGGGCCCGCAAGCACGCAAACATCGTTCTGACCAATCCCGACATGCTGCATGTCGGGATTCTCCCCGCACACCAGCGATGGGCCACGTTCTTCATGCGCTTGGAGTACGTCGTCATCGACGAACTGCACGCGCTGCGCGGCATCTTCGGGAGTCATGTCGCGCTGCTGCTTCGCCGACTGCGACGCATCAGTCGCCACTACGGCTCCGATCCGGTGTTCTGCTTTTCGAGCGCGACCATCGGCAATCCCGCGGAACTCGCGTCGGCGCTGTGCGGTCTCGATGTCGAGCCGATCGTCGACGACGGCGCTCCCCGAGCGGCCCGCCGTCTCGCAATCTGGGACCGCCCGCTCGAGGACACCCCAGGGGAACCGCGCCTGTCGGCCAACGCGGAGTGCGGGCGGCTGCTCGCCGAGTTCGTGGCGGCCGGCCAGCAGACGCTGGCATTCACGCGTAGCCGCAAGGGAGCCGAACTCGTCGCGCAACACGCTCGCCGCCAGCTCACCGACGGCGCAGACCCAGCCCAGGCCGAAACCGTCACGTCGTACCGTGCGGGGTACCTCCCCAAGGAACGACGCGCGATCGAACAACGACTCGTCGAACGCGAGCTCCTGGGTATCGCGGCAACCAACGCGCTCGAACTCGGAATCGACATCGGCGGACTCGACGCGGTGATCGTCAACGGGTTCCCCGGCACGATGGCGTCGTTCTGGCAGCAGATCGGCCGCTCGGGACGCTCGGGTGCTCGGTCGGCTGCGGTGTTGGTCGTCGGCGACGACCAACTCGATCAGTGGTACCTGCGCCATCCGAGCGAACTCGTCAGCCGCCCACCTGAGCGCGTCGTGGTGAACCCCGACAATCCGTTCGTCACCCACGCACAGATCGCGTGCGCGACCCACGAGCTCCCGTTGACTCGCGATGACGACGAATGGTTCGGAGCGGGACTCGATGATGTTGTTACCGAACTGGTGCAGGCGGACCTCGCCAAACCTCGCGGCGGCAAGTTGTACTGGGCCGGCCGCGAACCTCCGGCACCGCGCGTGTCGCTTCGCAGTGGCAGCAACGACGAGATTCGCATCGTCGACGTCGACGACGGCGAAATCGTCGGCACCGTCGACGGCGGCCGGTCGCATGCAGTGGTGCACCCTGGGGCGATCTATCTCCACCTCGGTCGTCAGTATCGAGTCGAACGCCTCGACGAACCGAACCATGTTGCGCTCGCGACTCCCGCCGACGATCTCGACGAGTTCACCCAAGCTCGCTCGATCACCGACATCTCGATCGTCGACATCGACCGATCGGGCTCGATCGGACCCGCAACCGTGCACGTCGGGTCGGTGGCCGTGGCCTCGCAAGTCACCGGATACCAACGTCGACACCTGAGCAACGGGCGCGTGATCGAGACCGTCGAACTCGACCTCCCCGAACGGGTGTTGCAAACGCGTGCATGCTGGTACACCGTGCCGCTTGCCGCGCTCGTGCGCGCGGGTGTCGAACCCGTACAGCTCCTCGGCACGGTCCACGCAGCCGAACACGGACTGATCGGCCTCCTTCCGCTGTTCACGATCTGCGACCGCTGGGATGTCGGCGGTGTGTCGATGGCGACGCATCCCCAGACCGGTGAGCCGTCGATCTTCGTGTACGACGGCTATCCAGGCGGCGCGGGAATCGCCGAGCTGGCCTTCGACGCGGCCACCGACCACGTCCGCGCCACGCTCGACCTGATCGAACGATGTTCGTGCGCCGACGGTTGCCCGTCGTGCGTGCAATCGCCCAAGTGCGGCAACTTCAACGAGTACCTCGACAAGGCTGGGGCGATCCGGCTGTTGCGACTCCTCAGCTGACCGATCTCGGCCCGCGAGCGAGCGCGGATGGCAGGAAACCCGACCACCGGAACCCGGGCCGTCAGTTCGACAACCACTTCAGCCGAGTTCCCCCGACAGTCGCACACGACCAGGCGGGCTCCATTGGCGCTGGCGACGGCGGATGCGTCCGCACGCGCTTCGGCTTCGCCGCCACCGAGCGCCAACCGGTCGGCCGCCGCCAGCGCGGCCGCGTCTGCAGCGCCCTCGGCCCGAGTACGCAACACCGCGGCAAGGCCAACCCGAGCGACCCCGTAGGCCAACACGACGGTCACGATGACGAGCACCATCGCGAAGACTGCGACCGCACCGTCTTGTCGCTTCACTCCTGCTCCGCTCGGATCGTGATCGAATCGTCGATCGTCACGTCGGGTAGCAGCGCACCGATGATCGGCACCTCGGTTCGGGACGTGAACGTGACCCATGCCGTCACGGGATCACCGATCCCGCCGGAACGATCGACGGTGACAATCGCGTCGCCCAACAGGTGCTCAACAACATCGCGGGCCCGATCGTTGCTCGGATCCACCGATGCCGCCCGAGCGGCTTCTCGAGCCGCATGAGCGACGCGGACGTAGTCACGCATCACAAACCCCAGTTGCACGATCAACAAGAGGAGCACGAACACGAAGGGCAACACGAGCGCGAACTCGACGGTGGCTTGACCACGCTGGCCTGGTCGCAGTACTCCGAGACGAGTTCGCCGTCGCGCGGCCGGCGCAACCTTCAAGGGGGTGGTGCGCCAGAAGGCGCACCACCCTTGCAGACAGCTCGACATCAGAGCACCTTCGACAAGACCTTGCCGACGATCGTGTCGAACAACTTCCCGATCGCGTTCGACTTCACGGCCCAAGTGAGCAGCAGCGAAGCGACCCCCACCGCGCCAAGGATCACCAGCGCATACTCGGCGGTCGACTGGCCGCGTTCATCGCGTCGGGCCCGTTCGAGCGATCGCAGATACCACGAGACGAGAAACGGAAACACAACTACCTCCATCAGTGCTGCGGTCACGACGTGACCGTCCGGTTGGGAATCGGGGCGATCAGACGTTGCGCAACCCGGCCTCGAGTGCCGGAACCACGGTGATCAACCCGAAGGCGGGGAGAACGAGAAACACGAGCGGAAACAGCAATCGCACCGGGACGGTGCGAGCGCGCGCCTCGCTGCGACGGCGCAGCGCCGCGCGTTCGTCGTCGGCCAGGCGCTCGAGCGCGGCGACGGCTGGCGACCCGAGCGCGGCGTCTTCGAGCGCGGATCGAACTCGTTCGAGATCGGTCGATCCCGGCCGTGACAATCGGCTGAGCGCACTTGCGAGCGGTTCACCGAGCGCATGCGCGCGCACGACGTCGCTGAACCGTCCGCCGAGTTCGGCGGGAAGGTGCTGGCTACAGGCGGCCACAGCGTTGCGCGGCGTGTCGCCGGATTTCAGCGCCACCACCAAGAGATCGAGCGCCAACGGCACCTGCCGCCGGATGCGTTCGTCGATGCGTCGACGAACCCGTCGAGCGCGGATGTCGTCGACGACGCGCACGATCGGACTCGTGGACCACGCTCCGATCCAGCGCAGCGACGGCTGCGGCCGCAACGCCCGCGTTCGTCGGCGTGTGATCAGCCGCGGTTCGACGCTCAGCACCAAGCGGGCTACGACCCACGCCCATCCGATTGCGAGGACCGCGATCATGTCGCGTCCTCGGGATCTCGAACGATGCGGCGCATCCACTCGACGGCCAGCAGATCAAGCCCGATCGCGATCAGAAAACACACCCGGCTGAGCGGGCGTTCGATCAGGGCGCGCACGGCTGCCGCATCGATCGCGGCCGAGAAGACGAGGTAACCGAGTGGCGCGAGGCCCACGACGATGGCCGAGATACGGGCCTGCGCCGATTGCGCTCGCGCCTCGGCCGCGACCGCGACCCGGTCGGACAATGACGCCGCCAGCCCCTCGAGCGCCGGACCCGGAGCGCCGCCGACGGCATCGACGCATCCCAGGGCGCCGACAACGACACGGACCGACGCACTGGACCGCTCGACGACCCACGGATGCAACGCGTCGGTCACCGACGCGCCGAGGCGCAGGCGCGCGGCGATCCGAGCAAAGTCGGGTGCGACCGCGGACGGCGACGTCGACACTCGACCAATCGCCCCACGAAGCGTCGCGCCGGCACGAACATCGGCAGCGAGCGACCGCAGCGCATCGGGCAGCGCGAGGTCGAACCTCCGCCGCCCACGATGACGGGCGCTGAAGAGCGCCACGGGCGGCCCAACCAGCGCCACCAGTGCAACGACGATCACGAACGTCACCCCGAACGGCAACGAGATCGCAATCGCGGCTCCGACCGCAATCGCCCAGACCTGCACCGCGATCACCGGTTCGGTCTGCACGCCAGCGCGTTCGAGGCTCCGCAGGAGCGGGGCCCGCACCGCGGCCGGGAGCCATGACGTCGTCCGCACATCGTGGGCGCGGAGACGGTCTCGAACCGTCGCGGTGCGGGCCTGACGCGCAAGCGCCCATGCGGCGGCACCCACCACCGCGGGGACACCCACGCGAATCAGCGACGGCATCGTGGCCGCCTTGGTTCGCCAACGACTTGCAGCGATCGACGGTCGCGTCGAGCGAGGACCCGGGTCGTCAAACGCCCGCCGTCGCTGAGCGGCTCGCACTCCCCGACGACTTCGACGGTGCGCCGGCCATCGCGGTCTCGCCGGACGGCGACGACAATGTCGATGGCGGCCGCGACTTGATGACGCACCGCCAGCAGCGGGAGGTCGACCGCGAACAGCGCCAGGGTCTCAAGCCGAGCGAGCGCATCATCGGGGCCGTTCGCGTGCACCGTCGACAAGGAGCCGTCGTGTCCGGTGTTGAGCGCCTGCAGCTTGTCCAGCGCCTCTGCGCCGCGCACCTCGCCGACAACGATTCGGTCTGGGCGCATCCGCAACGCCGCCCGAACGAGGTCCCGCACGGACGCGCCTCCGACCCCCTCGACGTTCGCGGGTCGGGCCTCGAGACGCACGACATGTTCGAGACCGAGATCGAGTTCGGCGGTTTCCTCGATCGTCACGACGCGCTCGGCCGGGTCGATTGCGGGTGCCAGCGCAGCCAGCAACGATGTCTTGCCGGCACTGGTCCCGCCTGCGACCAACACGTTGGCGCCGCCCGCGACCAGTGTTCGCAGCAACTGCGCCACCTCGTCGGTCACCCCGAAATCGTCGAGACCCACTCGACGGGGTCGAAATCGCCGGATCGTGACGCACGGACCGTCGGGAGCCAGCGGTGGAATCACCGCGTGCAACCTCGAACCGTCGGGAAGTCGCGCGTCGACGAGCGGAGCACTGCGATCAAGACGCAAGCCCAGTGGCGCGATCGCTCGTTCGGCCACCCGAACGATTGCTGCTGCGTCGAGCCCCAGCTCGATCGGTTCGATCTTCCCGGCGCGTTCGACATACGCCACCCCGGGGCGGTTGAGCATGATCTCGCTGACGGAAGGATCAGCGAACAGCGCCTCGATCGCGCCGAATCCGTCGAGTTCGCGAACCACTTCGTCGATCAGCGAGACGGCGCGATCGTTCGTGATCAGCGGATCGATGGCGCGGAGATGACGCGCCACGCGGGCCCGCAGCGCACTGCCGTCGGGAAGCTCGCCCGGCTCGGCGAGCAACCGCCTGCGAACCGTCGCGGCAACCGGATTCATGACGCCACCGACCGAAGCCCCTCGGCGGGACAGCCGAGTCGGCGCAACATCGTCTCGGCCGCACGAACGATCCCTTCGCTCGGACGCAGCACGAACGTTCCCGCGTCGATCGAGCGGGCGATTGCCGGACGGAGACTCACTGCGCCGAGCTCGCGTCGTTGCAGCGTCGACGCGACATCGTTGGCCGTGAGCGCGCGCCCGGGCTCTTCGACCACGAACACACCGTTCGATGGCGCCAGCAAGGGATGTGCCAGCGCGCGCCGTAATGCGAGGTAGCACGGGCGAATCACACACACGAGCGCGTCGGCCGTCGTCGCGAGCGCTGATGCGCTCGCACCTTCACCGAGGCCCAGGTCGACGATCACCGTCGATCTCGCTCGGCGCAACGCCGCCTGGAGGTCGACGCCAACCTGGGATCCGGCCCCAGTTCGTCGACGTTCGACCTCGTGCCCGGACCCGCCAGGGGCGACCAGACGGAGGCGTTCGTCGACCTCGACCGCGATCCGGTCGAGCGCGTCGGAGGGCAACTCGGCGGCTGCGACCAAGTCGTTCCAGCCCACCGCCGGTGGAGGTACGGCGAACAGCGCCGTCAGGTCACCCCACGGATCGACCACGATCGTCGGCATCGATCGACGAGCCGCGAGCGCGCATGCCGCCGCAACGGTGCTCACTCCCGAACCGCCCTTCGGCGACCAGAATCCGATCAACATCGTTCACCCTCGCAACGTCACCTGCTCGACGGCAGGACCGATCGAAACGGACGCGCATCAGGCGATGGCGCATCGAGTCCCGAATCCGGGCGAGGTCACGAAGGTGACGAAGCCGCAACGGCGGCGAGGCCAGCGCGGGGGTTTCCCGGCGGCAAGTCGGCGACGTGCGCCGATGGGGGCAAGCTAGGAGTTACGCGACGAAGAGTCAAGCGTCGATTTCGCGATTCGCGATGTACTCGTCGGTGGTATCGAATTGGCGCCGACGCGACAATGGCCGCGCCCTGCGGCGCGGCCATCGATCACACAGTTCGTCGTTGGTCAGGCGCTGGCCGCACCCGAGTCACGCACCTTCTTGGCCACGACGGCCCCGAGCGCAACGAGCACGAGCAGCAGCAGAACCTTCTTCACGGTCCCTCCTTGTCGTTCGGGCGACCCGAAC
>SXIR01000233.1 GCA_005772765.1 Actinomycetota bacterium
CCCCCCCCCGCCTCGGTAGCTTGCACGCCATGACTCCTGTCGATGCATCCCCTGACCGACGCGTGATCGACCTGCTCGATCCCGCTTGGTACGCCACCAACCCGCACGACGACTACGCCTGGATGCGCGCCAACGAGCCCGCGTACCGCGACGAGGCGAACGAGCTCTGGGGAATCGCTCGGCACGCCGACGTGCTCCACGCCGAACGGCACGCCGACATTTTTTCGTCGAAGGGCCACTACCGCGCGGTACCTGAGCCGTTCGAGGCGAACATGATCGCCAACGACGACCCGCGCCACCAACAACAACGTCGGCTGGTCGCCGGTCGCTTCACGCCGCGTGCAGTGCGCGAGCGCAACGGCGAGTTGTTGCGTTCGATCATCGACGAGCTTGTCGATCGAGCCGCTGCGCAGGGCCAAATCGAGGTGATCGAGGAGCTGGCCGGTCAGCTCCCGGGGCGCACCACTGCGCATCTCCTCGGGCTCCCAGAGGACCGTTGGCGTGACGTCAAGAGCTGGTCGGAGCGCCTGATGCGCATCGACATGCGCTTGCGGGACCCGCAGGTCATGGACGACCTGTTCCAGGCCAATGTGGAGTTCGCGACCGAGTTCCTCGGCATCTTCTCCGAACGGCGGTCCTGCCCGATGGACGATCTCGCCTCGGTGTGGGCCAACGCCGAGGTCGATGGCGAACCGCTCGACGACATGACCCTCATCCACGAGGTCGGATTGTTCATCGCCGGCGGCGCCGAAACGACGCGCACCTCGATCGCACACGGATTGCGGGCATTCTGCGATCACCCGGATCAATGGGAGTTGCTGTATCGAGAGCCCGAACGCATCCCGCATGCGGTCGAAGAAGTGCTGCGATGGGTGACGCCGCTCAATCAGTTCTTTCGGCGGGTGACGCGTGACACCGAACTCGGCGGCGTGCAACTGCGCGAGAACGATCGGGTTGCGTTGCTGTATCCGTCAGCGAACCGCGATGAGCGGGTATTCGACGAACCGTTCACGTTCGACGTCACACGAGACCCGAACCCCCACATCTCGTTCGGTAACGGAACGCACTTCTGTCTCGGCGCCAACTTCGCGCGGCTCAGCCTCACCACGTTGTTCGGTGCATTGACCCAACGGATCACGGGTCTTCACGTCGTCGCCGAACCGGAGGTCGAACCGAACATCTTCGCTCGCATGGTCCGCCACTTCGACCTCGGCTTCGAGGTGCGTCGATAGGGCTCGAATTACGGACCCTATCGACGCACCTAGGAAGGCGGGCGGACGTCGACGACGAGTTTGCCGAGGTGGTCGCCGTTGAACAGGCGGACGAGACCCGGACCGCACTGATCGATCCCTTCGAGCACGTGCTCTCGATGCTTGATCTTGCCTTCGCCGACCCACGTGGACAACTGGGCCGCGGCGTCGAAGTACTTCTCCCAATGGTCCAGCGTGTTGAATCCCGCCATCGACGCGCTGCGCCCCATCAGGTAGCGATGATTGCGCAGCGGCGGCGGTGCTGCGTCGAGGTTGTAGGTCGAGATGTCGCCGCACAGCACCACCCGCGCGTTGCGGGCGAGCCGCGTCAGCACGGCATCGAGCAACTCGCCGCCGACATTGTCGAAGAAGACATCGACGCCCTTGGGTGCGAGTTCTTTGAGCCGGGCTCGCACGTCCTCGGTCTTGTAGTCGATGCACGCGTCGAATCCGAGGTCGTCGACCACCCATGCGCACTTCGCCGACGAACCCGCGATGCCGATCACGGTGGCGCCTCGGAGCTTGGCGATCTGGCCCGCAACTGACCCGACGCCGGATGCCGCTGCGCTCACGACGAAGGTCTCGCCGGCGCGAGGCTTGGCGACCTCTTCGACACCGATCAGCGCGGTCACGCCGATGTGACCACCGACGTTGAGCGGCCCCGTGAGCTCCATGCCCTCCGGGAGCCGAGTCACCGGCGGATTCTCGTTGGGCTGGAGCACTCGATACTGCTGCCACCCCGTCAACGCCATGTAAGCCGCACCGAGGGGGTACTCGTCGGGGTTGTTGGTGGCGACGACCACACCAACACCGTTGGCGCGGACCGCCTCGCCGATCGCGACCGGTGCCATGTAGTTGCCGCGCTCGTCGATCCAGCCTCGGATCGTGGGATCGATCCCGACGTAGTGGACCTCCAACAGCGCCTCGCCGGGTCCCAACTCGGACACCGGGCGCTCGACAACCTCGAAGCAGTCGTCGGTCACCATGCCCTGCGGGCGACGCCGCAACACGACTTGCCGGTTCGTTCGCTCAGCCACGACGCGGCACGATAGATCAAACCCGAGAGCGACTTCCTCAGCCGTCGTGCCGCCTGGGGGCGATGAAACCGCCGCGAATCGATTCGTGGAATGATGGCGCGATGCCTGCCGTGACGCCGACGCATCCGACCCGCGACGACATCGATCTGCTCGATGGCAACTGGTACGCCAGCCAGCCCCACGACACCTGGTCCTGGATGCGCCAGCACGCGCCCGCCTACTACGACGCGGCGAGCGACACCTGGGCGATCACGCGATACCACGACATTCTCGCCATCGAAAAAGACCCTAAGACGTTCTCGTCGTTCCGCAGCCCGCGCCCGCACGGCGATCCGCTGCCCATGATGATCTCGATGGACGACCCGCAACACCAGAGGCGCCGCTCGCTGGTGAACCGGGGCTTCACACCGAAGCGGGTCAAGGCCAAAGAGCACGAGATCGTTGCGATCTGCGACCACATCATCGATCGGGTCTGCGAACAGGGCCATTGCGATTTCGTGTGGGACATCGCCGCGCCGCTCCCGCTGCTGTTGATCGGCGACATGTTGGGGTTTCCTCGCGAGGCCTACGACGACTTGCTGCGGTGGTCGGACGACCTCATCCGCGGTACCACCGTGACCGATCCCGCCGCGGCAGAGAAAGCGATGATGGCGGCTATCGAGTTCCGTGAGTTCCAACTCGACGTGATCGCCGACCGCCGAGCCACCGCACCGACATCCGACCTCGTCAGCGTGTTGTGTCACGCCGAGATCGAAGGCGAACGCCTCGACGACGAGTCGCTCGTGCAAGAGTCGTTGCTGATCTTGATCGGAGGCGACGAGACAACCCGCCACGTCATCACGGGCGGGATGCTCGCCCTGATCGAGCATCCCGACGAGCGGGCCAAGCTCGCCGCCGACCGCACCAAGCTGACGACCGGTATCGAAGAAATGCTGCGCTGGGTCACGCCGATCAAGAACATGAGTCGAACGGCGACCCGAACCGTCGACGTCGCTGGCCAGACGATCGGCGAGGGCGAGCAGGTCATTCTCCTTTACCCCTCGGCCAACCGAGACGAGGCGGTGTTCGACGATCCCTTCCGTTTCGATGTCGAACGCCACCCGAACCCGCACGTCGCGTTCGGATTCGGAACCCACTTCTGTCTCGGCGCGTCGCTCGCACGTCTCGAACTCAACGTGATGTTCGATCGGCTCCTCGACCGGCTTCCCGATCTCGAACTCGCCGACCCGACCGCCCCGCTCCCGTGGCGAAACTCGAACTTCATCACTGGCCCTGAAGCAATGCCGGTGCGTTTCAGCCCGACCACCGCAAGCAACCGCCCGGCCCTCGCGTAGCCTCGGCGACGTGGAACACGGCGGCAACTACGAAGATCGGCCCGGACTCGGCATCGCCCTCGACGGGGCGATCCTCCGAATCACGATCGACCGAGCCGAGCGCCGCAACTCGCTCACCGATCAGATGGTCTACGACCTCATCGCGGTCCTCGAGTGCGCGAACCAAGACGAACGAGTCCGCGCCATCCTCCTTGCAAGCACCGGTACCGACTTCTGCACGGGTTTCGATCTCGGCGATCGAGGTGCCGGGCGCCCGCGGACCGGAGCTTCGCAGCGTCGCTTGCCGGCGCACGCGCACCGACTCATTGCGCGGCTCACGACCGTCCAGATTCCCATCGTCGCCGCCGTGCGCGGATACGCGGCCGGCCTCGGTCTCCACGTTGCGCTCGCTGCCGACTTCAGCGTCGTCGCGGACGATGCCAAGTTGTGGGAACCGTTCGTGCAGCGCGGCTTCACCCCTGACTCGGGCGGCACGTGGCTGCTGCCCCGTCTCGTCGGGATCGCGCGCGCCAAGGAGATGTTGATGCTCGGCGAGCGCGTCAACGGCACGACGGCAGCCCAGTGGGGTCTCGTGCACCGCAGCGTTCCCGCCGGCGATGTCGACGCGACCGCCGGGGCGCTCGCGCATCGCCTGGCGAAGGGCCCAACCGTTGCCCTCGGCCTGACCAAGACGCTCGTGCGCGAGGGGCTCGACGCCGACCTCGACAGCCACCTCGATCGCGAAGCCCTCGCCCTCGAACTCTCGAGCCGCAGCGACGATTTCAAGGAAGGCATGTCCGCACTCGCTGACAAACGCGACGCAAACTTCACCGGCCGGTGACCGACTACACGCGCCTGCAGGTCGAACGACGCGGACCGGTCGGCTGGTTGATCTTCGATCGGCCCGACGCAGGAAACGCCATGGACGCGGTCATGTTCGACGAACTCGAACGGGCGTGGCATGAACTCGACGCCGACGACGACGTCCGCGTCATCGTCAACACGGGGAACGGTCCGGCATTCCAGACCGGACTCGATGTGGTCGCGCTGGCACGCGACAAAGCCTCGCTGCGCGAGCACGCCCGCCGCACGCGTCATGCCGACTTGCGGTTCACCGCGTGGCATCTCGGAATCTGGAAACCCGTCATTGCTGCGGTGAACGGCGTCTGCGCGGGCGGCGGTCTGCACTTCGTCGCCGACGCCGACATCCGCATCGCCGCGGATACCGCAACCTTCCTCGATCCGCACGTCTCGATCGGTCAAGTCGTGGCGTTCGAGGGAATCGCGCTGGCGCGCCAGTCGCCTATGGAGTCGATCTTGCGCATGGCGCTGATCGGGCGGCACGAGCGCATCAGCGCTGAGCGAGCGCGTCAACTCGGCGTCGTCGGCGAAGTCGCCCCTGCGGACGAGTTGGCCGACCGCGCGCAACAACTCGGCGAGTTAATCGCCCTGAACTCACCGACGGCGATGGCGCTGTCCAAGCAGGCATTGTGGGGAGCGCTCGAGTCCGGGCTCACCGACGCGTGCCGCGCCGGAGCGGCACGACTCGTGGCCATGTGGGGTCACGCCGATCAAGCCGAAGGACCGTTGGCCTTCGCGCAGCGCCGTGCTGCACACTGGCAACCCATCGATCGTCATCGCCTCGCCCGCCAGGAGCAACCATGACCGACGCTGCCGACACCGATGCACCCCGAGGCGACCTCGAGTTCGGCACGACCCCGAATCTCGTCCGCATCGCCGCCGAGCGTCACGCGAAGGCGAACGCATTCGAGGACGAGAGCGACGGCACGACCATCACGTTCGCCGATCTGGAGCGGCGCGTCACCGAAGCGGCGCGCGCCTACATCGCCGCTGGTGTCGAGCCCGGCGATCGCGTCGCGATCTGGGCGCCGAACATCTGGGAGTGGCCCGTGCTCGCGCTCGGTGCCCATGCCGCCGGCGGCATCGTGGTGCCTATCAACACTCGCTTCAAGGGCGCGGAGGCCGCGTACGTTCTCGGGCGCAGCCAAGCGAAGGTACTCGCCACCGTCACCGGGTTCCTCGACACCGACTACGTCGCGCTGCTCGATGCCGCGTGCAACCGGACGACCGACCTTCCCGGTCTCGCCGCGGTGGTCGTGATCCGGGGCGATGCGCCGCCGAGCACGACTCCACTCGAAGCGTTCCTCGACGCCGGTCACGCGGTGGACGAGTCCGTCGCTCGAGCACGCGCCGTCGCGGTGCAGCCCGACGACGTCAGCGACATCTTGTTCACGTCCGGCACGACCGGGAACCCCAAGGGTGTCCGCACGACCCACGCCCAGAACCTGCGAGCGTTTCGCACCTGGGCCGACGTCGTCGGAGTTCGCGCGGGTGATCGCTATCTCGTGGTCAACCCGTTCTTCCATGCATTCGGGTACAAAGCCGGAATTCTCGCCTCGCTGATGTGCGGGGCGACCCTGCTCCCCCACGCTGTGTTCGACGCCGCGGCCGTCCTCGACCGAGTGCCGAGAGACCGCATCTCGTTTCTCCCTGGCCCGCCGGCGATCTTCCAGACGATCCTCGCCCGCGACGACCTCGACGCGTTCGACCTGTCGAGTCTGCGCCTCTCGGTCACGGGCGCGGCGGCAATTCCTGTCTCGATGATCATCGAGATGCGCGATCGGCTCGGCTTCGAGACGATCGTCACCGGGTACGGGCTCACCGAAGTGTGCGGCATCGCGACGATGTGCCGTCACGACGACGACCCCGAGACGATCGCGACGACCAGTGGCCGAGCCATTCCGGGTGTCGAGGTGATCTGCGCCGATGAGCATGGCACGGAAGTGCCGCGCGGCGAACCGGGCGAAATCCTGATTCGTGGGTACAACGTGATGCTCGGGTATCTCGACGACGCGGCCGAAACCGCCGAGACCGTCGATGCCGATGGTTGGCTGCACAGCGGCGACATCGGAACGATGGATGCACGCGGTTACATCAAGATCACCGACCGCACCAAAGACATGTTCATCGTCGGAGGCTTCAACGCCTACCCCGCCGAGATCGAGGCGATGATGCTGCGCCACGAAGCGATTGCGGCCGCGGCGGTCGTCGGCGTTCCCGATGCCCGCCTCGGCGAGGTCGGATGGGCCTACGTCGTCTTGCGCGACGGTATGGCCGCCGAGGCGACCGACATCGTTGCGTGGTGCAAGGCGACGATGGCGAACTACAAGGCGCCTCGCCGGGTCGAGATCGTCGCCGCCTTGCCGCTCAACGCAACCGGCAAAGTGCTGAAGTACGAGTTGCGCAACCGCGCGCAGGCGACGCTGTCGAACTGAGCGCCGTCGCCCAACCCACCTCGAGGCCGCGCGCCATCGCGACGAGGGCAGACCCGCGACGCGAGCAGACCCGCGACGCGAGCAGACCCGCGACGCGAGCAGACCAGCGACGCGAGCAGGCCCGACCCTTGCGGGTCGGGCCCTCGCTCGTCATTAGCCGTTGCGACGGTTCACGCCGTGCACACACCGCCGATGTTGGTAGAGCACAGCATGCCGTCGGCGCCGACTTGGCCGACGTTGCCAGCACCGCCGACTGCACCCGCGGTACCGCTGGCGGGACCGCCGCCGCCGGTACCGCCATTGCCGCCCGCTCCGGCGTTCCCACCGGCACCACCGGGAGCGGCTGCGCCCGCTCGGGTCAGGGTGTTGCCGACGGTCGACGCCGTGCCGGTTCCACCGACGTAGATCGCGATCGACGGGCCGCCGGCACCGCCGCCACCACCACCAGCGCCGGCGCCACGCGCACCGCCGCCATTGCCGCCCGTGCCGCCGTTGCTCCCGCTCCCGCCAGCACCGCCCTTGCCGCCCGCGCCACCGAGGTCGGCCGTCACGGTCG
>SXIR01000033.1 GCA_005772765.1 Actinomycetota bacterium
CACGTGGAGTCCGACGCGCGATCCGGCGCGGGTGCGGGTAGCTCGGCAGCCCGACGCCACTCGTTTCTCGGCGGAAGTGATCGAGTTGGTCGTCGGTCAGTCGGCCCTCGAGATATGCGCGGGCGTAGATCCCGGGAGCTGCGTGGCCTTGCACGAACACCTGGTCGCCGAATCCGCCATCGGCCTTCCCGCGGAAGAAGTGATTGAAACCGACTTCGTAGAGCGACGCGGCCGAGGCGTAGGTCGAAAGGTGACCCCCGAGCCCGTCGAATCGATCGTTGGCTCGGTCGACCATCACCGCGGCGTTCCACCGGATGTAGGCCCGAATGCGGCGCTCGAGGTGCTCGTCGCCCGGGAACCACGGCTCTTCGGCCGCAGGAATCGAGTTGATGTAGTCGGTCTGCACCGACGCCGCGACCGCGACACCCTTTTCGCGAGCCCGCTCCATGAGTCGGGTCAGCAGGTAGTGCGCGCGAGCTGTTCCCTTGATGTCGATGATGGCGTCGAGGCTGTCGAGCCACTCGGCAGTCTCGTCGGTGTCGACGTCAGGGAGTTGGTGGATCGATGCGCCCGGCTGGTCGATGCTCATCGTGGCTCCAGCCTAGATGCGGTGCTCGGCTATTTCGCTTGACCGGGGAGCTGGCAGCCTTTTGCTTCGAGGGTGCTTCCGAGCAGCTTGCACGAACATGCGTCGGCACACTCGTCGAGTTCCGACCGGTAGAACACCAATCCGCCTGCGAGTGACGCCAGGATCGCCGCCAGCACAAGCCGCATCGCGAGCTTTCGGATGAAGACCAACGACGCGAGCACGCCCATCGCAAGCGCGACCGCGGTCGTAATGGTGACGCCCCGCAAGAAGCCGAGGTCGAACCAACCCGGCAGTTCGGCAATCATCGCGACCGCATCCTCCTCGAAGCGCACGCCTGGTGCATCGGTACCTTCGCCACCCCATCGGCAGGTTCGCCGCCAGATCGGAGCCTTCGCGGGCAGCTTTGCGCCGCCCGGCCGAAAGCCAGGTGGTGCCCGATCGGGGGTCGCAGTGGCCTCATCAGGCTCGAGGCCTGGGAATCCGAAGTTGGAGCGATGCGCCACCCTCCGCGCGATTCTCGGCCGAGACCGTGCCCCCATGCGCTTCGGCGATCGCGCGCACAATGGCGAGGCCGAGCCCCGTCCCGTCGCGATCTGTGTCACCTTTGCGGAACCGCTCGAAGACCTGTCCGATCAAATCGGGCGGAAACCCTGGACCATCGTCGTTGACCTCGATCAATGCATCGCGATTGTCCTCCCGTACGACCAACTCGACGCGTGTCGCACGGCGCACCGCGTTGCGCACGAGGTTGTCGATGGCCTGACGCAGCAACGAATCGTCGGCTTCGATCACCAGCGGATCCGAATCGGCCCCGATTCCTCCCAACGCGCTCAGCACCGCAAATGCGATCGCTCGCGCAAAACAGCGCCGCTCGCCAGTTCAGGTTCGCGCGATGGCCGCGACGGCGTCGAGTAGTCGCTCGATGTCGTGGTCGTCGACGTAGGCAACGACTCCGGCTCGCACGACACCGCCGTGTTCGTTCACTCCGAGGCTGTCGCCGATCTCGACCGCGTAGCTGTTCCCGGACCACACCGCGATGTCACGTTCGGCCAACGCTGCCGCGGTGAGATCGGGATGCTGGCCGTCGACGACGAAGCTCACGGTGGGCGTGCGATCGACCAGATCGAGCGGCCCGTAGATACGAACACGATCGATGGTCTGGAGCCCCGCGAGCAGCGGAGCGAACGTCGCTTCCTCGATCGCTCGCAGCGCGTCGATGCCCATCTCGAGCACGAACTCGGCGGCCGCGACGAGCGCTGCGAGGCCCTCGTAGTTGGGCGTACCGGTCTCGAACCGGGATGGGCCTTCGTTCTCGGCCGGGCGGACCTTGTAGGCCGGCAACCCCTCGAGCAGGTCGGGCCGAACCCACATGGCTCCGACGTGAGGGCCGTACCACTTGTATGCGCTCGACACGATCGCGTCCGCGCCGAGCGCCGCGACGTCGACGCGTCGGTGCGGCGCAAACGCAACCGCATCGACAAAGACATGCGCGCCGACGGCGTGCGCCGCGTCGGCGACTCGGCGCACGTCAGGAATGGTTCCGAGCAGATTCGACGCCGCTCCGATCGCGACCCACCGGGTGCGTTCGTCGATGAGGTCGATCACCGACTCAGCCGCCAACCGGCCGGTCGCAACATCGAAGGATGCCAACACGTGGTCGACGCCGACATCGTCTGCGGCCCGTCGCCACGTCCAGACGTTGCCATCATGATCGAGGCGCGTCCCAACCACACGGTCGCCTGGTTCCAGACTCGCTGCGATCGCTCGCGTGAACGCGAAGGTCGCGGTCGTCATGTTCGCGCCGAACCACACCCCGTCAGCCGAAGCGCCATACAGTCGGCCGACGACCTCGCGCGCCCGGGCGACCAACGCGTCGCACTCCGCCGACGCGGCGAACGCCCCGTGACTGTTCGCGACGTGACCCGACGCAGCGAACTGCGCCATCGCTGCGATCGCCGAATCGACCATCTGCGTCCCCGCCGGACCATCGAAGCGCGCCCAACGTCGATCAACGCCAGGAAAGCGTTCGCGGATTGCCGAATGATCCATGGATCGTCAGTCTTGTCGCGCGTGTGACAGCGACCACAACTGGGCCAATCGCCCCACTGTCGAATCGACAACTTGTCCGTACCATCGCCAGATGAGCTTCCGTGCGGGTCTGAGCCGAGCCGCGGCCGCGTGTGTTTCCACCGCGATCGCCTTGGCGACAATGGTGGGGATCGAGACCGCCCCAGAAGTTGCCGCACGGCCGAACGCACCGCTGGTGCCGTCCTCAGGCGCGCTGCTCGGCGCGTGGATGGAGCGCGACCACGCGACCACCATGACGACCAAGAAGGCGATGTGGGAGAGCCGAGAACGCGAGCTCGGCCGGCGCTACGACATCGTGAACCGCTTCTACCCGTTCACGTCGACGTTCCCGACCTGGGGCGAACAGTGGGATCTCGACCTCGGTCGCATCCCCTCGATCTCGTGGGCGGGCGCCGACACCTTGGCCGTCAATGCCGGAACCCATGACGCGCTGATCCGTGCGCGCGCGCAGGGTGTTGCCGGCCTCGACGGACAGGTCTTCATGCGCTGGTTCTGGGAAGCCGACGGCGCCTACCAGCTCCCGATTGCGCACACCCCTGCTGACTTCATCGCTGCGTGGAAGCGAGTGCGGCGGATCTTCATCGAAGAGGGCGCGACCAACGCCGTGTGGACCTGGTGCGGCACCGCGTGGGGCTTCACGACCGGCAACGCGGACGCGTGGTACCCCGGCGACGACGAAGTCGATTGGGTGTGCGCGAACGGCTACAACTGGGCGCCCGTCAAGCCGCGTGCGCCGTGGGATTCTTGGGAGAAGATCTACCGGCCCGCCCACGATTTCGCCATCGAACACGACAAGCCACTGATGGCTGGTGAGTGGGGGGCGTTGGAGCGCAACCCGGGCGAGAAGGCCGCATGGCTCGACGCGGCCCGCGCGACCATCAAGACCTCGATGCCCAATATGGCTGCACTGGTTGCGTTCGACGAAGAGCGCTACGAGAGCCGTTACGACCTGACCTTCGACTGGGAGGTCGACTCGTCGGCATCGGCACAGCTGGCCTTCGTCCGTATGGCACGCGATCCACACTTCACAGTTCGTACTGCGGCGACGATGCCAATGCTGGATGTCAGCGACGCCCGAATCTGGGAAGGCAACACCGGCAACATCGTTGGCCGCGTGCCGGTGACACTCTCGACCCCGACCCACGAGGATGTGTCGTTCCGGTTCCGCACCCTGACCGGCAGCGCCGGCGCTGGCGACTTCGTGGCCGTCGATCGGACCGTGCACATTCGCGCCGGAGGGACACGCGCCGAGGTCAGCATCACCCTGAGCGGCGACATCGTGAACGAGAACCGGGAGTCGTTCCGGTTCGTGATCTCCGACCCCGTGGGTGCGGTCATCGGCGACAGCACCGGACAAGGCGTGCTCTTCGACGACGACCCGGCGAGCGCAGGCGTCTTGCACGTCATGGCCGGCGACCTCACCGTGACCGAAGGTGTCGTCGCAACTCGGGCAGTGCGCATTCCGATCACCTTGACCGCGGCCCGCAGCAGCTCGACCACCATCGCCTACCGCTTGCTTCCGTGGACCGTGAACACCGCCGATTACGCAGCTGCGGCCTCCGGAACGATCGTCATCCCCGCGGGCCAACGCCAGGGGTCGGTCGCCATCACGATCCGCGGTGACGTTGCGACCGAAACCAACGAAGCCCTCTTCGTCGAACTGACCTCGACCTCTGCTGGCACCATCACCGACGGTCTCGGCGTGCTGACGATCCGCACCGACGACTGAGGCCACCGCGTTGAATTCGGGCATATCGTCCGGATCGTCGCCGACGCTCAGCACCGCAGGCCACGCTGCGCGTACCATGCAGCACGTCATGTGGCGGAGAGTTGTCCAGCGCGCGTTCCTGGTCGTCGTGATCAGCGGCCTCATCGCCACATCAGCGATCGACCGGCGGCCTGACCCGGCTGCAGCGGCTCGCACCGGCCGGCTCGTTCCTGCGACCGGAACGTTGTTCGGGGCTTGGATCGAACGAGACGTCACCACCGTCGACGGGTTCAAGGGCCTCGTCCTCGAGCGCGAAGCCCAAATCGGTCGCCGCTTCGACATCGTCAACCACTTCTATCCATTCACGAACTCGTTCCCGCGCTGGCACGAATCCTGGGATGTCCAGATGGGCCGCATCCCGATGATCTCGTGGAACGGCACCGACACCGCGGCGATCAACCGCGGCGACCACGACGCCATCATCATGCAGCGAGCGATCAACGTCCGCGACTTCGGTCACGACCTGTTCATGCGCTGGTTCTGGGAAATGGACGGCGGCTACAACCGAGCGGTTGCAGTATCGCCAGCGAGTTACGTCGCAGCATGGAACCGCGTGCGTTCGATCTTCATCGCCGCCGGAGCGACGAACGCGGTGTGGGTATGGTGCCCGACGTCGTGGGGCTTCGAGCAAGGCAACGCGGCGTCGTGGTATCCGGGCGACGCGAACGTCGACTGGGTGTGCGCCGACGGCTACAACTTCGCGCCGACCCGCGACGGCGCGCAGTGGCAAACCTGGGACGACATCTATCGCGAAGCCCACGACTTCGCGGTCGCCCGCAGCAAACCGCTCATGGCGGGCGAATGGGGCGCGCTCGAACGAAATGCCGGTGAAAAGGCCGCCTGGTACGACGCCGCGCGCAACACCATCAAGGCGTCGATGCCCAACATGGCTGCAATCGTCGCGTTCGACGAACGCAAGTGGCACGGCGACGAGAATCGTTACTTCAACTGGGAGGTCGACTCCACCGAGAAGTCGCTCATGGCCTACATGCGGTGGGGACGCGACCCGTACTTCCGTACGCGCGGTCCGTTGATCCTGCCGACGGTGTCGGCCGGCGACGCCAACGGATGGGAGGCCGACACGGCCGACCCGACGGTCTCCGTGCCGATCACGCTGTCGGCGCCGTCGCCCGATGTCGTGAGCGTGAACGTCAGCACCGTGCCGGTCACTGCCGCCGCGACCGCCGACTACGTCACGGTGAACAAGGTCGTCAAGTTCAATCCCGGGATTACCCGCGTGTTCGTCGACATCCGACTGAAAGCCGACAGTCTCGACGAAGCAGCCGAGACGTTGAACGTCGCCGTCTCGAACCCGAGTGCCAGTGCGACACTCGGCGACGCATCCGGATTGGTCACGATCACCGACGAAGACCCGAACACTTCGCCCGTGCGCATCTACGCGTCGAACAACTCCGTGTGGGAAGGCGGTAGCTACGACCGCACGGCCCGCTTCACGGTGTCCCTGAACCATGACTCGGCCACGACTGTGAGCGTCAGGTGGGCGTTGTCATCCACCTCGGCAGTCCGCCTGAGTGATTGGGCCGGCACCACGAGTGGCACCCTGACGTTCCAGCCGGGACAAAACTTCAAGCAGATCTCGGTCAAGGTGCTTCCCGACTGGCTCGACGAGGCCAACGAGACCGTGACGGTCACCCTGTCGAACGCGACCGGCGCCACCATTGCCGATACCGCCGGAATCCTCACCATCGTCGACGACGACTGAGGCAGACCCACACTCGCGAACGGGAATTCCCGTGGCCGCGAATCAACGATGCGACCCCGCTGACCTGGAGATTTGGCACGTGGTGGGCGGTACTGGACTCGAACCAGCGACCTCTACCGTGTCAAGGTAGCGCTCTAGCCAACTGAGCTAACCGCCCTTCGTGGAGCGGCGCAGTGTACCCAATCGCCTCGGCCCAGCCCGGTTCGATCACGGGAGCCTCGCGCTGACGCAATCACGACTACTCAACTCCCCGGTGCCCGAACCGAGTGAGACAGCAGCCGTACGACCGGTCGCGAGCGATGGGCTCGCGCCTCGTCGGCTCGAACATTCGGAGGTCGGGATGACCCAGACAGATCCGTTCGGCAACGAACCGCAGGGCGCGCCCACCGCGCCGGCCGTGCAGTTCGATGTCGACACCATCAAACAAGCATCGCTCGGCGTCAAGGTCGCACTCGGCGGCGCCGCAGTGACCTTCATCGCCGCGTTCATGACGTGGGGCAGCATCAACCTGCCGTCGGAGCTCGAGGGCTTTGGCGTGGCAACGAGCGCGAGCGGCATGGACGGTGGCGACGGCAAACTGACCGTGCTGATGGCCATCGCCGTCGGGGCGCTCTGTGTCGTGCAGCTCATCAAGGGCTGGAACAAGGGCATGGCGATCGGCGCGATCTCGTGCGCGTCGATCTCGACCCTGGTCGGCGTCATGAACTACTTCGATATCAAAGACGTGTCGGGCGACATGCCCGCCGGCTTCGACGTTTCGGTGAGCGTCGGCTTCGGCCTCTACCTGACGATCCTGGCTGGCATTGCGATGATCGTCGGATCCGTGTTGCACTTCAAGGGCAACACGACCACCGAATCAGCGCCTGCCGCGATCTGACGAAGGTCGAACCGAACGAAACCGATGGAGCCGGGCCAACCAAGGTCCGGCTCCATCGCGTTCAGGGTCGGCACACCCCGGCGCGTTCAGGTCGGCACGGCCCCGCTCAGCCGACGATCTCCGCGAAGGCGCGCAGCGTGTCAGGACCGCCCGACAAGATCAGCGTCGTGATGGGCGACGACTCCCACGCGCCAAGTCGGTCCCTGATGCGTTCCGGCGTACCCACCAACCCGATCTCGTCGGCGAACCGCACCGGCACCGCGGCGATCGCCTCATCGCGCTTGTTGGCGAAGAACAAATCTTGCACCTGGTCGGCTTCGCGTTCGTAGCCCATCCGCCCCATGAGCTCCTTGTGGAAGTTGCGGCTCTTGTGGCCCATACCGCCGATGTAGAAGCCGAGTGCCGCACGCGTGCCCGCAAGCGCGGCCTCGATGGTCTCGGGTTTGTCGTCGGCGGTCACGGTGCAGCCCATGAGATTCACCGCAATTTCGAAGTCAGCGCTGACCGGTCCGAGCGTGTCGTAGACATCAGGCTTTTCGGGGTTGTAGTAGAGCGGCAACCATCCGTCGGCGATTTCCGCGGCGAGCGCGACGTTCTTCGGCCCCTCGGCGCCGAGGAAGATCGGCAGATCGGCGCGCAACGGATGGGTCATCACCTTCAGCGGTTTACCCATGTCCCAGCTGTTCGGGCCTCGGTACGGCAGTTGGTAGAACTCGCCGTCGTAGGTGACCCCTTCGGGGCTGCGCTCGAAGACGCGGCGGATGATGTCGACGTACTCACGTGTGCGGGTCAGCGGCTTGCCGTAGGGCTGGCCGTACCAGCCCTCGACGACCTGCGGTCCCGAAAGACCGAGGCCGAGGCAGAATCGCCCGGCGCTCAGGTGATCGACGGTGATCGCGTGCATCGCGCAGCTCGTCGGCGTGCGTCCGCTCATCTGGACAACACCGGTGCAGATCTTCACCCGCTCGGTGTGCGCCGCGACCCATGTCGCGAAACTGAACGCATCGTTCCCCCAGGATTCGGCGACCCAGACCGAGTCGAATCCGAGTCGTTCGGCTTCTTGGGCGAGTGGTACGTGGAACGGGTTCGAGGCCGCGCCCCAGTACCCCAGCTGCAGTCCGAGTTTCATGCCGTCGACCCTACCGAACCGAGTTCTCCCTGGATCGGGCGACGGTTTCGGTCGCGCGATGCAACGAGAACGCGTCGGGTCAGACGAGCAGGCGGCGACCGGGGCTGAACTCGACGGGAGCTGGGGTCGTGCCATACTGCCGTGGTCATCGGAAGTGCTCTGAGATGTCGACCGGCGCGACCGTCAATGCAACGGAGACCGTCTCGCGTTAGCGTCTGATCGTCGGGTGTCCCAACCGCGGTTCCCGTGACCTCAGAGTTGGGTGACGATCCAATCGCGATCGCCTGCCTCTAGATCATGGATCGAGGTAGCGACAACGAGGCCCGACCCGGCCACAGCCAATGTCTCGACGTTCGGTACCTCCACATCGGTGCTTTGACCGTTCGGAGCGAGCCGAGTGAGGCTGTTGCCTGGTGCGCCCGCGTCGCGGGTGACCGCGAGAACAGCCAGGTAGTGAGACGCAACCGGTCCGGCGACCCCTGGTGTTGTCAACGAGTTCACCACGGAAACTTCCGACGTCGGTACGTCGAATGTGACATAGGAGCGTTCGCGAGCGACCACAACCTGCTCGGAGCCGCAGACAAAGGTGGGCTGCAGGACTACGTCCTCGGGCAACACCCCGCGCATCGACGTCTCTGTCCATTCTTGCGCGTCGGGTCGTAGCGTGAGAAGGATCGGATCACGCGGAGCGGTGTCGGCCCAGTCGTAGGGGTTCGCGACAACTGCCAGGGTATGCAACGAACCATCACCAGTCTGGCAAGCACCGAGCACAGTGTGATTGAGTTTGGGCAATACGTCCACAGCCCCTGAGGCAGTCTCGATGCTCCAGAACTCCTGTATTTGCGGGTCGGAGTGCGTTGTCCGCAACGCGACTGGATTGCCAGCGATCACCCCTACGAGCGCGAACGTGCCTCCAGCACTGTCAAAGAGTTGCTTGGAGATCGGTATCGGCGATTGCCACTCCTTGCTCGAGAAATCGAATACGTGTAGTTCGGCGAAAGCACGGTCTCCATCACAACCTTCGGCTTCCACCGCGTCAACGCAACGAAGCGCAGCAACGAAAGCCCGGTCGTCTTCAACCAGCATCGACAATGCGAATCGGCCGAGCAGTTGCGTTGCCTCCGCTGACTCCCACGCCGCATCGCTACCCCCCCTAAGCCAGGCGAACTCTGGCGGCGACTCCGAGCGACGATCACGTGAGAGTGCCGCGACGATCTCGCTCCCAGGTGCGAGCTGTACGGCCGTGTCGCCCGCGCGCTGCTTGGCTTCGAAAGGAGGTCGAGATTGAGAAGAGGAGGCACCCCGAAATGGAACGCTTCTCTCCGATGACGAACCGCAGGCTGAAACGCCAACTACAAGCACAACCACAACGGACAACGAACGAACTCTTTGAAGCTTGACTGGAGTCATAGGAAGCTCTCGTAGATCATGTGGTCGGAATACGGCGAGTTATTGATGCGAGCAGGAGGGTTGGGTTGGATAATTGTCGGCTGCCAGACATCGTCGATCTTGTCGCCATCGCCAGGATCTGTCGTAGCGCGGATACTCAGCGGCAAAGGCTGGACCGGCGTGTCCGCTTCGAGATAGCCACCTTGGGTAGACGACTCCCGGCATTCCGGCCCAATAACGGCGCGCATTGCCGGGTTCGTGGACAGGTTCAGGTCCCCACCCCACATCGGAATGTAGTTGGTCTGGTTCGGAATCCAGGCAGTTAACGCTTGGAGCTGATTGATCGCGCTCGGCGAGGGACTGGACGCTCCTGCTTTCTGTAGATGCGTGCTGCATGCGAATACGCCGAAGAAGCCTAGGTTGGACTTCAGGCATACGGCGCTCTTTTTTCCTCGTTTGGTACGGTTGGATAATCGAGATAATGAGAAGCTTGACAAGGGAGCGTCGGACCGTCCCCAATTCACCAGTCGACCGCCATGACTCCAATTGGCGGAATCGCGAGGTGCTCGGGCTTTTCGCCGTCGCCAAGGACAATACGCGCCGGAAGGTCAAGCATCGAGGCAAGTAGCTCTCGCCAACGATTCAGTCGTGGTGCTATCTCGCTGACGTCCTTCGCGAGCCGAATCATTGCCCCCTCGCCGACATCTACGATGTCGCTTACAGGTACTTCTGCGATTCTCGACCGGCCACCGGCGCGAGCTATTTGCATCTCTGACATGAAAAGAAGCCAACCGTAACCCCACAGCACTTCCGGATCGTCTGGCGGATTTCTCGCCGAGTACGCGTAATACGGATTCCCTAGTTGGCCATGGTATCCAATGACATGGCTCGGGCGGGTCGCAGTCGCCATCCGGACCGCGAAATTCCAAGCTAACTCTTCCGCTTCGGAAGCCCATTGTTCGACATTTGGATCGATTCGAAGCCCGAACCTCCACGGCACGTTCTCGGCAGCTCGGCCAATCCCACAGTCCCAATCTCCTCGCTCAGTCTGAGCCCCCCAAACCAAATTCACGCTCGGAGAATGGAGGTGCTTTCTCGCTCTCGACACGACCTGATTCGAGGTGAGCTCGCGCCATCGAATTCGATACTGTGATGGCTGCGTGATCACGCCGAACGACCCCGTCATCGGCGGTTCAGCCCCAAGCTCACTCCAGAGCCAATCCACGATCTCACGACACTCTTCCAACTCGGAAGGCGGAGCCTTAAGATCCCCTTCGACATGCAGGGGAAGTCGCGAGTTGCTTCGAAACAGTCGATCAGTGGACACATTTACCCCTATCAGCGACACAGAATCAATCTCGTCCGACGTGGCAGCGATGAGTTCTGAAGCTCACTTGGGGCAGGCGGATCTACGCAGCTGCGCATGCTTGAGTTCCACCCGCGCACTGACTGCCGCACGAGAGGGCTGTCCAAATCACCCCTACGGCAATGCCCACCACAAGCTTGGCTGGAGTCATAGGAAGCTCGCAGATCACACACAGACCCTTGTCAGATTCCTGACCTGGCCTTTCTAGCCACGCAACACTCGCCGCCCAGGTGAGAATTCGACGGGCTGATGCTTGATGCCGTTGATGAAGTTCGACCGCAGGCGTTGCGGCGGAGCGGTCGGCTGCATGTCCGGCATGCGCGTCAGGATCTCGCGGAAGATCGCTCGCAGTTCGGCCCGGGCAAGATTGGCACCGAGGCAGAAGTGCGGTCCACGCCCACCGAACGTCACGTGGTCGTTCGGCGTTCGTGCCAAGTCGAACTTGAACGGATCCGCGAACACCTTGGCATCGCGGTTCGCCGACATGTACCAGAGCGCGACCTTGTCGCCCGCCGGAATCTCCTTGCCGCCAAGCACGACGTCCTTCATGACCGTGCGGCGGAAGTTGAGGACCGGAACGCCCCAGCGAAGCATCTCTTCGATGGCAGAGTTGAGGCGGCCGTCGATGTCTTCCATCAGCCACGCCCGCTGGTCCGGGTGCTCGAACAGCGCCTGCATGCCATGTGCGGTGAGATTTCGAGTCGTCTCGTTGCCGGCCACCGCCAACAACAAGAAGAAGACGTTGACCTCCATCTCGGTGAGTCGATCGCCGTCGATCTCGGCGTGCACGATGGCCGAGATCACGTCGTCGCGCGGGTTCGCCAACCGGTCCTGCGCCAACGCCGACGCGTACGCGAACAACTCCATTTGGGCTGACTCGGCGCCCTGGAACCCGGCATCGCCGCCGTTTTGTTCCATGTACTCGGGGTCCTCGGAACCGATCATTCGGTTCGACCAGTCGAACAACTTGTGTCGGTCTTCTTGCGGCACGCCCATGATGTCGGCAATCACCTGCAGCGGAAGCTCCGCGGCAAGGTCGGTGACGAAGTCCGCCGTTCCCTGCTCGATGACGTTGTCGACGATCTTCGTTGCCTGATCGTCGATCGCACGTTCGAGCTCACGAATGTGCTTGGGCGAGAAACCCTTGCTGACCAACAATCGGTACCGGGTGTGTTTCGGCGGATCCATGTTGAGCATGATCATGCGGTTCATCTCGAGCGCTTCCGGCTCGAGATCGCGAATCAACGTTCCCCCCTCTTCGGACGAGAACGTTGCAGCATCGCGGTTGGCGGTCGTCACCGATTCGTAATCGAACAGACTCCAATACCCGCGCCCGCCGGGTTCGTCGGTCCAGTGCACGGGGTCGTGTTCACGCCAGTAGGTGAACGTGTCGTGCGGCACGCCGTCGACGAAGACGTCGAGGTCGTTCAGGTCAGCGAGTTGCGGTTCGGTCATGTCGGCTCCGTCAGCAGCATCGATGCAATGTCCAACCAACGTGTCGATCCGCGCTGTACCTGGGCACAGCAGACGATCGACACCGGTGAGAAATCATTCTAGAATGAATTCTCACCAGGATGCGAGCACCCGCAACCAGCAACTCCGACCCCGACTGCGATCGCCCATGACGACTGCCAGTGCCGAACTCACGCTTCGGCGCCGCCTCTCGGTCGGCCAGCAGGAGCGCCGCGCTCGCGTGCTCGAGGTCGCAACGCGACTCGCCGAGGCCGGCGGCTACGAGGCGGTTGCGATGAAGGACGTTGCCGAGCAGTCAGAAGTGGCGCTCGCGACCCTCTATCGCTGGTTCTCGTCGAAGGATCACTTGCTCACCGAGGTCCTGCTCGAGTGGATCGGCGAACTCGGTGCAACCCTGCATGATTCGCCGGCCGAAGGCGGGTCGGCCGCCGACCGCGTTGCCACGGTCATGGCAGTCATCGCAGACACTGTGGCCGGCCGGCCACAACTCGCCGCAGCCGTCACGCAGGCGCTGTTGAGTTTCGACGCCGGCGTGTGGGACAGCGAACACGATTTCCATTCGGCCATGGCGGCCTGGATCGACTCCGCCATCGGTGCCGAAACGGTCGCCAACCGAGCGGTCGTCATCGAAGTCCTCGAACACCTCTGTTTCTCATCGCTCATCTCGATCGCGCGGGGCCGCGACACGGCCGAGGCAATGGGCCGCCGACTTGCCCACACCGCCCGTTCGCTCCTTCGATCTTGACTCCGCGGCCCACGCCGAATTTTCGCGCGCACGCGCGGCGCGCTTGACGAAACCCTCACACTCCGACGCGACAGTGAACGTCCGACCGAAAGGACGATCATGAAGAAGCGCATCGCAGCAGCATTGGCGTCGGCGTCACTTGGCGTGATGGGCGCCAGTGCTGTCGCCGCGACCGAAGGCCACGCGGCCAATCGTTCGACTGCAACGGCCGCCGCAAACGAAGAAGGTTCGTCAGGCTCCGAAGCGTCGCAGGAATGTGGCGACCGACGCCATCGCGGCCGTCGGGCGGCCATCCGTCGAGCGACCCTGCGGGTCGCCGCGGACGCGATCGGCATCGAGGCCCGCGGCCTGCGAGAGGAGCTCACCAATGGTGCATCCATCTCCGAGATCGCCGAGGCCAACGATGTCGACCCAGCGGACGTTGCCACAGCCTTGTTGGACGCCGCCGAGACTCGCATCAACCGAGCCGTCGAGCGGGGCAGCATCGATGCCGAGGCCGCCAGCGAGTTACTCGAACGCGCCGCTGATCGAATCGCACGGCTGCTGACGACGACGCACCACGCCGCTGATTCGGTCTGAGGCGGGAGCGTCGCGTTGCGCCATCGAGGTCAGCGCATCGCCGCCAAGATCGACTCGAAAAGCTCGATAGACGTCGAGGGGTGCAAGAAGACGGCTCGTCCGACCACCTCGCCGTGCCAGCGCGACGGGACGACGAAGGCGATGCCGTCGTCGAGCAGGCGTCGAGCCCACACGAGATAGTCGGCTTCGACCCACCCGTCGCGAGCGAAGAGCAACACCGACAAATCGGGATCGTTCAACAACGTGACCCCGGGCGTCGAACGAATCATCTCGGCCGCCGAACGGGTCAACGCCAGCGCGCGCTCAATGGCGTCGACGTAGGCGCTTGTCCCGTGCACGACGAGCGAAAACCACAGCGGCAATCCGCGAGCCCGGCGGGTGAGGTGGAACGCGTAGTCGCTCGGGTTCCATCCCCCATCGGCGTGCAACAACTCGAGATACGACGCTTCCTGGCGAAACGTCGCTACGGCGAGCTCGGGGCGCCGATACAGCAACGCGCCGCAGTCGAGCGTCGAGAAGAGCCACTTGTGGGGGTCGATCACAATCGAATCGGCACGCTCGATACCGTGAAATCGCGGTCGGACGCTCGGAGCAAGCAAGGCTCCCCCGCCGTAGGCCGCGTCGACGTGGAACCAGACGCCATGACGTTCACAAGCATCGGCGATGCCGTCGAGATCATCGATCACCCCGGCGTTGGTTGTTCCTGCCGACGCCACGACGGCGCTCACGTTCGGGGTGGAGCCGAGCGCGTCACCGACTGCCGCGCCGAGCAATCGACCGCGGTCGTCGGCTTGCACGTCGCGCACCTCGATGCCGAGGAGGTGCGCAGCGCGAGCGACCGACGCGTGGGCCGCCGAACTCACGAGCACGACCGAACCCGCGCCATGCCCACGGTCGCGGGCGACTGCCAAGCCCGCAAGGTTCGCGGCCGAGCCTCCGCTGGTGAAACAACCGCCGGCACCCGACGGCAGCCCGGCGGCGTCGGCGAGCAGTCGCAAGACTTGGTTTTCGGCAGCGATTGCCCCCGCTGCTTCGAGCCAACTCTCCGGCGAATAGGTCATCGTGGCGACGACGGCATCGAACGCCTTGGCGGCCAATGTGGGCGCGGCCGGGATCAGCGCGACGAACCGCGGGCTGTCGAGCGCGACAACGGCCGGATCGATGACATCTCGAACCAGGCCCACCGCTGCGTCGACACCCAAACCGTCGAACGTGATCGCGCCCCGTAAGGCGGCGTCGAGGTCTGCGGCATCCGCAGTGGCACCGATCGGCGGGTCGGCGTCGGCGCCCCGCCGACGGACGATGTCGAGGCACGCCTCGATCGCGGCTCGGGTCGTGGGATCCTCGGGATCGTGCATCGCGGCCATTCTCGCCGCTCAACCCGAGGTCAGCGCAACGAGACTCGGTCGGTACAGACGAGATCGAGGCGCGGGTACGGATTCACGACCTGGTACGGATCCCACGCTGGGTGGATCTCGAAGTGGGTGTGCGTCCCGCCGGCGTTGCCGGTCGCGCCGGCGTACCCAATGACCTCACCTTGGCGCACGAGTCGGGGCTCGCCTTCGTAGTCGCTCAGGTGGAAGTACCAGTACTCGTTGCCGTCCTCACCACGCAGCGACGCGCCGAGGCCCTGACGGGCACCCGACTTGTAGCTGACTGCGCCATCGACGACCGCAACCACCGCGACACCGTGGTCGCTGATCAGGTCGTTGCCTTGGTGTTGGCGGGCATCCGATCGCGGATTGCCGAAGTCGTCGTAGAACCACACCGTGCCGCGCAACGGGCACACCATCCCCGCCAGCTCGTGGCGCAGCTCGGCCTCGACTTCGAGCGCCGTGATCTCGTTCGATCGCAGCGTTACCGCGACCGGCAACAACGGCGCGGCGTCGTCACCGGCGGCGGCTGCCGCGGCACCGACATCGTTGCCGGCATCGGGAACCGGCTGGGCCGCGGCCGGAGCGATGAGCGACACGGTCGCAAGACCCGTCACCAGCGCGACGCTGGTCATTCGGCGGACCCGACCGAGTCGTGACTCGTGTGCGGGCGCGCCGAAGCAAGTATGTGGGAACGGCATGCCGGTCACGCTAGTAACGCGGGGCGTGGCAGGGCGAATGCGCTGAGCGTTCGCTCAACCACACGTCTGTGACCTGGAGTTTCTCCTGTGACTCGTGGGGCCAGTGTGGGTTACGTCCGCAGTGGGGTTTCCTAGGATCGGCCGATGGCCTCCTCCTCCCGCTTCGGCGCGTTCTTGCATCCGTACGCCCGCCCCACCCGTCCCGCGGACGAGTTCGTGTGCATCGTGCGCGGCGAAGGCGCACGGGTCTGGGACCGCAACGGCAAGGAGTACCTCGACGGGATGGCCAGCCTCTGGTATGCCAACGTCGGGTACGGGCGGCGTGAGATCGCCGACGCGGTCGCCGATCAGATCAGCCAGATCGCCGCCTTCAGCTGCTTCGACCCGTTCTCGGTCGAGCCGGCGGAATCGCTCGCCGAACGAATCGCCGCGCTCGCTCCGATGCCCGACGCGCGCGTCTTCTTCACGAGCAGCGGCTCCGAAGCAGTCGACTCGGCAATCAAGCTCGCCCGCATCGCCCACCACCGGGCCGGTCGGGCCGACCGCCACCTCATCGTGTCGCGCGGACGCGCCTATCACGGCGTCACCTACGGCGGGCTTTCGGCGCAGGGATTGCCGCTGAACCAGGAGGGCTTCGGTCCGTTCGTCGAGGGCATGATCAACCTGCCGCCCGATGACATCGAGGCCACGGCCCAGTTCATGGCCGAACGCGGCGACGAGGTCGCGGCGATCATTGCCGAACCCGTCCAAGGAGCCGGCGGGGTGTACCCGCCGCCGCCGGGCTACCTCGCAGGCCTGCGCCGCCTCGCCGACCAACACGGTGCCTACCTCGTCTTCGACGAAGTGATCAGTGGATTCGGTCGCCTCGGCCGCTGGTGGGGTGCGCAGCACTACGACGTCACGCCGGATCTCATCACGTTCGCGAAAGCCGTCACGTCGGGATACATCCCGCTCGGCGGCGTCCTCGTCGGATCCGATGTCAGAGCAGCCCTCGAGGCCGACGATACGTGGATGTTGCGCCACGGTCACACGTATTCGGGCCACGCCGCCGCGTGCGCAGCCGGTCTCGCCAACCTCGACATCATCGACCGCGAGGGCCTGCTCGATCGCGCCACCGTCATCGGTGCACGCCTCTTCGGCGGACTCCAGACGTTGGTCGACGATGGTCTCCTCGGCGCCTTGCGCCACGCGGGCGCGGTTGGCGCGACGGTCATGGCCGAAGGTCGAGATGCATTCGCGGTCCGCGACGCCCTGCTCGACGCAGGCGTGATCACCAGAGCCGTCAACCCGCAAACCCTCACATGGTGCCCGCCCTTGGTCATCTCCGACGCCGAAATCGACCGCATCGTCGACGCCGTCGCATCCGCAACCCGCACGCCGTTGTCCGATCGGTAGATCAACGGCGGTCGCACGTCGCGAACCAACAATCAGTCTGACCCGCTCGGCGACGAACGAAGCGGGATGAGACGCAATCAGAAAACAGTCGGCATCTTCCTGGCGAGCGCGCTCAGCGCGTCGATGACCCTGGGCGACGGGCGCGCCGACGCTGTCGTCGATCGCGATGTCACGCCCATCATTGCACCGGGCAACGGCTGGCGAGGCGGGGCCACGGCACCACTCTCCGACGGTTACGTCCGAGTCCAGTCCGATCATGCGTTGCACGCAAGCGATGTCAACACCGAACCCGATGTCTACGTCGTGGCGGTTGGGTCCGAACCCATCGTCGCTTCGGGTTCGATCGAAGGTGGCAGCGTCGTCGTCGGTCAAGACAACGACGAGATCTACTTCGAGAGCAACGCAGGTCTGGTCCCCAGCGATACTGACGGCACCACCGATATCTACGCCATGACCTTCACCGGGGTCCGGCGAATCGTGACGCCGAACACGCACGGCGTCCTCCGCTCGCTCGGCGTCTCACAGGACGGCACGAAAGTGTGGGTCTCAACCAACGCAGCGCTACTTCCGTCCGATACCGATAGCGACACCGACTACTACGAGTTCGTTGACGGGACAGCTCGTCACCTCACGGCCGAGGACCACCACGGAAGCTCTACCGTCACGGATTTCTTCACGACGTCCGACGGACAACTCGTTGGTTGGACGACCAACGAGCCGATGCTGGAACTCGATACCGACTCCGTCGCCGATATCTACACGCGCGACACATCCGGAGTCATCGAGCTCCGAACGCCGAACACGCCGAACGCAGTTACCTCGGTCGTGGGCGACCCGTTGCGAACCGACCATGTCGTCGGTCTTACGACGTCTGCGCTCGTCAGTGCCGACGTGGACGACTCGCGGGTTGATCTTTATTCCTTTTCCGATGACGGGACGGCGACCGGACTCACCACTTCTGGAAACGGAGCGTTCGACGTCAGCTTCGTCGTAGCCCGCGCCGAACACGTGCTGGTGCGAACGAGCGACCTGCTCCAAGGTACGGGGGCGAACGGCACGGCCCCATACCTCTATACCGTGAATCTCCGACTCGACGAGGCGCGCTTCGTCGCAGCCGATGCGTCGCAGCTTGCAGAGCCGCGTCTGACGGACAGCGGACGCGTCTTCGTCGCGACCGACGCATCGAAGTCAGCCGGGGACGGCGACGCCCACTTCGACGTGTACCAGGTGGCCGAAGGGCAGTTCACGCTCATTTCCGACCTGGCGAGTACCTCCGATGTCTTCGCCCCGTTCGCATGGGACGAGCGCGTCCTCCTCTCCACGACGTCAGCGCTTGTGAGCGATGACACGGATACAGCGCTCGATGTGTACGAGCGGCGACAGAACGGAACGACCCGCCTCGTCGACTCTGGCCATGCCCACCACACCCAAATCGGCGGCGCCGATCGCGACGGCATCGAGTTCACGCTGGAATTGGACATCGACGGCAGCTCCGATTTCGGGCTCCAACTCGCACGGTTTGCGGCACCGGTTGCGCTCACCACGCCCGAAGTCGTCGGCCGACGCGAGGTTGGTCGGCGCGTGCGATGTGTGGGTGCCAGTTTCGACGGCGACGGGCTCGGACCGCACGCGTTCAACTGGTTCGTTGCCGGCGCTCCGGTCCCACTTGCGGTCACGTCGAGCTTCGAGATCCGGCCCACGGATGCAGGACGGCTCATCCGGTGTCGGGTGACCGGCTCGAACGTCGCCGGGTCCGCGACGCGGATCAGTGAGACGGTGCGGGTCGCTCCGCACTTCGCCAATCGACCGACGGTGACAGGCCGACCCGTCGTCGGGCATTCCCTGGCTTGCTCGGGCCGGGCCGTGGGCGCGTCCAACATTGTCTTCCGATGGTTCCGAGACGGAGTCGGCACCGCGCAGCGCACGCAGCAATATCGGATTCGACCCGCCGATGTCGGTCATCGCCTGTCGTGTCTCGCGATTGCAACCAACGCTGGTGGATCGGCGACGGCTCGGTCGACCACGGTGCTCGTCCGCACCACCTGAGGTCGCGCGCGAGATCGGATCTGGTCGTGCACAGAGCGCACGGTTCAGTCATTCGCAACGAGCGCCCACCAGGTCGAAAGACGCGCCTCGTGGGTGTCGAGCGACTTCCCCGTGATCTCGGCGCACCGTCGAATCCGGTGCCGGATCGTGTTCGGGTGAACCCCGAGTTCCTCGGCCACGGACGGCACGTCGCCAAACGACTCGAGATAGCGCTGGAGCGTGACTCGCAGGACCGCGTGCTCGCGATCGACCGCGAGCGGACCCAGCCAGTCCTGGGCCAAGCTCTGCGCGAGCGCGACGTCCTCGTGGACTGCGACCAGCGGACCCACATCGGCCAACTGCACGACGCCCGAACGACCTGATCTGATCGCCGCGCGTTCGATGCGCTTCGCCCAACGAGCCAACGTCGGAAACTCGTCCAGAGTTCCCGGAGGCGAAGCCGCGACCAGCACTCCGGTTGGCACGATGGGATCTCGCTCGAGCACACACAACAGGACCGAGTCCTCGACAATCGTCGCGGCCAACACACCTTCTCGGGGAGCAGGGCCGGCAGCTCGCAGCCCTGCATAGGTGGTGGCCCGGTCACCGCCGAGGTCGGCGACACGGCCAATGCGATAGGGACGGTTCGGTTCGAATCCTGCAGCGACCGCACGACCGAGCACTTCCGGATCGCCGAGCCCGCGCTCAACCAGTTCGTGCAACAGCGCGAAGTAGTCGTCTCGCGCCGTGTCGCGGCGTCGACGCCCAATCGCGTCACGCACGAGCTGCGCTTGCCAAACGCGGCGATCGATTGCCTGACGAGCGACCGATGTCGCCGCGACGATGAGGTCGATCGACGACGCGTCGTCGGGGAGTCGGCGCACGACCGTCTCCCACGCAGCCCAGACACAACTCCGCATGCCTTCGAGAACGAATGGGAACATCGCGTCCGGGATGTCGTCGCGCTCGGCAAGCTCGCGAGCGTCCTTTTCTTCCTCGGCCGCGGTCGGTACGTGAGGTGACACGCTGCGCAGTTGCACGGCGTCGATGAGTTCGGCCATGGGAGCGACGAACTCGTCGCCGGGCTCGAAGGAGTGCCCCGGCAGGATCGTTGCGAGCGTGTCCAACACCGCGCGCAACAAGTCCGAACGCGTCGCTGCCGACGTCCTCCACACCAGCGAGTAGGCAGCCCACGCGTCGTCGGAATACAACGCCGTGTCGGAGGCGACCGCGACACTCATCGTTGCGAATGTAACGGAGACACATCGGGCAGCAGCGGACCCCACCCTGCTGGGCTGCTACTCGAACCGAGCGCCCATCTGGCGGATGACCTCGATGAGGCGATCGGGCGAGTCCGGGCCAGGCTCGCCCGGCACGTACCGAACGCGGTGCAGTGTGCCCGTGTAGGCGAACGGGCCGAACTGCTCGAAGATGCTCCACGAGATGGGACTGCGACGGTCGATACCGACGTCGATGCCCTCGAACGGCGCGATGCCGAACAACATCGCGACGTCGACATGCCCTGGCCTCGCAACGCCATCGACCTGCAGCGACGCGTGCCACCGCCGGCCCGCTTGTGCGTCCATGTGCAACGACACCGCAGTCGCTGACTCCACGCGACCGGCATCGAAGGTGGTCATCGTGCCGCGCCCGTCGTTGTGGACGAACGTCAGATGGTCGTCGAGCACGTACACGCCGTACCCCGAGCCTTGGTCACCGTGCGCGATGAGATAGCCCTGATCGCCCGTTCGATGCACCAAGTCGATCTCGACGACGAATGATCGAAACCACACCAACTGGACCGAACGCCAGCGCTCCAACGTCGGGGTCCCTCGCGCGATCGTCACAGGAGCGCGAAACGCGTCGACCCAGCCCGGACGCGACAAGAACCGAATCGAACTGCCTTCCTCGAGCGGATACACCTGGTTCGAGCGGGCGGCCGCTTCCCACATTTCGGCCAAGGCGGCAACGTCGTCGGGCCGTTCCGCGGCAAGATCGTGCAGTTCCGTCGGATCGGTGCGAAGGTCGTACAGCTCCCACTCGTGGTCGCCGAACGGTGTCAACGGCCGGTGGTTCGTGACGATCTCGAGTCCGTCGAGGTAGAACCCGCGGTGCCCGTTCATCTCGGCGTACTGCACAACATGACCATGCGTTGCTTCGGGATCGTGCAAGGTCGCCACAAAGCTCTCGCCGGCCAACGGCGGACTCTCGAGGCCGTGCCGCTGGCTCGGTCGATCGACACCGAGCAACTCCAGCAGCGTCGGAACAACGTCGGTCACGTACGTCCACTGGCGCCGAATCGCTCCGCCGTCGAGCCCGCCGTTCGGCCAGTGCACCAGCAGCGGCGAGGTATGACCGCCCGCGTGCATGTTGATCTTGTAGAGCCGCCACGGTGTACCGCTGGCCATCGCCCAGCCCCGCGGGTAGTGCGGGGTTGTCTGGGGACCGCCAATGAGGTCGAGGCGACGAAGATCCGATTCGACGTCGTCGCCCTGCAGCAAATGCACGTAGTACGCGGTCGTTCCTGCAGCTTCACCTTCGCGCGACGCGCCGTTGTCGGAACAGAAGAAGAAGATGGTGTTATCGAGCTCACCCAGGTCGCGCAACGCGTCGAAGAGTCGTCCGACGTTCTGGTCGATGTTGTCGACCATTGCGGCATACACGGCCATATGCCGAGCAAACAGTTCGCGTTCGTCCGCAGAGAGATCGGCCCAGGCAATGACCTCGTCTCCCGGTTCGCTATTGCGCGGCGGGAGGTCGGCCCCGTCCGGGAGCACGCCGAGCGTCTGTTGACGCTCGTAGCGGCGTTGCCGGATCACATCCCAACCGTCGCGATACGCGTCCATGTATTTCGCGATGTCGGATGGTTTCGCGTGTAACGGCGCGTGCACCGCGCCGTGCGCGAAGTAGAGGAAGAACGGCTTCTCGGGATCCGCGGCCTTGACGGATCGGATCATGCTGATCGCCTGATCGGTGAGGTCGTCGGTGAGGTAGTACCCGGCGGGGTACGAATCCACATCGATCGGCGTGTTGTCGCGAACGAGCTCGGAAGGGTGGTGCAGGTTCGTGAACGGTCCGAGGAACCCGTAGAAGCGATCGAAACCGCGTTGACACGGCCAGCTGTATTGCGGGCCAGCGGCGTGCTCGTCGCTGTCCTTGCAGAGATGCCACTTCCCCACCATCGCCGTGAACCAACCGGCGTCGCGCAACGTCTCTGCGATCGTTGGTGCTGCCGTCGCGAGTTCGCTCGTGTACCCCGCGAATCCTGGGTCACTCTGCGCGACGCTGCCCATGCCGACCTGGTGTGGGTTGAGCCCCGTCAACAGCGCCGCACGCGTCGGCGAGCACATCGCCGCCACATGAAAGTTCGTGTACCGCAGTCCGCGTCCCGCGATTGCATCGAGGTTCGGCGTGTCGATCTCGCCACCGAAACAGCCCATGTCCGACCAGCCGAGGTCGTCGACCAACATGAACACGACGTTCGGTCGCCCGGTGGCCCGCGGGCGATCGGGCCAACTCGGTTCGGATCCGGCAAACGTTCGTCCGACGCGCCCGTTCGACGCAGCCGACGATGGAGCCGACGATGGAGTCGCGGGTGTGGAATTGGACGGCGGGTTGGGGGCAGTCGACGAGGTGCTCACGCGCCGCAAACTACGCGAGGATGGCCGCCGTGAAGATTTCGACCGAACCGGACCCGCCTCCGATCGTCCGGATCCTCGCGACAACGTTGCGGCGCGCGGCCGAGCACCGGCAGATCGCCCGCACACTCGGCGGGATGCGCGGCGTCGCGGCGCTACGGAGCTCGACCGATCCGCAATGCGCGACGATGCGATTCGATCGTGGCACGATCGTCGTCGACCGTGGCGTCGCCGACGATGTCATGGTCGTCATCGCGACCGATCTTGCCACGATGAACGACCCCAATCCCCCGAAGCCCCAGGTTTCCGGTGCGCTGCGTCACCCGGCATTCGCGCTTGCACTGGCGAAGGTTCTCGCCCCGCCGAACGACACCTGGTCAGACGGCGCGCAACGATTCTGGACCGCCACCGCGACGCACCCTGGGATGCCACCCGCCATCGAGATCGTCGACACCGACACGGGCGAGCGCTTGTTGCTCGGCGGCGGCGAACCACGGGTCGAGGTGCACGGTGCCACGCACTGGCTCACCGTCTTGTTCTCCGGAAACTCGATCCTCGGCGAAGAGATCCTCGCGGGCAGGATCCGGTTTGTCGGGGCCCTCGAACACTTGGCTGTGCTCACGGGGCGCACGATCGCCGGGATGCTCGACGGCGCATCGGAATCGTGAACAGCCCGATGTACCCGCGCACGCACCCAATTGCGGTCGACGATGTCGAAGCGTGGCTCGACGCGCACGCGATCACGTGGGTACGCACCGACGGCATCACCGTCGACGGTCTCGTCGTCGGCAAGCATCTCCATCGCGCCAAGTTCCTCAACGCGCTGCCCGCCGGCAACGCGATCAGCGAGATCGTCTACGGCATGGACCTCGGCGGGGCAGCGCACTTCAGCTGGTGGCCGAGGTGGCGACGCGACGCGCTCGGCGACTTCGTCCAGCGACCCGATCTGTCGACGCTGCGCGCGGTGCCGGGCCGTGCTGGTGTCGCGTCCGTGATGGTCGAGCACCACGATCTCGAAGGTGCGCCGATCCCCGTATGTCCGCGAGCCTGTTTGCGCTCCGTCATCGACCAAGTCAGCGCGGCGGGCTATCGCGTGCTGGCCGCGTTCGAGCTCGAAGGGATGTTGTTCGCCGATCCGCTCCCGGTGGCCCGGCGCAAGGGTTTTCGCAACCTCACCCCGATGTCACACCCCGCGCCGATCGGCTACTCGAACTTCAACGCCGCGCAACTCGCGCCGTTCTTCGACCAACTGTTGCCGCGACTCGATGCGCTGGGAATCGCAATTGAAGGCTGGCACGACGAAGCTGCTCCGGGCCAGTTCGAACTGAACTTCGCTCCGACTGATGCGTTGACCGCAGCCGACTCGATCGTGCGCACGAAACAAGCAATCCGCGAACTATGCCTCGACCTCGGCCACACCGCGACGTTCATGGCGAAACCGAGCGATGCCTACGGCAACGGATTGCACGTCCATCATTCGTTGCGCGCGATCGAGGACGGCACACCCGTACTCCTCGACGACGACGGCGACATGAGCGCCCTCATGCGCCACTGGCTCGGCGGGATCGTCGCGACGATGCCAGCCGCGACGTCCATCTTGCTGCCGACAATCAACTCGTATCGTCGACTCGTCGGATGGGCGGCCGCGCCAACCACCGCCACCTGGGCCGAAGACAACAAGTCGACCGGCGTTCGCGTGCTCACCCGGTCACCTAGCTCGGCCCGGATCGAGCACCGACTCGCCGGAGGAGACGCCAACCCCTACCTCGTGTTGGCGACCGTGCTCGCCGGCGGACTCGCCGGTCTCACCGACGGCGACGCGCCGCCGCCCGCGCTCACCGTTTCCGGCTGGGGGCTGCCCGATGGTTGGCCACATCTTCCCAGTGCGATCCGCCCTGCATCCGACCTCCTCGAACGCGACGCCAGGCTGCGCACGTACCTCGGTGACGATCTCGTCGATCATTGGGTCGAGAGCCGGAAGTGGGAGTGGCTGATGTTCCACACGACGGGGGGCGATCCGACGGCTGCCACCGTCACCGACTGGGAACTTGCGCGAAGCTTCGAACTCGCATAACACCGAAGGACCTGCTCGATGAAACCGCTCGTGGGAGTCACTGCGCACCGCATCGTGGTGCAAGACGTCGACGACGTCGTCGCCATGCCGCACGAAGCCGTGGCGAGCTTCTATGTGCGCGCTCTGCACAAGGCTGGAGCGATCCCGGTGGTGTTGCCGGTGGTCGACCCCGATGACCACGACGGGCTCGATCAACTGCTCGACCGCTTCGCTGCGATCGTGATCACGGGCGGAGCGGACGTCGACCCGACCAACTACGGCGCGCCAGTCGCGGCCGCATGCGGACCGGTCCAACCCGATCGCGATCGCATCGACCTTGCAGTCGCGCGATCGTGTCTCGCTCGGAACCAACCAACGCTGGCGATCTGTCGCGGCATCCAGGTCGTCAACGTGGCGCTCGGCGGCACACTCGTCCAGCACATCGACGATCACATGGTCGTCGAGCGCTACAACTCCGAGGTGCACGGGATCTCGGTCGAACCGGGTTCGCGCCTCGCAACGATCATGGGCGTCACCGAGTACTGGTCGAACTCACTCCATCATCAGTGCCTCGACCGGCTCGGTGAGGGAGTCCGGGCGGTGGCCCATGCCGACGACGGGACCATCGAGGCCATCGAGATCGACCACGCCCCCAACGTCGTCGCGGTGCAATGGCACCCCGAGATGATCCGCCACGACCCCGCACACCTCGCCCTGTTCCGCGCCCTGCATTGAGGCGTCCTTTCGTTGCGAATACCGCAACGAAAGGACGCCTCAGTGGGCTTGCAGGGTCACCTCGGCTGCGGCGAGGCCGTAGACGAACGGGTTCGGCATCTCGATCACGGTGTCGGGCGTCAATGACCATTTCTGCACCCGCTGCAGGAACTCCTCGAAGAAGATCCGGATCTCGAGGCGCGCCAGGGATGCCCCCAGACAGAAGTGGGTTCCGAACCCGAACGCGATGTGGTTGTTCGGGTCGCGCGTCACATCGAACCGGTCGGGCTCGTCGAAGTGCGCGCCGTCGCGGTTGGCCGAGGAATACATCAGGACAACTTGTTGGCCAGCTCGAATCGTCTCGCCACCGATCTCGTAGTCACGATTCGCGACTCGGCACATGTTGTGAATCGGCGTGACCCATCGGATGAACTCCTCCACGGCGACGGTGAGGTCGGCCCCCGCCCGCAGCTTCGCCAACGCTTCGGGCTGATGCAGGAGCTCGAGAATCGTGCGAGCGATCACTGTCCGAGTCGTCTCGGCCCCTCCGTCGAGGAGCAGCAGACAGTCGGAGATCACCTCGTTGAGGCCGAACTCGTGCCCGGGGATCTCGGCCTGGGTCCACACCGACATGACATCGTCGGCCGGACACCGCTGCTTCTCCTCGTACAAGTCGGCGCAGGCTCCGGCGAACTCCATGGCCGCGACGATCCCGTCATCGTTGAGGTAGCGCGGCCCGCCGCCGAGCACGATCGTCGTCTCCGACCAGTGCTGCAGCTTTGGCCACATCTCGTCGGGGAAGCCGAGCAGGAGACCGATCATCATCGCCGGGAGCGGAGCTGCGAGGTCGTTGATGACATCGACCTTGCCCTTGGCCAGCGCATTGTCGATCAAGTGCGCGCAAACGTCGCGCACGTGGTCCTCCCACTTCCCCACCGCACGCGGCGTGAATCGACGGGCGACCAACATGCGGCGACGGTTATGCAGGGGGTCGTCGAGGCCGATGATCGCCGCATCCGCGGGCAGATTCGGTCGATACCCGCCTTTGTTCTGGTCGGAGTTGATGAAGACGTCGTTGTGCTTTTCGATCTCGACGATGTGGTCGTAGCGCGAGACCCCCCACAACTCGTTGATGGAGTCCCAGTAGACCGGGGCGTGCTCACGCATCCACGCGTAGGTCGGGTACGGGTCGTTGACGTAGAAATCACCATCGAGCAGGTCGATGGCTCGGGCTCCAGCTCCCGCGGCGTCGCTCATGGCGTCGATCTTCGCGCACCTCGGGCGAACCAGCGGGACTCATGCCTCCAGGATCGGGACCTTCGACCCGCCGATCTGCCGCTTCGGAGGGCGAAGAATACAGAGGCAATCGAATGCCGATGCGCCCGAGACGGCTGGAGCCGAACCATGACCATGATGGAAACACGCGGTCCTGCACCAAGCCCCCGTGACCGCGCCCGAATCGAGATCCTGCAACACCACATCGACGACGAACGCGAAGCCATCGCTCGCTACGACGCACTCCTCGACGAGGTCGGGGATCGCTCCGTGCAATACCTCGTCGGAATGATCAGCGACGACGAAGCCCGCCATCACGAGATGCTCCGAGAGATGCTCCATCACGCGCAGGCGCACGTGACCATGAGCGAGCAGCCTCCGCAGGTTCCCTGGCGGACACGTCCCCGTGACCCGCACACCGTGCGGTACGCGGTCCGAGCGCTCCGCCGAATCGAACGACGCGACCTGCGCGAGTTGCGTTCGCTTCGTCGCCGGCTCCGGCGCGAACGCGATCATTCTTTTCTGCCGTTGCTCTGTGACTTGATGATCCACGACACCAAGAAGCACCTGCGAATCTTGCGCGACCTCGACACGATCTCTCGCTGAGTCCAGCGAGCGGCTCGGCGAACGCGCCGCGACGAACCGTCGTCCCAGAACCGTCGTCCCAGAACCGTCGTCCCAGAACCGTCGTCCCAGAACCGTCGTCCCAGAACCGTCGTCTCAGTCTGCGGCGCGCCCGCGGGGCGCCTCTCCCGCCACGGTCGTGCGCGTCATGAACCGTCGGTGTCCCGTGAAATCGGCCATGGCCATGTGCTGCACGCACCGATTGTCCCAGAAGGCAAGATCACCGGCGCTCCAACGCCACCGGATCGTGAACGCATCCTGCGTGGAGTGTGCGAACAGGAAGTCGAGCAACGGGCGTTGTTCGTGCTGGTGGAAGCCGCCAAGCGCAATCGTGTACTGCTGATTGACGTAGAGGCACTCCCGACCGGTCTCGCCGTGCGTGCGAACCACAGGATGGGCTTGTTCGCGCAGTGCCTCGTCGGAGGTCGTGACCTTCATACCCTTGAACAGGTCGTGCACTGCCTGCATCTTCGGTGCGTAGCCGTCACGAGCCGAATGCACGCCAACGAGCCCGCGCAGCATCGATTGCATCGCATCCGACAGCGCTGCAAAGGCGTGGTACTGGTTCGCCCACAGCGTGTCGCCCCCGAAGGGCGGAACCTCGACGGCGTAGAGCAACGAGCCGAAAGGTGGTTCGGGTAAGAACGAGAAGTCCGAGTGCCACAGCGAACCGAACCCGAACCGTTGACGTTCCTCGGCTTCGCGCACGACCGCGATGACCTCGGGATGGTCGGCCACGGGTTCGACGAACGGCACCGGCGAGTAGGGACCGAAACGGCGCGAGAACCGCACCTGCTGGTCGGGGGTCAGGTGCTGGCCCCGAAAGAAGACGACGTGATGGTCGAGTACGGCTCGGCGGATCTCGCTCACGACCTCGTCGTCGAGTTCCTGGGAGAGATCGACGTTGCTGATCACCGCGCCTCCGGCACCCGACCAGCGTTCGACGCCGATGCGCCGATAGGTCACAGTCGGCGGAGCCGCGGCCACGGGCACCAGTTCCTCGGGCATCGTCTGCATCGGGGTCATGGTCGCAAGTGTACGAACCGCCGTACGATGCGGTCATGGCGAGAACCCTGGTTCGTAACGGCCTGCTGGTCAACGGCACGGGCGCGCCCGCACACGTCGCTGACCTGGTGATCGACGGTGAGCACATCGCCGAGGTCGGGCGCGGCCTACGACCTGACGGCATCGACGCGACGATCGACGCCGGCGGCCTCATCGTGACACCCGGGTTCGTCGACATCCACACGCACTTCGACGGCCAGGTCACCTGGGATCCGATTGTCGCGCCCAGCAGCATCCACGGGGTCACGAGCCTCGTCATGGGGAATTGCGGTGTCGGCTTCGCGCCGGCTCGCCCCAGCGACGCCGATCACGAGTGGCTCATCGGACTCCTCGAAGGTGTCGAAGACATCCCCGGCACGGCGCTGGCCGAAGGGCTCACCTGGGATTGGGAGACCTTCTCCGATTACCTCGACGCGCTCGACCGCCGGTCGTGGACGCTCGATGTCGCGACCCAGGTCGCGCACGCTCCACTGCGCGCGTACGTAATGGGACGCCGAGGCGCCGACCCCGACGAGGCCCCCACCGACGACGAACTGCGAATGATGTACGAACACACCCTCGACGCGGTGCAAGCTGGCGCGCTCGGCTTCACCACCTCGCGGACGTATGTGCATCGGACGCGAGACGGCAGCGCGCTGGGGACGCGTTTCTCCTCGGCGGACGAACTCATCGCCATTGCCTCGGCACTGCGCGACGCGGGGACGGGCGTGATCCAAATGATCAGCGACGCCTACCAGTCGACCGATACCGACTTCGCGTACGCCGAACTCGACCTGATGCGCGAACTCGCTCGTGCGGTGCGTCGGCCGCTCAGCATGACCGTGCAACAGAATCTCGACACCCCCGATCGGTGGCGGGAGATGCTCGACTTCGCGGCAGGTTGTCGCGCCGAAGGACTCGACGTGAAGGCTCAGGTTGCGCCGCGCCCGATTGGCCTCCTCTCGGGCTACACCGCTGGCGTCCATCCCTTCATGCTCTGTTCGGCGTATCACGAAGTCGCGTCACTGCCGCTCGCCGAACGCGTGGTGGCGCTCCGCGACCCCGAGCGGCGTGCGCGCGTCATCGGCCAGCATGGCGCCCCGCACGACGGCATGGTCGGCCAGATCACCCATAGCTGGGATCTGCTGTTTCCCCTGACCGATCCGGTCGACTACGAACCCAGTCCCGAAGCGTCGGTCGCCGGAATCGCTGCACGCGAGGGTCGTGCACCCACCGAAGTGGCCTACGACCTCCTGCTCCAACACGACGGCACACAGTTGCTGTACCTCCCGTTGTTCAACTATGCCCGCCGCGACCTCAGCGACACGCGCGAGATGCTCGTGTCGAACGACGTCGTGCTCGGACTCTCCGATGCCGGAGCGCACTGCGGTGTGATCTGCGACGGGTCCATGCCGACGACCGCGCTCGCACTTTGGACCCATCGTCGACGCGGCGACGGCCTCCCCCTCGAACGAATGGTGCATCACCTGACCCAGCGGACTGCGCGCCACGTCGGATGGAACGATCGCGGCGTCCTCGCACCGGGAATGCTGGCCGACATCAACGTGATCGATCTGGATGCGCTCGGCGCGCACCCGCCGACGATCGTGCACGACCTCCCCGCCGGCGGGCGGCGCCTCATGCAGACCGCCAGCGGGTACCGCCACACGTTCAAACGAGGAGTCGAGACCTTCCGCGACGGCAACGCGACCGGGGCGCTCCCCGGCCGACTCGTTCGGGGCGCTCAGGCGGCGTCATCCGCCTGAGCAACCGTTCGACCGGCATGCCGGCGGCGTCGCGCACCACGCCTCCTTCGGCCGCGATGTCGCGCGTCTAGGTTCGACCGATCGCTGTCCTCCTCGCACTCGCGTCGGCGTTGACCTACGGCACCGCCGACTTCTTCGGCGGCGTCGCGACGCGACGCGCGAATCGAGTGCTCAGCGTTGTGCTGACGACCCAAACCGCCGGGCTCATCTTCGTCCTCCTCGTGCTGCCGTTCGTGGAGGGCACCTTGCTCGCCCGCGATGCCGCCATCGCCGCACTCGGTGGTCTCGGTGGCGTGCTCGGTCTGCTCTGCTTCTACCGCAGCTTGGCGATCGGCCCGATGAGCATCGCCGCGCCGCTCTCGGCCGTGCTGGCCGCGTTGGTTCCGCTCGGCACCGGTTTGGCCCTCGGCGAACGACCCGACGCAATCGCATGGGTCGGGATCCCGCTCGCGCTGGTGGCCATCGTGTTGTTCTCTCGCGAACCCGACGACAGCAAGGCGGCGGGCGCCAACTCGCGCGTCATCGTCTTGGCCGTGCTCGCCGGGATCGGGTTCGGTGGGTTCTTCGTCGCACTCGACAAGGTCAGCGCCGACGCTGGGCTGTGGCCGGTCGTGATCGGTCGGGCGGTCTCGGCGCTCGCCGTGGGAATCGTCGTGATCGCCACCAAGTCACCCGCGCGACTCGGACGATCCGCGTTCCCGGTGGCCCTCGTCTGTGGCGTGTTCGACACGCTCGCCAACGTCTTCATTCTGCTGGCCAACCGCGAAGGCGATCTGTCGACCGTCGCGGTGGTGTCGTCGTTGTACCCGGCCGCGACTGTCAGCCTCGCGCTCGTCGTGCTCCACGAACCATTCACGCGAGCCCGCCAACTGGCCGCGGCGGCGGCGCTCGGCGCCGTGACGTTGATCGCGCTGGGCCAGGGCGCGGAGGCAACCGACGCTTCGCCCGAAACCAAGTCGCGACAAATCGACGTCGCGGACCGGGGCGCCGCGGTGATGGGGTTCGACCTGAAGACAACGACGCACGTGTTTCGAGAGAACGATTTCGGCGGCGAACAGACCGTGACCGCTGATGACCCGAACGACACCATCGAGATCGCCAACATCCGATCCCATCTCGCGGCTGTGGCTGTCCGCTTCGGCGACGGCGACTTCTCGGATCCGGGCCACATCCACGGCGACGACATGCCGGGACTTGTCGAGCTCGGCGCGGCTGGCGACGCGCTCGACGTTGCGTACGTCGAGGTCGACGCAGGTGCTCGCATCATCTACCGGAGCGATCGACCGGACGTCGTCGACGCGATTCACCGGTGGTTCGCCGCGCAGCGGCGCGATCACGGCGATCACGCCTCGGGCGGTTGAGCTCCCAGCCCGGCGAGCAGGCCCGATTCGACGATCGCCTTCGCCAACGGGCGCGCCGCACGTCGAAGTGACGCACAGCCATCGGGTCCGAGCACCGCGTACGGGGCCGAGGCCAGCCGGTCGGTATCGCGCTCGATCTGCGCACGGAGTTCGCGACCGGCGTGGGTGAACGCACCCGAGCCATCGACCAGGTCGCGATCGGCCAGCCGCACAATCGCGGCTTCCCATTCGTCGTCCGACCAGGCACGGGTGGCCTGGAGCGCTCGCCGCGGGACCTCGCCGGACGCGGCGTGCAGCACGAGCGCGTCGAGCCCGGTGAGCTCCGCACTCAACAGCAGCGCGATGTGGCCGTCACCCCGGAACTCGCGCAGCAACGTTTGCGCGTGCCACAACACCAGATGCGGTTCGTCCGGCCATGCCAGCGCGGCGTGGCCGGCGAACAGAGCCCGACCTTCGCTCGCGAGCATCGCCGAACGCGCGGCGATGCTCGCGAGCTTCGCTGCCGCTGCGACCTCGTCGCTGTCGATCCATGGTCCTCCCGCACGACGCAACGCGGCATCAGCGGCGACCAGACGAGCCCGACACATCGCTTCGGGGGTCGCAGAAGACCACGCGGCTTGCATCGCCGAACGCACCAAGTCCGGGTGGAAGTTGAAGAAGGCGGCAACGACCACCTCTGCGCTGACGGCGCCCATTGGCGCCGCGCGCGACGCGAAGTAGCCGGTGCGACCGGTGACCCCAATCGCCGCGTAAGCGTCCGTCGCCTCGGGCGCGAAGTAGATCATGCCGTGAATCGGCTCCAGGGTCCGCCACGTCTGTCGGGCGATGATCGGGTCGAAGGCAGGCACGGCACGCATCCTCGCACGCTGACCATGAGGCCGTGCGTCGCTCGGACGGGCAGAATGCTGCCATGACCCTCTCGACCGACGAACTCGTCGACCTCGCTCGCAAACACCTTTGGTTACATATGGCGCCCCAGACTGGCGATGCGATGACGGTCATCGAGCGCGGCGAGGGTTGCTACCTCTGGGACACCGAGGGCCGCCGCTACCTCGACGGCCTCGCGGGGCTGTTCACGGTCAACGTCGGTCACGGCCGGGCCGACATCGCGGCTGCGGCGACCGCGCAGGCCGGAGACCTCGCTTACTTTCCGATCTGGAGCAACGCACACCCGCGCGCCATCGAACTTGCCGCACGTCTGTGCGATCTGGCGCCGGACAACCTGAATCGTGTGTTCTTCACGAGCGGCGGCTCCGAAGCAGTCGATACAGCGTGGAAACTTGCCCGCAACCATTTCAAGGCGATCGGACAGCCGCAACGAACGAAGGTTGTCGCCCGCCACTACGCGTACCACGGAACGACGATGGGGGCATTGTCGATCACCGGCGTACCCGAGATTCGCAATCAGTTCGAACCGTTGATCCCTGGCGTCTTCCACGCGCAGCCTGCGTACCCGTACCGGTGCGCGTTCTGTGACAACGCTTGTTCGCTGCAATGCGCCAACTACATCGAGCGCATCGTGTTGGCCGAAGGGCCTGAGACCATCGCTGCGGTGTTCGTCGAACCCGTGCAGAACACCGGCGGGTCACTCGTACCCCCCGAGGGCTACATGCAGCGCGTCCGCGAGATCTGCGATGAGCACGGAATTCTGCTCGTCTCCGACGAAGTGATCTGTGCGTTCGGGCGCGTCGGCGCCTGGTTCGGCGCACAGCGGTTCGATTACGAGGCCGACATCTTGACGTTCGCCAAGGGTGTGACGAGTGGATACGCGCCCCTCGGCGGGGCGCTCGTTTCCGATCGGGTCGCAGAGCCGTTCCTCGATGGTCGAGCCGACTTCCTCCACGGGTTCACCTTTGGCGGACACCCGGTGAGTTGCGCCGTGGCGCTCGCCAACCTCGACGTGATGGAGCGAGAAGACCTCCCCGGACGGGTGCGGGACAACGAGGCGTTGTTCCGCTCCGAACTCGACGCGCTGAGCGACATTCCGATCGTCGGCGACATTCGCGGCATCGGCTACTTCTACAGCATCGAGCTGGTTCGCAATCGCGCGACCCGAGAACACCTCTCCGAACGGGAGTGTCGTGAGGTGCTCAAGGGCTTCGTCGGACCACGCCTGCTCGACCTTGGCTTGATCTGTCGGGCCGACGATCGTGCGGAGCCCGTCGTGGTGTTGTCGCCGCCGCTGGTCGCCGGACCAGACGAGTTTGCCGAGATCGGTCGAGCGTTGCGCACCGCACTCAGCGAGGCGGCCGAGCGCATCGCGTCGTGACCACTTCGGTCTCCGAGCGCGAGCAGTTCGTCGCAGCGTTCGCGACCGGTTGGGCGCTCGCCGCAGGCGCGGATGCGTTCCTCACCTACTTCGTACCCGATTGGATCGATCCCGACATCGAGCTTCGCCAGCCGCTCACCCGAACGGTGCATGGACTCCCAGCATTCGAGCGGTCATTTCGTGCCGTGTTCACGGCACTTCCCGATCTGCGCGCCGAGGTGGAGGCGTGGACACCGACCGCGACGGGCGTCGACGTCCATCTGAGGTTCTTCGCCACGTTGGGACGTTCACCGGTCGAGTTCACGTCACTCGACCGGATCGAGTTGCGTTCCGGGCGGATCCTTCGCCGTTCGGCCCGCCTCGGGCTCGGACCTCTGCTCCGCGCGGCCGTCCGTGACCGCCGAGCGCTCTGGGCACTGGTCACCCTGGCCAGAGCCGGGATCCGCCACTGAGCGGCCGGCCCACCGCGCACACCCCCGAATCGTCCGAAATGCCGCGCGCATCCGGCCGGATCGCAACGGGCCGCTGGCGGCGGGAACCCGGAGGCGACGAGGATCGTCAGAGCCAGGTCGGGCACGTGCTCGGCGAGGGGAGAACATCGTGCCGAAGCGCGGAATCGTTGCGGTCGCCATCGTGGTTGCAGTCGCGTCCCTCGGTGCAGGCATCGGCCTCCTCGGCCGCGATGGGAGCAACTCGATCGACGATCTCACAACACCGATCCCCGGCGGACAGCCGGGTTCTGGGCAGTTCGGTATCGCCCTCAGTACCGGAAAGCCGTCCGCGCGGCCCGAGATCGGTCTGACCGTTCTCGACGGCGATCCGCTCGCCGCCGACGCGATCGACGCGGTCGTGCGACGGCTCGAACCGTTCAGCGACGATGCACCGCGACAGGATTTTCGTTTCCCGACCGAAACACTGCGCCGCCCGCGCGTCGGTTCGACCATCGACGTGCCGTTCGGCGTTGCGCCTCGCCCGCGCGTCGCACCTCCGGCCGACGGACCGCTCGAGGTCGTGCGGTTCCAACCCGAAGGCGATGTCGCAATCGCGCCGGCGCTGAGCGTCACCTTCAATCAGGCGATGATCGAGCTGGCCACGCTCGACCAACTCGACGATCTCGACGTTCCTGTCCAAGTCACTCCGGCGCTCGCAGGTCGGTGGCGCTGGATCGGCACCCGCACTGTGCGATTCGAAGCCACCGGCGCAGTCGATCGATTGCCTATGGCCACCGACTACACCGTCACGATTCCCGAGGGCACCACGTCGATCACCGGCGGAACGCTCGCCGAGACCGTTCGGTTCGAGTTCCGCACTCCGCCGCCACAGATCGTTGCGTTCACACCGAACGGTACCCACGTCGATCGAGAGCCCGTGCTGGTGGCGGTCTTCGATCAGCTGGTCGACCCCGACGCCGCCATCGAGTACCTCACCCTCACAGGAGACGATCGCGAGGTCGATCTGCGGCTTGCGACGGCGGACGAAATCGCGGCCGACGAACAGGCACGTGCGATCATCGAATCAACGCAACCCGGGCGTTTCATCGCGCTGCGGCCGTCTGCGCCGCTGCCAACGGGCACGGCATTCGCGCTCGAGTTCCGAGCCGGGCTGCCATCGGCCGAAGGCACCCGGACGACCGAGCGAGCCACGACGCAGCGGTTCTCGACCTACGGTGACTTCGAGTTGGAACGTTCGTCGTGTGGTTCCGGCGACGGCTGTCGGCCCGAGGCGCGGTTCGAACTCACGTTCACCAACCCGATCGATCTCGACACGTTCGCCCAGGATCTGATCACGATCACCCCGGAGATTCCGTTCGCGGCCGGCGCCTACGGCGCCATGATCTCCATCAGCGCCGCAACCGAGCCGGACACGACCTACACCGTCACGATCGACGACACCTTGCGTGACGGGTTCGGGCAGGCACTGGTCGACAACGAACCTATCGAGTTCGACGTCAAACGATCACGGCCGACGATACAGGCATTCGACCGGCAGATCATCACGTTGGATCCGCTCGCGGAGACACCAGCGGTGTCGGTCGTTTCGGTTGGCCACGCCGAGCTGCAAGTCGAGGTGTACGACGTCGACGTCGACGACTACGCGAGTTTCCAGCAGTACCTCACGCGCTACTGGGATAGTGCGGACACCACGCGCCCCGACGCACCCTGGACGACCCGTTCGTCGTCGACCATCGAGATCGATGGCGGTGGCATCGAACGCACCGAGACTCGCGTCGATCTGAGCGCCGACTTCGACTCGGCGTTCGGGCACCTCGTCGTCGTCGTCTCGCCGACGGTGGTCTTCGATCGCGACGATGACGACTTCTGGTCGAATCGACCGACGATTGCGTGGGTCCAACGCACCAACATCGGCGTCGACGCGTACTCGAACGGACGCGAGCTCGTGACGTGGGCCACGGACGTACGGAACGGCTCACCGATCGCAGATGTCGCAGTGCGATTGAGTGGGCGTGGGACGCCAACCGCGACCGACGCCGAAGGCCTTGCGTCGCTCGAAATGAGCGCACAGGCGGCACGGCACCTCACCGCTCGGCTCGGACCCGACACGGCGATCCTGGCGGCGAACCAGGGCCATTGGGCGTCCCTGCCCCAGTCCGACTCGATCCTCGGCTTCTCGTTCAGCGACCGAGGCCTCTACCGACCCGGCGAAACCGCGCACGTCAAAGGTTGGTTCCGCCACTATCGAGTGGCGACGGGCCGAATCGAACGGCTCACCGACGATCGCTCCGCGATCTGGACCGCACGAGACGCGTTCGGCAACGAACTCGCCAAGGGCACCGTCGAACTCTCGGCGGCGAGCGCGTTCGACATCGCGATCGACATCGATGCAGGTGCCGCGCTCGGGCCGGCATCGGTGGATGTCGTCGTCAACGGTGGCGGCGGGCGCGTCGGCGCCACCAGCGCCTCGATCAGCATCGAGGAGTTCCGCCGCCCCGAGTTCGAGGTCGTCACCCGGGCTGACAGTGAGGGGCCGCACGTCCTCACCGACCCGTTGACCTTGGCCGCTGTCGCGCAGTACTTCTCGGGCGGGACCCTGCGCGACGCGCCGACGACCTGGCAGGTCACAACCCGAAACGCTACGTACACGCCGCCCAACTGGTCGGACTTCACGTTCGGCGAATGGCAACCGTGGTGGATCGAGTCGAGCTCGTTCGATCACGACTCGGGCGTGCGCTTCGACAGCGACCTCGGATACCCCCGCCCCGACGACAGCACGACCGAGACGTACCGCGGCGCCACCGACGCCAGCGGGACGCACTACCTCCAACTCGACTTCACGGGCGAAACCCCCGACCTGCCCCAGACGGTCGCGGCGAACGCGGCGGTCGAAGACGTCAACCGTCAGCAGTTCGCGTCGAACATCGAGGTCCTCGTGCACTCGGCCGACTTGTACGTCGGGCTCCGAGGCACCCGCCAGTTCGTTCGGTCGGGCGAAGCGCTCGATGTCGAGGCGATCGTGACCGACATCGATGGCAACGTCGTTGTCGACCGCGCCGTCGAAGTGCGCGCGGCGCGCATCACGTCCGAATGGCGTGACGGCGAGAGCGTCGAGACCGAACACGACGCACAGGAGTGCGCCATCACCTCGGCCGACGAACCCGTGTCGTGTTCGTTCGCGACCGACGTCGGCGGGGAATACCGGGTCACGGCAGTCGTACGCGATGACGCGGGCGGCCGCAACCGCAGCGAGCTGACCCGCTGGGTGAGCGGCCCACGCGAGGTCACGACCCGCACCGTCGAGCTCGAAACCGCGACCGTCGTTCCCGATCGTGAGGGCTACGCGCCGGGCGACACGGCCGAGCTGCTCGTGCTGGCTCCGTTCGCCGAAGGCCACGGCCGCCTCACGTTGGAGCGACCGCTCGGTGTCGAGACGATTTCGTTCGTTGTCAACGATGGTTCTGCCGTGATCGACGTCGCTCTGGGAGATCTCGATGCCCCCGATCTCGCGATGCAGGTCGACATCGCCGGCATTGCGCCTCGCCTCGCCGACGACGGTACCGAAGACCCGGCCCTCCCACCCCGTCCGGCGTTCGCATCAGCGAATCTGACGCTGCCGGTGACCCCCGTCGGGCAACGTCTCGACGTCGAGGCCGCTCCGGTGGCCGACACCGTCGAACCGGGCGCGGACACAGCAGTCACCGTGGGCGTACGGGACGCGGCTGGCAATCCCGGTCCGGCGGCCGACGTCGCCGTCGTCGTCGTCGACGAATCGGTGCTTGCATTGACGGGCTACGAACTCGCCGATCCCCTCTCGGCGCTGATGCGGCCGAACTCGTCGGCGGGAGTCGTCGATTATCTGCGCGCAACAATGGTGCTCGACCACCCCGACGTCTTCGCTCCGGCCCCGCCCGACGGCAGCTTCGATGACGGCGCCGCCGAAGCTGCCGACTTCGACAGATCGAACGAGGCGGGACGGACCCGCTCCGACGAGTTTTCCACGACCGCCTCGCAGTTGTATGCCGCCGCGCCTGGGCTCACGCGCATCACCGACGCGGCGATTCTCGAACGCACGAACTTCGACGCGCTGGCGATCTTCGCGCCCGCCGTCACGACCGACGCGAACGGCAACGCCATCGTCAACGTCGCGCTGCCCGACAACCTGACCCGCTACCGAGTCATGGCCATCGCCGCCGCTGGCGACGACCAGTTCGGTGCCGGCGAGTCGAGCCTGACCGCGCGCCTCCCGCTGCAGGTCCGGCCATCGGCGCCGCGGTTCGCGAACTTCGGCGACCGTTTCGAGTTCCCGGTCGTCGTGCAGAACCAGACCGATTCCGACGTCGTTGCCGATGTCGTACTCGAGACCTCCAACCTCGCCATTGACGACGGATCCGCGCCGGCCGCCGGTCGGACCATCACGGTCCCGGCGGACGACCGCGTCGAGATCCGATTCCCGGTCGCCGTCGCCGATGCGGGCACCGCGCGCTATCGGGTCAGCGTCGCAAGCGGCGACCTCGCCGACAGCTCCCGCGGCGAGTTCCCGGTCTACACGCCCGCGACCAGCGAGGCGTTCGCCACCTACGGGGTCGTCGACGACGGCGCAATCGCACAACCACTGCTCACACCGACCGGCGTGATTCCGCAGTTCGGCGGGCTCGAGATCGACACCGCTTCGACGGGTGTGCAGGCCCTCACCGACGCCGTCGTCTACTTGCACGAATACCCCTACGAGTCCGCCGACGCGTACGCCAGCCGGATCACGGCGCTCGCATCGTTGCGGGACGTGTTCGCCGCGTTCACGGCCGAGGCGGTTCCCGACGCCACCGCGATCGACTCTCGGATCCGCGCCGACATCGCTGCGTTGCTCCGACTCCAGCGATCCGACGGCACCTTCGGCTACTGGAGTGCCGTGCGCGACCCCCAGCCGTACATCACCGTGCAAGCCTTCGAAGCGTTGGCGCTGGCTCGGGCCGAGGGCTTCGATGTCGACAACGGTGCCTACGACCGCGCGCTCGGCGTCGTTCGCACGATCGAATCGCATCTCCCCGCCGAGTGGTCGGCCGACGCGAAACGTGCCGTACGGGCCTACGCGATCAACGTTCGAGCTCGTGCGGGCGATCGCGATCCCGCGAAGGCTGCGGCGCTGTACCGCGAGGCGGATCTTCCGCTCGATGCGGTCGCGTGGATCTGGTCGTCGATCGACGACCCAGCCATCGACGCCGAGATCGAACGGACGATCCGCAACCGTGCAAACGACACGCCGGCGGCAGTGACGTTCGCCGCGGGCTACGAGGACGGCGCGCACCTCGTGCTCGCGTCCGATCGCCGCACCGACGCCATCGTGCTCGATGCACTCATCGCGCGCCGACCGGACAGCGACATGATCCCGAAAGTCGTTGCGGGGTTGATCGGCAACCAGACCCGCGGCCGGTGGAACAACATTCAAGAGAACGGGTTCATCCTCGTCGCACTGCACCGCTACTTCGCGACCTACGAGGCGGTGTCACCCGATTTCGTGGCGCGGGTGTGGCTCGGCGACACCTACGCCGCCGAGCACGAGTTCGCGGGCCGAACGACCGATGTCCGTCACACGATCGTCCCAATGGACGAGCTCGCCGGCGACCCGGACATCGTGATCGCCAAAGACGGGCCGGGTCGGCTCTACTACCGACTCGGGCTGCGCTACGCCCCCGATGATCTTGCACTCGACGCACGTGACGAGGGCTTTGTCGTCGAACGTACCTATGAGGGCATCGAGGAGGGCGACGTGGCCCGCGACGCCGACGGGACCTGGCGCATTCGGGCCGGCGCCAACGTCCGGGTCCGGCTGACGATGGTTGCCGAGGCGGGCCACAACAACCTGGCGTTGGTGGATCCGTTGCCCGCCGGACTCGAAGCGGTCAACCCCGACCTTGCGACCGCGCCGCTCGTGCCGGTCGACCCCGAGGAGGACGAACGGTTCCCAGAAGTCACAAGTGTCGATGACTTCAGAACCGACGCTGTCTTCAGTAGCCGGGTCTCCTACCCCTGGTGGCAGTGGTACGACCACGAGAACCTGCGCGACGACCGCGTCGAAATCTTCGCGTCATACCTGGGCGGCGGCGTCTACGAGTACACCTACATCGCTCGGGCGACCACTCCCGGCGAGTTCGTCGTCCCGCCGACCAAGGCCGAGGAGATCTACGCGCCCGAGGTGTTCGGCCGTGCCGCATCCGATCGCGTGATCGTGGAATAGTTCACGTCGACAAACCGAGAACGTCATTGGCCGCTCCTCTGGACGGCCTATGCGTGAACGAACCGCACCTGCGCCCCGAACACAACCGGGCCCGCCGTCGTGGAACAATCGTTGGTGTGGACGCAAGCCTCGAGCTTCACGGTCGGCAGGTAGTGCTTCGAACGACACGGCGGGATGACCGCGACGCACTCGTCGCGATCAGGTCCACCGACGAGGTGCGGAGGTGGTGGCGGGGTGACGACCTCGCGGCCGAGTTCGACGACGACCTGGGCGACGAGGAGGTCCACCGTTTCACAATCCTCGACTTGACGCACCGCACCGTCGGACTGGTGCAATACGCCGAGGAAGTCGATTCGCAGTACCGGCATGCGTCGGTCGACATCTACATCGACCCGCACGTTCACCGTCAGGGTCATGCCACGGACGCGCTTCGCACGATCGTCGAGTATCTGTTCGATGTTCGGGGGCACCACCGGCTGACGATCGATCCCGCCGCCGACAACGAAGCAGCGATCGCGTGTTACTCGCGGATCGGCTTCGAGCCGGTCGGTGTGATGAGGTCGTACCAGCTCCAAGACGACGGCTACTGGGCCGATGGACTGTTGATGGAGCTGCTGGAGAGCGACAGGCCTACACACTGATCGATTGCAGTCGTGCCTGAGCGTCGTGTCGCTTTCCTGCATGAACTGATTGGCAGCATCGCAAACGGGGCTGCCGCGCGTTGACCTGACCGTTGGTCGGGCTGCCGTTGCGGCCGTGAGGCGTCAGGATGGTTTCGCCAACCATCGCAGCGATCGCCGACCGACCTTGCAGCCTCGGCGGGCGTTTCGTGCCGCAGTGTCAGCGTCGCAGCACGATCCGACCTGGACCTGCTTGGAGTGTCTGACCTGGACCTTCTTGGAGCGGACGACGGGATTCGAACCCGCGAGAGATTTCATTTAAACTATTAATTGCTTTAATGGC